>JBBRVI010000009.1:0-27122 GCA_038247025.1 Acetobacterales bacterium
ACAACCAGGCCGCGCGCTGGTGTTCTGCATGCCATGACCCAACTTGATCCAGGCGCGCGACGCGCCATCCTTCAGGCCGCCGATTCGCTGCGTGAGGAGACTCTGGACTGGCTGTTCCGCCTGGTCCGCTGCCCTTCAACGCTGGGCAATGAGGCCTCGGCGCTGAATGAGATGGAGCGGCTGTATCGGCATCTGGGGCTTGTGCCGCAGCGCATCGCGACCGATCCGGCGAAGCTGGCCGGCCATCCGGGCTTCTCGCCGCCGTTGATTGATTATGCGGGGCGCGACAATGTCGTGGCGCTGCATCAACCGCGCGGAGGGGGTGGGCGCAGCCTGGTGCTGCAAGGCCATGTGGACGTGGTGCCCGAAGGTGCCGCCGATATGTGGGAGACGCCGCCCTATGATCCCACGATGCGGAACGGGCGCGTCCATGGGCGCGGCGCAGGCGACATGAAGGCGGGCATTGTCAGCTATTGCATGGCCTTCGCCGCACTTAAGCGTGCCGGCCTGCAACCAGCGGCCGAGGTGCAGATGCATTCCGTGATCGAGGAGGAATGCACCGGCAATGGCGCGCTGGCCTGCATGCTGGCCCTGCCGCGCACGGATGCCGTCATCATCCCCGAACCCGGGCCGGGGCTGGATGCGCTCTACACGGCCGAGGTCGGCGTGGTTTGGGCCTGGGTGACGGTGAGCGGCCGGCCGGCCCATGTGCGCGACATGCAGGCGGGGATCAACGCCATCGAGGCGGCGGGCATCATCGCAGGCGCCTTCAAGGATTACGAGGCGGAGCGCAATCGCGGCGAGAATATCCACGCCGCCTTCCATGGCGTGAACCATCCGGTGAATGTGAACCTCGGCACGATCCAGGGGGGTGAGTGGAACTCCTCGGTTGCCACGCGCTGCCGCATCGGCCTGCGGGTGGGTGTGATGCTGGGCTATTCGGCACGGCAGACGCGCGCTGATATTGAGGCGCTGGTAGCCCAGGCCGCGACGCATGAACGGCTGCGCGGTGCGCAGGTGAAGCTGGAATTCAAGGGGTTCATGGCCGATGCCTGCGTCTTCCCGACGGACACTGCAATCAGCCAACTGGCCCAGCGCAGCTACGCCGAAGTCACCGGCTCCGCCTTGCGGGATTATCCGGCGACGGGCCTGACCGATGGGCGCCACTTCGTGCTGTATCAAGACACGCCCTGCGCTGTGTTCGGGCCCGATGCGCAGGATATCCATGGCATTGATGAAAGCGTGGGCGTGGAGAGCATCCACGGCATCACGCGCAGCATCGCGCTGACCATGGCGGAATGGTGTGGGGTTGAGCATGCATAATCTGCCACTCTCCGGCGCGCGTCTCTGGGACGATCTGCACGACATCGCGCGCATCGGCGGCACACCGAAGGGCGGCTGCAACCGCCAGGCGCTGACCGATCTCGATGCCGAGGGCCGCGCCTGGCTGGCGGAGCGCGCGGCGAAGCTCGGCTGCACGCTGAGCGTGGATGCATTCGGCAATATGGCGCTGCTTCGCCCGGGCCGTGACGCCACGCTCAAGCCCATCGGCTTTGGCAGCCACCTCGACACCCAGCCCACGGGCGGGAAATTCGACGGTGTGCTGGGCGTATTGGCGGGGCTGGAGATTCTCCGCGCGCTGCACGAAGCGGGGGCGGAGACCGAGGCGCCGCTGATGCTGGTGAACTGGACCAATGAGGAGGGTTCGCGCTTCTCGCCCCCCATGATGGGCAGCGGCGCGGCGCTGGGCATCTTTACGCAGGCGGAAGTGCTGGAGAAGACCGACACCGAGGGCCTGCGCTATGGCGATGAACTGCGCCGTATCGGCTGGCAGGGCAGTACCAAGCTTCCCGAGATGGCCGGCTATCTCGAACTGCATATTGAGCAAGGGCCGATCCTGGAGCGCGCAGGCAAGAGCATCGGCGTCGTCACCCATGCCCTCGCCCAGGCCTGGTATGATGTGACGGTGGAGGGCGAGGAATCGCATGGCGGCAGCCAGATGGAGGGCCGGCGCGATGCACTGATGGCCGCAGCACCGCTGATGGCTGCGGTGGAGGAGATCGCGCTGGCCGCGCGTGCCCCCTCGGGCGAGCTTGGCCGCGGCACGGTGGGGCGCGTGACGGTATATCCGGACAGCCGCAACATCGCGCCCTCGCGCATCTGGTTCAGCGTGGACACACGGCATGGCGATACGGCACAACTTGCCTGGATGGGCACGGAATTGCGCGCCCGCGCCGCCGAGATTGCCGCGCGCCGGGGCGTACGCATCACCGTCATTGATTTCTGGCAGTCGCCGCCTACGCCCTTCGATGCGACCCTTGTTGGCCATCTGCGCGCGGCGGCCGAGGCGCGCGGTCTATCCTGGCAGGAAATGCCGACTGGCATCGGGCATGACGCCGTCTATGTCGCACGGCGGGTGCCGGCGGCGATGATCTTCGTGCCCTGCCATGGCGGCATCAGCCACAATGAGGCGGAGAGCATCACGCCCGAATGGGCCGAGGCCGGCCTGCTTGTGCTGGCGGACGCCGTGCTCGCCGCCGCCCAATCCAAGGATCACACCTGATGCGAATCGCCGTTGCCGGCTTCCTGCACGAGAGCCATTCCTTCGCGCCCATCGCCACCAACTGGCAGGATTTCCTCAAGCCCGGCGGGCTTCCGGCCCTGCAACGCCCGGATGCGATGTTGGCCGGGCTCGCGGGCACATCCACCTGCGCGGGCAGCGCGATCAGCGAGGCGGCTTTGCATGGCGTGAGCATCGCGCCCCTGGGATGGTGCTTCGCCAACCCCGCCGGCCCCGTGACGCGCGAGGCCTTCGAACGCATCAGCGCGATGATCGTGGATACGCTCTCGCAAACGCTGGAGGCCGCGCCGCTGGATGGCGTCTTCCTCGATCTGCACGGCGCTATGGTCAGCGATGACTATCCCGATGCAGAGGGCGAACTCATGCGCCGCGTGCGTGCCGTGGTGGGTGATGCGATGCCGCTTGCCGTCACGCTCGACCCGCACGCCAACATGACGCGCGAGATGGCAAAGCGCGCCGATGTGATCGTGCCCTACCGCACCTATCCGCATGTGGACATGCTGGCGGTGGGCCGCCGCGCCATGGGCCTGCTGATCCAGCGCATCCAGCGCGCCCGCCCCTGGGCGATGGAATTCCGCGAGCTGGATTTCCTCATTCCCATCACCAGCCAATGCACCATGGTGGAGCCGATGGCGGGCGTGATGGCGGAGCGTGCGGAACTGGAAGCGGGCGTGGTGGAACTCGCCTATTGCTTCGGCTTTCCCTATGCGGATTTCGCCGGCTGCGGCCAGGCCATCGCCGCCTATGCCGAAACCACTGAGGCTGCGGCAAATGCGGCCGATGCGCTCGCCAAGGAAATTTTAGCGCGTGAGGTGGCCTTCGCCGGTGCCGTGCAGGAGGCGGATTTGGCAGTGGCCGAGGCGATCCGCATCTCCGTCAGCAGCGCGCGCCCCGTGGTCATCGCCGATACACAGGACAATCCCGGCGGCGGCGGGCATGGCGACACGACCGGGCTTCTCGCCGAACTGATCCGCCAGGATGCGCAAGGTGCGGTGCTGGCGCCGATGAACGATGCCGAGAGTGCGCTGGCCTGCCACGCGGCGGGCGTGGGTGGGGCGGTCAGCCTGGCCCTGGGCGGCAAAAGCGACGGCGTGCCATTGCAGATTGATGGCGTGGTGGAGGCGCTGAGCGATGGGCGCTTCACGCTCACCGGGCCAATGGGGAAGGGCAATCCGGCCGATCTGGGGCCTTCGGCGCTGCTGCGAATTGGCGGCGTGCGGGTGGTGATCGTCAGCCGCAAGATGCAGGCGCATGACCAGTCCATCTTCCAGCAACTGGGCGTGGAGCCCTCGGCGCAGAAGATCCTCGCTTTGAAATCCAGCGTGCATTTCCGCGCCCATTTCCAGCCCATCGCCGAGGCGGTGATCGTGGCCGCTGCACCGGGGCCGGTGGTGGCGGACCCTGCCACGCTGCCCTTCACGGCCCTGCGCGAGACGATGCGGCTGCGGCCCGGCGACAACCGCCGCTTTGGCTGGCAGCAATACCGCCAGCCCAAGCCTGCGCCGCAATCGGTGCTGGATATTCCAGGCAAGGATTAGGCGGCGGAGGCCATCTCCCGCCCGCGAATGAAATCTGCGGCCTTCTCGGCGATCATCAGCGTTGTCGCATAGGTATTGGCGCTGACCATGGCTGGCATGATCGAGGCATCCACCACACGCAGCCCCGTCATGCCATGCACCAGCAGGCGATCATCCACCACGGCGGTCGGGTCCTCCCGCGGGCCCATCCGCGCTGTGCCGATCAGGTGATAGGTCGTGCTGCCATTCCTGAAGGCGAAGTCGAGCAGCTCATCGTCGGTTTGCACGTCCGCACCCGGCAGGGTTTCGCGATCCACGAAGGCGGCGAGTTCCGGTGTCGAGAGCATCCGTCGCAGCAATCGCATCCCGCCAATATGGACGCGCCGGTCATTCTCATCGGAGAGGTAGTTGGGCTGCAGTTCCGGGTCATCAAACACGTCGGTGCTGCGCGCGCGCACCCAGCCCTTGCTCTCCGGGCGATGCTGCCAGGCGCCGGCCGTCATGCCCGGGTAATCATCCAGCACATAGACCATGCCCTCCTTGTAGCTGCCCGGCGTGAAGACGCATTGCAAATCGGGCTGGTCGAGGCCTTCGAAGCTTTTCCAAAAGACATGCGCATGGCTGGGTGCGGTGGCGAGGATACTGGGCTGCCCCGTGCCCCAGCGCAGCAATTGCTTGCCCAGGTTGGTTCCTTTGGAGAGCTCGTTAAGTGTTTGCGTGCCGGGCTTGGCGCGCATCACAAAGCGGCTGGCGTAGTGGTCACGGAAATTCTCGCCCACGCCGGGAAGTTCATGCCGAACCTCCACGCCGAGGCTTTGCAGCAGCGATGACGGCCCGATGCCCGAAACCTGCATCAACCGCGCCGTATTGGCCGTGCCGCCGCAAAGAATCACTTCGTACCGCGCCCGCACCTCTGTGGGGATGCCGCCGCGCTGGCTCAGATAGCGCACACCCATGGCGCGCTTGCCCTCCATGAGGATGGCGCAGGCGCGTGCGTTGGTGCGCAGCGAGAGATTGGGGCGGTTCAGCGAGCCGTGGAGGAAGGCGCGATAGGCGCTGACGCGCTTGCCGTTCAGGATGGAGCGTTGAAAATAGCCCACGCCTGCCTGGTCGCCGCTGTTGTAGTCGGGGTTGCGCGGAATCCCAAGGCCCATGCAGCCGGCTATGAAGGCCTCCGTCACCGGATGGAGCCAGTCCATGTCGGTGACGGGAATGCCCTGGCTGCGGCCGCGCCGGTCGGGTTCGCCATAGCCGATGCGGTGCTCGGTGCGCATGAAATAGGGCAGGCAATCAGCATAGCCCCAACCGCGATTGCCGCGCTGCGCCCAGTGATCCAGGTCATTGGGCTGACCGCGATTGTAGATCATCCCGTTGACGGAGGAGGAACCGCCCAGCGTGCGCCCCTGGATGGTGGCGATGCGCCGCCCGCCCGTGCGTTCGGTGGGCTCAGTGCTGAACTGCCACGTGACACCGGGGTCCTTCAGCGTCTTGATGAAGCCTGCGGGGATATGGATAAAGGGGCTGCGGTCCTTGGGCCCGGCCTCCAACACACAGACCGACACTCGCTGATCCTCGCTGAGCCGGGCAGCCAGGAGCGAACCCGCAGCGCCGCAGCCCACGATTACGTAATCGAATTCATCCATCGCGCCTGCTCCCCGGTGTGGAAGAGACTCTAGCGTGGTTCAGAAGGGCGACAAGATATCAAGCAATTGCTGGCCCAGGCGCGGCTGCTGGATGTCCGAGAGCGCACCACGCCCGCCATAGGCGATTCGCGCCTCGGCCAGGCGGTCATGGCGGATGGTGTTGTCGCTGGCGATATCCTGTGGGCGGACGATGCCCTGGACGGCCAGCTCGCGCAGCTCGTTGTTCACTCGCATCTCCTGCCGGCCCATCAGCACCATATTCCCGTTGGGGAGCGTTTGGGTGATGGTGGCAGCGAGGCGCAGCGTGATCGTCTCATTGCGCCGGACCGAGCCATTGCCGTCGGAATTGCCGGTGCTGCTGGTGTTGGACAGGGCGGCGGGGTCCGCGCCGGGCGGGAAAAGACGGCGGGGCGAGCGCTCCTGGCCAAAGAGGTTGGTGGCGGCGGATTGCTCGGCCCCCGTGCGGCTGCGCTGGGTGCGATTTTGCAACTGCGCCTCATCCGCGACCGAGACGAGGATGGTGATGATATCACCCGGTTGCGCGGCCCGCTGGTCACGCAGAAAGGTCCGGCTGCCTGAGCGCCAGAGTGAATTGTTGCTGGCGGGAGCTTCCTGCGCGGCGGGCATGGGCATGGAGACGGGGCGCCAGCGCGGATCCTGCGTGGGGTCCGTCACGGGGGTGAAATCCGGCGCGCGTCCGATGCGCGAGAGGCGTTCCACCTGGCCGCAGGCGGCAAGCGCCAGCGGCAGCATAAGCAGGGCGATGCGTGCGCTCATCGGGCAGCCATCGGTATGGTGCCCATAGTGACGCGAACGCGGCCGGGTGCGATGGCGATGCCCTCGACGATGTTGCGGCTTTGCAGATTCATCACCGGCACGGAGGCACCGCGCGCGCCGGCCTCCAACGCGCGCCCCTGGGCGGTGAGCGAGATGCCTGGTGACTCAAGTTGCAACGTGACCAGCGCGTTCTTTTGCACGATGGAGGGTGGGCCGAGATCCACCACGGCGAAGCCCTGTTCCACGGCCATGGGGCGGCGCAACTCCATGCCTACCACCTGGTCGAGTTGCTGCGCATGGCCGGGGCGCACGCGCTCGGCGCGCATGCGGATGAGGCGGGCATCGTTCCGGCCGATGAGTTCGCCGAGTGCCAGGCGGCGCGTAGCCACCACCACGGGCACGGTGGCCACCGCACGCCCGGCGATGCGCGTGCGTTGCGCGCCCATCCCATCGGCGAGCACCACCAGCGTGGCCTGGAAACGCGAGCCGGGCTGCTCTACCGAAATCCCCTCCACGGCAAGCTGGAACCAGGCGCCGGCTGGGATCATGGGTGGGATGAGGCCGGGGAGTTCCAGTTCCATCTCAGGGTCCACGCCGTGGCGGGCGAGTTCCTCACGCAGCATGGCCTCGATATCCTGGCGCGGGATGGGCCGGCCGGGGCGTTCCACCACGATGCGGTCCGTGCCGGTCAGCGGCCGCCAGGGCACGCCATTCTGGCGTGCGATATTCACGAGGTTCTGCGTCTCCAGGACCATTCGCCGGCCGGGCAGGGGGGCGGCGGCGATGACGGTCTGCGCGCGCGGCCCCGCATTGTCGAAAAGGTCGGAGAGGCGCAGCACATCGCCTTCCAGGACCGCATTGGGGCGGAGGATGGCGGGTTCTGTCGCCTGCGCCGGCAGCGGCAGGAGCGGCAGTAGCAGGAAGGAGCGCCGGCGCATCAGCGCAGCCTCGTCAGGGTGCTCATCATCTCATCGGACGCGGTGATGACGCGGCTGTTCATTTCATAGGCCCGCTGCGCCGTGATGAGTGAGGTGATCTCCTGCACGGTATTCACGTTGCTTGTCTCGATGAAGCCCTGCATCACTGAGCCGTGACCAGGCTGGCTGGGGGCCGCGGCCTGGGGCTGGCCGGAGCCCGGCGTGGCAAGAAACAAGTTGTCGCCGATGGCTTCCAGGCCGCCTTCATTCGCGAAGATCGCGGTTTGGATCTGACCCACATTCTGGGGCGCGATCTGGCCATCCAGGCGCGCAAGAACCTCGCCGCTCGCGTTGATCGTCACATCACGCGCGGCGGCTGGGATAGTGATGCCCGGTTGCACCACGAAGCCCTCGGCCGTGACCAGCGCGCCTTCGGGGCTGAGGGCGAAAGTGCCATCTCGCGTATAGGCGATTTCGCCCGAGGGCATCTGGATCTGGAAATATCCATTGCCGCGGATCGCGAGATCGAAGCGGTTCTCGGTTTGCTGCATATTGCCCTGTTCGGTGATGCGGTAGATGGCAGCGGTGCGCACACCCAGCCCCACTTGCGCGCCCGACGGCAAGACGCTGCCCGTATCGCTGCTTTGCGAGCCGACACGGCGTAAATTCTGGTAGATCAAATCCTGGAATTCGGCGCGGCGACGCTTGTATCCAGTAGTGCCCATATTCGCGAGGTTGTTGGAGATGACCTCCACATTGGTCTGCTGGGCGAGCATACCCGTGGCGGCGATGGCGAGTGAGCGCATGGTTCAGAATCCCTTTGTGGAGAGCCGCCACAGGACGGCTTGGTTGGCGGCGATGGCGAGTGAGCGCATGTTTGTTCTCCTCAGCTGCGGCGGCGAAGCAGGCGGTCAATGGCGCTTTGCTGCCGTTCGCCCTCGCGCTCCATGAACTGGGTGGCAAACTGGAACTCGCGCAGCTCAGCCATCATGCGCGTCATCTCCAGCACGGATTGGACGTTGCTGGCCTCGACCGCGCCCTGGACGACTTGCGGGCGTTCGATCTCCTCAGGGGTCTGGCCATCGGCGTGCAGATGGCGGTCGCCCTCGGTGCGCAGCATCTGCTCATTCGCGAAGCGCACGAGCCGCAGGCGGCCGATCACGCCATTTTCGGAGCGTATTGTTCCATCACCGAGAATCTCGATGCGCGTGTCATTGGGTGCGATGGCGATGGGCTGGGAATCCCGGTTGAGAACGGCGTTGCCCAGATGGTCCGTCAACCGGCCATCCGAGCCGAGCGCGAACCTGCCCGCCCGGGTGTAGCGCTCGCCACGCGACGTCTCGACGACGAAAAAACCTGGGCCGGAAATTGCGACATCGAGCGGATTGCCCGTCTGGTTGATCGCGCCGGGTGTGACATCGCGCCAACTCGCGCGGTCCCAGGAATATCCAACATTGTTGGCGCCATTCGGGCCAGAAACGCGCCCCTGGCGCTCCACATGCTCGGCGAAGATCGGGCGTGTCGCGCGGTAGCCAGGTGTGTCCGCATTGGCGAGGTTGTTCGCCGTCAACTGCGTGGCGCGCATCTGGGAGGAGAGACGCGAAAGAATGATGTAGCTCGGGCTGTCCATTTTGTCGCTCCGTCTTTGCCTTGGGGAATGTTGGCAAGGTCCGTGCCACGGCCAGGGAGGCCAAAACGGCAGCCATTGCCGGGCCGTGCCGGTAAATCGTGCCCATGGCCGGCAGCATCGGGGCGAAAGGCTTCGTTAACCCAATTGCGCCACAACTCGAGTCTCCAGGGACCAGAAAGGTGTGGACGCCATGGCTGGCGCGAAGGCGAAGACGGACGAGATTGTGGGTGCCGAAGGTGCGGAAGCCAAGCCGAAAGGCTCGAAGAAAAAATTGATCCTGCTTGCTGTGCCGTTGCTCCTGGGTGCTGCTGGTGCCGGAGTCTGGTTCAGTGGCCTGCTGGGCGGCGCGACAACGCCCTCGTCGGAAACGGCGGCGGCCGAGCCTGTGCCGGTCAATCGCCAACCGGTGTTTGTCACCATGCCCGACATCACGGCCAACCTGAACGCGCCAGGCCGGCGCGCGTTCATCCGCGTGCGCAGCCAAGTGGAAGTTGCGGGCCCGCAGGACGCCGCAGCGCTCCAGGCTGCCATGCCCCGCCTGGTGGACTTGTTTACCACCTACCTGCGTGAGATCCGCCCGGAGGAACTGCGCGGCAGCGCGGGCACGCACCGCCTGCGTGAGGAACTCATCGCGCGCGCCAATGTGGCTGCCGCACCAGCACGCGTGACGGATGTGCTGTTCACCGAAATCCTCGTGCAGTGAGCGGCAGCGAAGAAGACGACATGGCGGCGGCCTGGGGCGCCGCCCTGGCCGACGAGGACAATGCGCAGCCCCAAGCCGCACCTGATGCCGCGCGGGTGCTCAACCAGGCTGAGATTGACAGTCTTTTGGGCTTCGAGGGTGGCGATGGCGCCGATGCCGCACGCACCGGCATGGAGAAGATGATCCATTCGGGCCTCGTTTCCTATGAGCGCCTGCCCATGCTGGAAATCATCTTTGACCGGCTGGTGCGCATTCTCTCGACCTCGCTGCGCAACTTCACATCCGACAATGTGGAGGTTTCCATCGACAGCGTGGCGAGTCAGCGCTTTGGTGATTATCTGAACTCCGTGCCGCTGCCTGCAATGCTCGCCGTCTTCAAGGTGGAGGAGTGGGACAATTTCGGCCTGATCGTGGTGGATTCTCCGATGATCTATTCGGTGGTGGACGTGCTGCTGGGCGGCAGACGCGGCACGGCGGCGATGCGCATCGAGGGACGCCCTTACACCACCATCGAACGCACACTGGTCGAACGTCTGATCAGGGTTGTCTTGAAGGATCTCGGCGAGGCCTTCGCGCCCATCACCGATGTGGAGTTCCAGTTCGAGCGGCTCGAGGTGAATCCCCGCTTCGCAACGATCTCACGCCTCTCCAATGCCTGCGTGCTGACGCGGCTGCGCATTGACATGGAGGATCGCGGCGGGCGGCTGGAATTGCTGCTGCCCTATGCCACGCTGGAACCTGTGCGCGAGCTGCTGCTGCAGCAATTCATGGGCGAGAAGTTCGGCCGTGACAGCATCTGGGAAACCCACCTCGCCGAACAGCTTCGCTACACCGAGGTCTCGCTCGATGTTGTGTTGGATGAGTTGATCATGCCGCTTTCCAGCGTCATCGCGCTCAAGGCGGGCGACCGGATGATGCTGAATGCCCAGCCTGGTTCACCGGTGCGGCTGCAATGTGGCCCGGTCCATTTGTTCGAAGCCGAGTTCGGCCGGCGCGAGAACCGCGCGGCCGTGCGGATTTCCGAAAGCCTGGGTGCGGTGGGAGTATCGGGATGACCGGGCTTGAATGGGCCGTGCAGATCACGGTCATCGGACTGCTGGTGGCGACCCTGCCCATGGCCTGGCGGCTGGATCGCATGCTGCGCGCCCTGCGCGCCGACCGCGCCGCGCTGCAACAAGGTGCCGAAGGGCTTGGTGAGGCATCGCGTCAGGCGGAGGCCGCGTTGATGCGCCTGCGCGCGACCACCGAACTCGCCGGCCGGCAGGTGGCCGAGCGCGTGGCCGGGGCTGAATCCATCCGCGAGGATCTGCGCTATCTGGTGGAGCGATCCGAGACGCTGGCGGACCGGCTGGAGGTGGCGGTACAGCAGGCGCGGCCTCTGGCGGGGGCGGCGACGCCGCCCACGAGCAATGTGCGCAGCGAGGCCGAGCGCGAGCTCATCCGCGCGCTCGGTCTCAAGTGATGCCGCGCCCCCGCCTTCTGCCGCTTGCGCTTTTCGGCATGCTGGCCCTGCTGGCCGTGAAGCTTGAGTCGCTGAGGCATGACGCTCCCCCGGGGCTTCTCGTCTCGCAGGCCGTGGCTCAGGCACCGGCCCCGGCGGCACCGGCGGCACCCGCACCACCTCTGGCTGCCGTCCCACCGCCCACAACAACGCCCGCGCCACCTGCCGCAGACCAACTGGCCGAGCGCGCCGTGCTGGAAGCCCTGCGCGCCCGCCGCACCGACATCGAAGCCCGAGAGGGCGCACTTGCACAGCGCGAAATGCTGATCGCCGCAGCCGAGCGCCGCCTTGCCGACCGGCTGGATGAGCTCGGCTCGCTGCGGCAGCGGCTCGAAGCTGAATCCCGCCAGCGCGATGAACGCACCGAGCAAGGCTGGCGTCAGATGGTGCGGCTCTATGAAGGAATGCGACCGCGCGATGCAGCCAGCATTTTTGACGAGTTGGACATGCTCGTTCTCATCCAGGTTGTGGACCGCATGCGTGAGGCGCGCGCGGCCCCGGTGCTTGCGGCGATGAGGCCCGAGCGCGCGCGCCTTGTCACCACCGAACTCGCGCGGCACCGCTCCAGGCCGCTCGAATGAACCCCCCAAACCGAAAAAAGGAATGATGGAAGATGGACAAGTCCATGAACGTGCTGATCGTTGACGACTACAAGACGATGCTGCGGATCATCCGCAATCTGCTGAAGCAGCTCGAATTCGACAATGTCGAGGAAGCGACCGATGGCACCGAGGCGCTGGCCAAGCTGCGCGCCGGCAATTTCGGCTTGGTCATCAGCGACTGGAACATGGAGCCGATGACTGGGCTTGATCTGTTGAAGGAAGTGCGCGCCGATGCGCGGCTGAAGAGCCTCCCGTTCATCATGATCACGGCCGAAAGCAAGACTGAAAACGTGGTCGCGGCCAAGCAGGCCGGCGTGTCCAACTACATCGTGAAGCCCTTCAACGCGGAAACGCTGCGCGAGAAGATCGAGAAGGTCCTCGTACATGCCTGACATGAATCCGGATGCCATAGAGAAGGCTGTACGCCAGGTGCTGGGGTCCCTCACCGGCGACATGACCAGCACCGAGGCCTCGCTACTCGCCGAGCTGGAGGCGCTGGGTCGCGAAGTGCAGCGCGCCAAGTCCGATATCGCCTCAATGCGCGTGGATGACATCAACGCGAGCCACATTCCACGCGCCACGGACGAGCTTGATGCGGTGGTGGAGCACACCGCAAATGCCACAAACGAAATCCTGGACGTGTGCGAGGGGTTGGAGACGATGCAGCTGCGCCTGCCCACGGCGGAGGCTGACAAGCTCGGCATCGCCATCACGCGCATCTACGAGGCGTGCAGCTTCCAGGACATCACCGGCCAGCGCATCGGCAAGGTGGTCAGTGCGCTCAAAGCCATCGAGGCGCGCGTGGCCGCGGTCACCGCGCGCTTTGCAAATCCGAGCGAGCCGCTGCCGCCGCTGGAAGATGCCAAGCCCGCGCCCCCTGTCACCGAAGGGCGCGCGCTGGCCAATGGCCCGCAGATGCCGGGCCTGGGCACCAGCCAAGCCGACATTGACAAGCTGCTGGCGAGTTTCGACTGATGCGCCATGCGGCGGTTGCCATCTGGCTGGGAATGATGGCAACGCCCTCCTTCGCGCAGGAGCGCGTGGCGGTGCGAACGGGCGATCACCCCACCCATGGGCGGATCGTCTTCGACTGGGCTGTGCCGCCCGCCTATCGGGTCGAACAAGAGGGCGAGCGCGTGATCCTGCGCTTCCCCAACGCCGAAGCGGTTGATCTGGCGGGCGCGCGAAGGCTGCCGCGCAACATCATTGCTGTGGCGAAGGTGCCGGGTGGCGTGGAGTTGACGCTGCGCGCTGGTGCTCGGCTGCGGCATTTCCGCAATGGACCGAAAGTCGCGATTGATGCGATGGATCCGCCCGAAGGGTACCCAGCAGACGCCGCACCTCGCCCACTACCGGCCGCCCCCGTGACGCAAGCCGAGCAGGCGACGCGCCCTGGCAATCCGGCGCGCCGGGTGGAGGTGCCATCCAGGTCACAGGCCGCTGCTCCCACTCAAAACCCTGCTGCACTCTCCATCACGGCACCGGCCACGTCAGCCAACCCAACCGGCGCCGTCGCGCCACCGCCGACGCTTGCGCCCGCTGAGGCACGATCCACGCCAGCGCCCCGCGCCGTGCCACAACCGCTGCGCGCTGAAGCGCCCACGCTGCCCACGACGCCGGCTCTGCCCACGACGCCGGCTCTGCCCACGACGCAGGCTCTGCCCACGATGCAGGCTCTGCCCACGACGCCGGCTCTGCCCACGACGCCGGCGCCGCCCTTGCGCGAGGCAATTGTACCGCCAAGGGAAGCGGCTCCTCTGTCGCCACCGCGTGAGGCGGAGCGCGCTTCGAACCCGCGCCCGCCATTGGCCCAGCCTGTACCGATGAGCCTGGCCGGCCCGCCGCCCATTCGCGCGCGATTGGTGGAAGACGCCGCACTCGGCACCGCCATGCGCCTTGGTTTGGGCGCCGGGACGGGCGCTGTTGCGCTGCGGCGAGGCGAACAGGCGCTGCTGGTGGTCGAGACCGAGCGCCCCATTGAATTCGGTGCCCTGCTGCGCGAGCCAGGCTTCGCAGGCATCCAGGCGCGCGCGGTGCCGGGTGGCACGCTCATCACCTGGCCGCTCGCGGCGGGCGCGCATCTGGCCCTTCGCCAGGAGGGGAATGACTGGTTCGTGGCCGCAGTGCCGCGCCAGCACCCCGGCGCCACCGCCATTGCGCCCCTGCGCACGGAGCAGGATCAGGGCCGCACCATCCTGCACGCCGCGCGGCCCACGCGCGTCATCACCCTGCCCGATCCACTGACGGGCGGGCCTCTGCTGCTGGGCCTTGTGGCGCAGGCGCAGCCACGCCAGATCGTCACGCGCAGCATGGCCGAGTTCGAGCTGCTGGAGACCTTCCTGGGCGTTGCAATCCTCGCCCGCGCCGACCGCGTGGCGTTGCGCCCAGGGGCCGAGCGTTTCCTGCTTTCGATTGAGGGCGGCAGCGTCTCCCTGGCCGGCTCGCCTGGCGAGGGGCAACTCGCCGCATTCGGCATGACACGTAGCTTCGATATGCCGGCCCAGCCTGTCGCGGGGCTGCTGGAGCGACTGCGTGCTCAGCAATCCGACATCGCCTCTGCGGCGCCGCTCACCCGGCTGGAGCCAAGGCTTGCCGCGGCGCAGACGCTGCTTGCGCTAGGGCTGCCGCAGGAGGCGCAGGCCATGCTGCGTATCGCCGCGCAGGAAAGCCCCACCGCCGCGCTGGATTCACGCCAGGCCTTCCTCTCGGGCATGGCCGCTCTGCTTGCTGGAAGGCCCGGAGAGGCGATAGGGCTGGAAGCCGAAATGCCGCCCTCAGATGAGGTGATTCTCTGGCGCGGACTGCGCGCGGCAATGCAGGGTGATGCGCCCGCCGCCGCCCCCGCCTTGGCCGCCACCTGGCCACTGCTGCTTGGCTATCCCGAAGGCCTGCGCCGGAGGCTGATCGGTCCCGCCGCCGAGGCCTTGGTGGAGGGCGGACAATTGGGCGCCGGGCGTAGGCTGATGGAATCGGCAGCCGACGAATCGTCCATTCTGCTGGCCCAGGCTCTGCTGGAGGAAGCTGCCGGTGAGCCTGTGCGAGCCCTGGAAGCCTATGCAGCAGCGGCCAATGCACGAGACCGGCTGATGCGCGCCCGCGCCCTGCGGCGCGGCATCGAGTTGCGGCTCGCCACGGGACGGCTGGATGCAGCGGGTGCCGCGCGCGCGCTGGAACAGGCGCTGTTCGCTTGGCGGGGCGATGGCCTTGAAATCTCCACGCGCGAGCGGATTGCCGCGCTGCGGCGCGAGGCGGGCAATCCTCGCGCCGCTCTCACCCTTCTGCGTGAAACCGAAACGCTCTTCCCCGAGCAGGCGGGTAGCCTGCGCGCGCCGATCCAGCAGGACTTCCTGCATGCGCTCGAGTCAGAGCCGCCGCTGGGGGCGGTGGCGCTTTATGATGCCCATCCTGAACTTTTGCCGCAGGGCGATGCGGGCGAATCCATGTTGGCGCTCTTGACCGAACGGCTGACCGCGCTTGATCTCGCGGACCGCGCGGCGGGGCTGCTGCGCCGCGCGATGGAGCGTACGCCAGCGGGTGAGCAGCGCGCCGCACTGGGCGCGCGCCTCGCAGCGCAGCGGCTCTCCGAACGTGACGTGGAAGGTGCGCTGTCGGCCCTCTCGGCCAGCTCAGCGCCGCGCTTGCCGCCAGCTCTGGTCGAGGCGCGCAGCGTATTGGCGGCGCGGGCCGAGGCAAGGCGAGGCAATCGCGCCCTCGCGGCGGAGGCCTTGCAGGCACTGGGTCCGGCGGGCGATGAAACCCTCTCCGAGATCCTCACTGAGGCGCGCGACTTCGCGGGCGCAGCCGCCGCGTTGGGCCGGCATCTGGCGGCGGAGACGCGCGGCGCGGGGCCTTTGCCCGAGACGCAGCAGCGCGTGGTGCTGCGGCAGGCGGCGTTGCTCGCCATGGCAGGCGATGAGGCGGGGCTTTCACAACATCGTGCGCGCTACGTGGCCCGGCTGACCCCTGGCGACATCGCGAAAGGTTTTGAGGCCTTGACGACCGATCCGGTGCGCGGTCTCGCGGACCTCCCGCGCTTGGCGCGCGAACTGAACCTCTTCCGGGGATTTCCGCAAAGACTGGAGCCATTGCGGACAGCGGAACGCCCGGCAGGATAAGTCTTGCGTGGAGTGGGGGGGAGGTCCGCGATTTTTGCGGGCGGAAATGTCGAATTTCGTTTGACCCACAGGCCTCCATGCCCCATAAACCGCGTCACTGACCTGTTCGAACCGACGGCCACTGGGGCCGCACAGCCGACAATTGGTCATCTACTGGTGGGAAAGGGGAACCCGACGATGGACTCTCTCGTCCGACTGGGGATGAACTCGGAAATTGCGCCGAGCGACGCCCAGAACAAGACACACATGTCGCCGGTTGCGGGCCATGACAGCGAGGCGAAGGATTACTTCGTCGAGCGGAATGGCGTGCGCTACGCGGGCACTCACCTGATCATTGATCTTTGGGGTGCGACGAACCTGGATGATCCTGGCCACATTGATGCGGTGCTGCGTGAAGCAGCCATCGCTTCGGGCGCCACCATCCTGCATGGGCACTTCCATCACTTCTCGCCCAATGGCGGCGTCTCTGGCGTGCTGGTGCTGGCCGAGAGCCACGTCTCCATCCACACCTGGCCCGAGCGCGACTATGCGGCGCTGGATATCTTCGTCTGCGGTGATTGTGATCCCTACAAGGCGATCCCGCTGCTGAAGACCGGCTTCTTGCCGGACCGCATCCAGCTCGCCGAGCATAAGCGCGGCATGATCGGCTGAACCACCCTTCCAGGGTGTGCTGAACGGGGCCGGGCGGCAACGTCCGGTCCCTTCTTTTTGGCGACACGAGGATCACAATGATGACCGACTCCTGGGTGAACGAAACCCTTTATGCCGAGTGGGGCCAGCGCTTCATGGTCAAGCGTGAGCTGGCCCGCGTAAAGAGCGACTTCCAGGACATCATGGTCTTCGAAAGCTTCACTCATGGTCGGGTGATGTTGCTGGACGGCGTCGTGCAGATCACCGAGCGCGACGAGTTTATCTATCAGGAAATGCTGACGCATGTTCCGTTGCTGGCGCATGGCGCCGCCAAGCGCGTGCTGATCATCGGCGCGGGCGATGGCGGCGTGCTGCGGCGCGTTCTCCAGCACCGCAACGTCGAAAAGGCCGTGATGGTCGAGATTGATGGCGAGGTGATCCGGCTCGCCAAGGAATTCCTGCCCGCCATCGCCGGCGACGCCTGGAATGACCCGCGCGCTGACGTCATCGTTGGCGACGGCATTGATTATGTGCGCCAGGCCGAAGCCGGTTCCTTCGACGTGGTGATCGTGGACAGCACCGACCCCATCGGCGTGGGAGAGGTGCTGTTTACCGACGAGTTCTACCACAACGCCGCCCGTCTGCTCTCGGCTGACGGGCTGATTGTCAACCAATGCGGTGTGCCCTTCATGCAGGCTGATGAACTGCGCGAGACCTCAGAGCGGCGCGGCAAGTTCTTCGCCGATATCTCCGCCTATGTGGCCGCTGTGCCGACCTATGTGGGCGGCTTCATGACGCTGGGCTGGGCGGCGAAGACCAAGGGCCTGCGCGATGTGCCGGTCGAGGAAATCCGCCTTCGGGCGGAAGCGGCGGGCATTGCAGGGCTGACGCGCTACTGGACGCCGGAGATTCATGCCGGCGCCTTCCATCTTCCGCCCTATATCGCGGAAAACCTTCCGGGCTGAACCCGGTTTTCTTCCGGCCGCCGCCGCAACCTTGCGCGTGTTTGCGGTGAGACCCTTGTCCGGCGTGCAACATCTGCATACCGGTCCCGCCACCGTCTGGCGCGGCCCGCGGGCTGCCCCAGCCGGGTGTTCCCCGATCACGCGGGGCGATGCGGACGGGTCTCGCCTGGGTGGATGTGAAATCCCCACCCGTTCACGTCAGGGTCGGCGGCGGCCGGTACTTTCTCAGACAGGTGTCGCGGCGGCCGCTTCGGGCGGAAACACTGCCACCGGCCGTCCGGCTTGCCATTGCAGCACCACCGGCCGCGCGCGAGTATTCTGCCCGCGGTCATCCAGCCGGAAACCCCAGCCATTGGGCCACTGGCCCTCCGGCTGATCGAGCGCGGTGAGCGAGGCACGCAACGCCGCACGCTCATAACTTGGCTGTGCCAGCACCACCTGTGCACCCGCATAAGCGGCGAGTGACAGCCCTGCGCGCGGCGGGCTGCCCCAGCGGCGCTGATAGGCCTCCGCGAAGGCGCGTCCGCCGCCGGCCCAGCGCTCTGCCGTCTCGATGGGCGGCACGTCGAGCGCGAAGGTCATGTCGAGGGCTGGCCCAATGGCGCGGGCCAATTCCACCAACCCCCAAGTGAGCCCTGCGCCGATAATGGCCAAGGGACGCCAGGCGGCATCCTGCAATGCGCGAAACAGAGCCGCCGCATCGCTCTCGGCCGCGGCATGGATGAGCACATTCACCCCTGCCGCGCGCAACCGCTGCACTGTGGCGGGCATTTCGGGCGTGCGCGGCGAATGAGCCAGGCGCTCCGCCACGACCAGCCCGGCCTCGCGCAGCCGAGCTTCGAGGCTGGCGGCGATGCTTTCGGGGGAGGCGCTGGATTCATGCAGGATGGCGATGCGCAGCGCATCCGCCGGCTGACCCAGGTGCCCGGGAAGGAAACGCGTGAGCGCCTCGGCGCCCAGCGCGCCGTAATCGGCGGCGCGCGGCGCAGTGCGGAACATGTGACGCGCACCGCGATCGGTCAGCGCATCGGCGGCGGCGGCGAGTTCCACGTAGCTCGCCTCCAGGGATTCGGCAGCCTGCGAGGCGGCAAGTCCGACTGGTGCGGAGACGCTGCCAAAGAGCAGCGGACAGCGCTCCTGCTGGATCAGGCGTCGTGCCTCGGCCAGTGCCTGGGCGGGCTCGGTGACATCGGTCCGGACCAGCCGGACCGGGCGGCCACCCGCCGCATTGCGCTCCTCTATGGCAAGCTCCAGGCCGCGTGCGGCTTCATCGCCCAGGAGCGCATTGGCGCCGGACAGAGGGAACAACGCGCCCACGCGCCATTCTGCGCCTTGCGCGTGGGCAGGGCGGATAAAGGGCGCGGCGAGAAGGACCCGTCGCGAGGGGAGAAGGCGCTGAGTCATCAAGGAGGCGCAGCTTCCGCCGCATTGCGGCTTCGCGCAATCTGGCAAAGCCGTGAATTCAGCGTGCTTGACCTTGTTGCCTGGCGCGCAGAACTTGCGGCCCGCAAACCCCGGAGAGCGCGATGACCGAGATGATGACCCATATCGCCCATGGCGCCGGCGGCGGGCCAGAAGTGTTGGTGCTGGCGCAAGGCCCGCGCCCGAGCCCGGCCGCCGACGAAGTGCTGATCCGCATCGAGGCCGTGGGGGTAAATCGCCCCGACGTGCTACAGCGAAGCGGCGCCTATCCGCCCCCGCCAGGGGCTTCGGCCATCCTGGGCCTGGAATGCGCCGGCGAGGTGGTCGCCGTGGGTCCCACCGTCGTCGCTTTCAAGCCGGGCGACAAGGTCTGCGCCCTGACCAATGGTGGCGCTTACGCGGAGTATTGCACAGCGCCCGAAGCGCAAACGCTGCTCTGGCCTAAGGGCTATGACGCCCTGCGTGCGGCGGCCGTTCCGGAAACATATTTCACGGTCTGGGCCAATCTCTTTGGCACCTCCCATGCGTCTGCAGGGCGGTTGCAGCCAGGCGAGACAGCGCTCATCCATGGCGGCTCCTCCGGCATTGGCGTGACCGCGATCCAACTCGCCAAGGCCTTTGGTGCGAGTGTCATCACAACCGCGGGATCGGAGGAAAAATGCAAGGCCGTCCTGGGCTTCGGCGCCGACCACGCAATCAACTACCGCGAGCACGACTTCGCCGACGAGGTAAAGCGCATCACGCAAGGGCGCGGCGTGGATGTGGTACTGGACATGGTCGGCGCGCCCTATTTCGGGCGGAACATGCGCAGCCTGCGGCTGGATGGGCGGCTCGTTCTCATTGCTTTCCTGGGCGGCGAGATGGCCGCCAATCTCGATTTGCGCCCGATCATGTTGAAGCGCCTGGTGGTGACGGGCAGCACCATGCGCCCGCGCACCACCGCGCAAAAGGGTGAGATCGCGCAGGCGCTGCGGCAGAAGGTCTGGCCGCTGTTGGAGGCGGGCGAGGCTGGGCCACATATCCACGCGACCTTCCCACTCTCTGAAGCCGCGGCGGCGCATGCGCTGATGGAAAGCAGCCAACATATCGGCAAGATCATGCTGACCGTGGGTTGAAGACTTGTCCCAAACCCCCGCCCAGCAGACCCCCACCCAGCAGCCCCCCATGCAGCAGGCGAAGGCACTCCAGTTCCTCCTGCTCTCGGTGCTGTTGTTTGGTGGGCTCTGGCCATTGACCAAGGCGGCTTTCGTTTACGCCACGCCGCTCTGGTTTGCCTTCTCGCGCGCCGCGCTGGCCTCGTTGGCCGCGATGCTGCTGATGGCAGCGCTGGGTCGTCTGCGATGGCCCGCGCGTCAGGATCGCGTGGCCGTCCTGGCGATTGGGCTGTTGCAGATCGGCGCCTTCTTCGCACTGGCGCATATCGCACTGTCCCTGGTGCCGGCGGGGCGCACGGCCATCCTGGGCAATGTCACCATCTTCTGGCTCGTGCCCTTTTCGGTGTGGCTGCTGGGCGAGCGTGTCTCGAAGCAGCGCTGGCTGGCCGCGGGGGTGGGGCTCGTCGGCGTTGGCGTGATGATGGGGCCCTGGGCGATTGACTGGGCCGGGCCAGGGGTATTGTTTGGACATGGGCTTTTGCTCGCCTGCTCGCTGTGCTGGAGCCTGGCGATCCTTCTGACGCGTCTTTATCCGCCAAGCTCACCCATGGTGGAGCTGATTCCCTGGATTTTCCTGGTGGGCGCATTGCTGATACTGCCTGTGGCCCTCTGGCGTGAGCCAGGCGGCGGCATTGGCCCGGGGGCTTGGTTCACAGCGGCATTCATTGGGCTCATCGCAGCACCCATCGGCACTTGGGCCACGGTAGAGGCAGGCAGGCACCTCAATGCCGTTGTGGCTTCCGTGGGCTTCCTCATGGTGCCGCTGGTGGGGCTGACGCTGGCCACCACTTGGCTGGGAGAGCCGCTGGGCTGGGATTTGATCCTGGGCGGTGCGCTGGTGGTGCTGAGTGTCGTCATCGCTGCTAAGGGCTGAGCATGGAACTGAAGCTGATCGAGATGGGCGAAGGGCCGGCGGTGATTTTGCTGCACGGTCTGTTCGGTGGGGCGCGAAATTGGGGTGGCATCCAGAAGCGCTTGTCGCAGCGCCATCGCGTCATCGCGCCCGACCTGCGCAACCATGGCGGAAGCGGCCACGCGGCGGCGATGGATTACGCCGCCATGTCCGGAGATGTAGCTGAGCTCATCGCCCGCCGCGGCTGCGGGCCCGCTGCGGTGGTGGGCCATTCCATGGGCGGAAAGGTGGCCATGGCGCTGGCTTTGCGGCACGGGGAAATGGTGTCTCGCCTTGTCATCGCGGATATCGCGCCGGTGCGCTATCCCCCCGCGTTACGTGGCTACGTGGCGGCGATGCGCGCCTTGGCGCTGACAGAAGGGCTCAGCCGGCGAGAGGCAGATGCCGCGCTGGAGCCTGCCGTGCCGGAGGCTGGAATTCGTGCGTTTCTGGTGCAGTCGCTCGACTTCACGGGGGATGCCCCGGTCTGGGAGCTTGGGCTTTCCGAAATCGCCGCGGCCATGTCCGCCATTGAGGATTTCCCGATCACCGGGCGCTATGAAAGCCCGACGTTGGTGCTTTCCGGCGAGCGGAGCAGCTACATCCGCCCTGAGCATCATGCGCTGTTCCGACCGCTGTTCCCGGCCGCGCGCTTCGCCGTGGTGGAGCGCGCCGGGCACTGGCTGCATGCCGACAATCCCAACGCTTTCCTCGCCCTGGTGGAGCCCTTCCTCGCATGATCTCCGTTCCCATCACCTCCTTTTATGCAGTGTTTTTCGGGCTGTTGCTTTTCGCGCTGTCGGTTCAGGTCATCCGCGCGCGGGTAAACGCCCGGGTCGCCATTGGCCTGGGAGACGATATCCCACTCCTGCGAGCCAGCCGCGCACAAGGCAATTTCGTCGAATACGCGCCGATGATCCTGATCCTGCTGCTGTTGTTGGAGGTCTCGGGGGCAGGGCCCTTCCTGCTGCATGCTCTGGGGGGACTGGCACTCGCGGGGCGCGTGGCGCATGCCATGGGCATTTCGCGCGAGCCGGAGAATCTGAAACTGCGGCAATTGGGCATGGCCCTGACCTTCACCGTGCTGGGGCTTGCACCGTTGCTGTTGCTGGCACGGATAGCGTTTGCCTGAGCCTATCCGAGCGTGACCTCGACGATCTCCGGCGGCACACCGAATCGCACCGGAATTTTGGAAGTCCCCAATCCGCCAGAGACGATCATCTCCCGGTTGGCCTCACTCACCCGACCATAGGCGTAGCGATTGCCATAGCGGGATGGCACATGTGGCGAATAGCCAAGAATGCGCACCTGCCCACCATGAGTGTGCCCGCACAAGGTCAGTGCCACGCGATCGGGCAGCGTTGCGAAGATATCAGGTTCATGCGCGAGCAGGATCAGCGGGGCTTCATCGGTCACGGCGCGGAGCACGCGCGGCAGGTCATCGGCGCCTTGCCGGATGAAGGCGATTTGGCTGTCGAGGCCGGCGAGCCAAAAGCCCTGAGCGAAGCGTTGCGCCTCGTTCTGCAAAGGCTGAATGCCCTCCCGCGCGATGGCGCGGAGCCATTCGGGCCGGCCGGATCTACGCGCCATGGCGGCGGGGTCCTCCCACCAATCGTGATTGCCGGCGATGGCAAAGACGCCGAGGCGCGCGCGCAATTCGCCCAGGATTGGCGCGATGGCGTCGGGCGGATAGGGCTCTCGGACGAGGCGGCTGACCGGCCCGTAATCGCCCAGCAAAACCGTGATGTCGGGTTGGAGCGCATTTGCCGCGGCAACGATTTGGGCCACGCGCGCTTTTGTCATCAGGGGCGCGCCGGCGTGGAGATCGGCCAGCGCGGCGATCCTCAGGCGAAGGCCAGGCGGCCAGCCTGGCGGCGTCAGTGCATATCGCGTGATGGCAGGGCCGCTGTAGGGTTCCAGGCCGAAGCCATAAGCGGAAGCTGCGCTGCCCATCAGTCCCATCGCGAGGATGCTGCGTCGGAGGATCATGGCGGCCCCATAACACGGGAAGCCTTGCGCGAGGATCAAGCCGCGCCAGTTAAACATTGATGCTCCCGTCTCCTGACCGCGCCGCAGGCCTGCTTCGGCTTGCTGAATTCGCCCCCCATATGGGCGCCGACTACGCGCAGAACCGCAACTTTGATGGCGGGCCAGGCCTGCGTCAGGTCTCCGGTTTGTCAGCGCATTTGCGACATCGGCTGATCACCGAGAGCGAAGCGGTGGGGACGGCACTTGCCCTTCATGGGGCAAAGGCGGCGGAGAAGTTCATCCAGGAGGTGTTCTGGCGCAGCTACTGGAAGGGCTTTCTGGAGTTGCGCCCGGCCATGTGGACAGAATATCGCTTGCGCGCGTTGGCCGAGCACGAGCGCCTAAATGGAAGCGCAGCACTGCACGCGGCCATGGCGGGAGAGACAGGCATTGCCTGCTTTGACGCCTGGGCGCGCGAATTGATCGAGACGGGGTGGCTGCACAACCACGCGCGCATGTGGTTCGCCAGCATCTGGATCTTCACGCTGCGCCTGCCCTGGGTGCTGGGGGCGGAGTTTTTTCTGGCCCATCTGGCTGATGCGGATGCGGCGTCCAACACACTTTCCTGGCGATGGGTGGCGGGCATTCAGACGCCGGGCAAGCACTATCTGGCGCGGGCGGAGAATATCGCGCGCTTCACGCAAGGCCGCTTCCATCCCAAGGGCGAGCTGGACGAGGACGCGCTGGCAATTGCCGAGCCCGGGCCGCCGCCCGCACTGCCGCTGCCACGTTCCGACACGATGCCGGCGGGCAGGGTCGCGTTGCTGTTGCACGAGGATGATGTTGGCTTCTGGCCCGAAGGGGCGGAAGGGGCGGAAGTGGTGGCCGTGGCGACCCTGGTCCCGTCCGCCGCACGCGGCCTTTTCGGGCAAGGCGGCCGCGCCGCTGCCTTCAGCGGGGGCGCCTTGGCCGATGGCGTCGGTGCGGCCGCGCTCCGGGCTCAGTTGACGCCGGCACAGGTAACTTCGGGGGGCCTCGCCATCTGGGCGCGAGGCCAGGGGGTGCGGCAGATCGTTACCCCTTGGCTGCCTGTGGGCTGCGCGGCGGAAGCGATCTCCGAAGCCAATGCGGCCTGCGTCGCCGAAGGTGTAACCATCCTGAGGCTGCGCCGTCCTTGGGACGGGGCTTGCTGGCCTTTGGCAAGCAAGGGCTTCTTCCCATTCCGTGAAAATATCCCACGGATCATCGCGCAACTGCGCCCCGCACCACCCGCGGAGCAGTAACGCCATCTCGGCGAGCGGTTGCGGCAGAATGCCAAACCGACGTGCTCTAGCGGCGCAACCGCATCGTCTGGGTGTACTGGTGGTTCAGCCGCTCGCGTGTAGCGGCGCGGTTCTGTACGCAAGAGCCTTGCGTCAGATCGCCCGCGTGGCGATGTTGAGGGCATGGATCGCAACCGCCTCTCCCCAACACGGCTTCTGGCCTCCTGGCCGATTCCGGTCCGCGCCGTGGTCGGGCTCGGGCTTTTGGCCCTTTCCGCCTGGCTGCCCTCCGCGATCGCCCTGTTCCGATGAGCCTGGGCGAGAAAACTGAAAAGCGCGCCTGGAAACGGCGGCAACGTCAGGAGCCCCTGCGCCCGATCTTCGGCTGGCGCGTGTGGCTGCTGCCCATGTTCTTCTGGCCGCTGCTGTTGGATGTGCCGGTGGAGATCATTCGCGGCAACCCCAAGCACCTGACCGGCACGCTGCTGGGCCTCGGGCTGTCCTGGTATGCGGCTTCGGTCATGGCGCAGGGGCGGCGACGGGCAGGGGCGCAGATTTTCGGCGTGGCCGCGGGGTTGACGGCGGGATTGGCTGCTGGACTGTCCGCCCCGATTGCGGTGGTGCTGGGCTTCGGCGCCTGGTTCGGCGCAAGGCTGCTGACGGAGGACCTCCCTGAGGCCGCGCCCGTGGTCATCGAGACACCCGTGGCCAGGTCCAACGCGTTGGAAGGCCCTCGCCGCCAATTGTCGCTCATCATCGCCGCCGCGCCGCACCTGCCCTTCGACAAGCTCTTGCTGGACGCGGCGAACGCGATGGAGGGCGTGATCGAGGATCTTGAAGCGCGCCCCGCCCAGCTGCACGAGGCGCGGCGGTTTTTGGCTGTGCATCTCGATGGGCTCTCGCGCATTGTGGTTCGGCTTGAGGCGGGCGCTGCGCCGCCTGAGTCCCTGCCCAGCCTGCTGACGGACCTCGCCGCCTCCGCCCACCGGTTGCGCGGCGAATTGCGTGTAGCCGAGAGCGAATCTTTGGACATTCAGGTAAAGGTTTTGGCCGAACGGCTGCGCCAGGAGGAACGATGAGCGATTTGGAACCCCTTCGCGAGGCAGAGATCTCCCGCCTTGCCGCTGCAATTGATCTGAAGGATCCCGGCACCATCCTCCGTTTTGGCGCCGCCGCACAATCGCGCGCGCAGGTGGCCGCCGATGCCATGCTGGAGGGCGCCCAGAACCAGGAGGCGGGGGAGGCGGGGCAGACGTTGTCCACCATGCTCTCGGCCCTGCGCGGCTTCGATGTGACGACGTTGGGGGCCAAGCCCAGCTTCTTCCAGCGTATCTTCACCAAGGCTGGCGCCGAGGCAACCGCGATTGTCCAGCGCTATGAGGGCGTGCGCGGCCAGATTGACCTGATCGGCGACCGCCTGGACACCCACCGCACCAAGCTTCTGGAAGATGTCGAACGGCTGGAGCGGCTGTATGTCGCCACCCTCGACTGGTTCCATGCCCTCGCGGACCATATCGAGGCCGGCGCCCGCGTGCTCAAGCGCACAGACGCCGAATTGATCCCCGCCTTGGAGACAGCCGCCACGCAGGAGGGCGACCCCCTTGCGCCGCAGGCTCTGCGCGATGGCCGTGCCGCGCGCGATGAACTTGAACGGCGCGTGCACGATCTTCGGCTGACGCGCCAGGTGGCGATGCAGGCACTGCCTTCGATCCGGCTGATCCAGGAAAACGACAAGGCACTTTCGGCGAAAATTCAATCGGTGCTGGCCAACACAGTGCCGCTTTGGCGCCAGCAACTGGCCCAGGCGCTCGCCATCCACCGCATGCGCGAGGCGGGTCAGGCGGTGAAAGCTGCCACGGATCTCACCAATAAGCTGCTCGTGGCCAATGCCGAGACTTTGCGCACCGGCAATGCCGAAGCGCGGCGCGAGTTGGAAAGGGGTACTTTCGACATGGACGCGATCAAGCAGGCCAATGCGGCGCTGGTGGGCACCATCGAGGACAGCCTGCGCATCGCAGATGAGGCGAAAACGCAGCGCCGGACCGCCGAGGCGGAACTGGCCAAGTGCGAACAGGATATCCGCCGCGCGCTCAGTGCTTCCAAAGCGCGGACCGAGGGGGTGGCGCGCCCGGCGTGACGCGCCACAATCTGAGCTTCACCTGGGCCTCCGGCCCTGCTTCAATTCGGCTGGCTGATCGGAGGCGGAACGCCCATCGGTGCGTTTAGATTGCGCGCACCTGCGGTCGCGCTTCCCACCATGCCCTGAGGTGTGATCCCAGTGGCACCAGGCATCTCAAGCCCGGTTGCAGACCCATCCGTCCCGCGATTGATCGCTTGAGGTCCATCTGTTCGCGGTGGGTGGCTCGCGGGCCCCGCATCCCGTTCAATGATTCCATCCGCGCCCGGCTGCGGTCCCCCCGCGGCAGGCGGCAGGACTGGCTGGCCAAAGGCAACCGCTGGCCAAAAAAGGGCAAGCAACAAATAGGCTCGGGGCATGGCTTCTCTCCGGGTCAGGTAACGCCTGAACGACGCGGGGGTGGTCCCGGTTGCCGCCGCTGACGTTGCGCGGGCCATCGCGGCATGCAGCGCGCAACAACTGGAGGAAACCGCGCGATCACCCACCGCGCGCTTGCTGCCTCATCCGCCATCTCGCTCGCCGCCCCAGCCCGCCCGATGTGCCCACCATGGCGGAGGCCGGCCTTATACCAATTCTCGCGGCTGGTGACTCACGAGAAGGATTCCCAAGGCGGAGGTGATGTGATTCACGTTGGTGGTCCTTGGATGTACCCCCATGCCGAACGCAATCGCCCTTCGTCTCGATTTCACCGCCGCCGATCTGCGCC
>JBBRVI010000010.1:0-24585 GCA_038247025.1 Acetobacterales bacterium
CTCCTTCTGCTGTTCGGCGGCGTGGATGTGGATAGGGCAGTCCAGCGCGGCCATCGCCTCCAGCATGGCGGACGTGACGGCGCGAAGGCTGTGCGGCGCGACACCCCAGGCGGCGTTGCGCTGCGTGGCGGCGGTTGCGCGGGCCCGCTCCAGGATCGTGTGGAAGCCGTCGAGATCGTTCAGGAAGCGCCGCTGCCCTTCATGTGGGGGCGCGCCGAAAATCCCGCCATACCGGTAGAGGCTGGGCAGCATGGTGATGCCGATACCCGTGGTCTCGGCCGCTGCGAAATGGCGCGCGGCCATCTCGGCGCGGTCGGCATAGGGGGTGCCGTCGGGCGCGTGGTGCAGGTAGTGGAACTCGGCAATATGCGTAAAGCCACGGCTCAGGCATTCGGCGTAAAGCTGGGCGGCAATGGCCTGCGCGTCCTCGGGGGTGATGCTCAGCGCGAAGCGATACATGGTCTCGCGCCAGGTCCAAAAACTGTCGCGCCCGGCTGGGCTGCGCCGCTCGGCCCCACCGGCCATGGCGCGCTGGAAAGCGTGGCTGTGGAGATTGGCGATGCCCGGAAACACATGGCCACGCAGGCGGCGCGCTGCGCCTGGCGCGGAATCGGGCGTGACGTCGTTGATGGTGCCCGCTTCGTCACAGGTGATCCGCACATCGTTCCGCCAGCCCTCGGGCAGCAGCGCATGGGCGGCGAAAAACTCGGGCATGGAAATCCCTATCGTGGCGGCGGCTTGAAACATCGCGGGCGGGCCTCCCCCGCGCAAGAGTGGGTGTGGCAGGCAGGACCGCCCTCCCCTATTCTGACCTGCATGAACCTCATTCGCCTCGCCGCCGGACATGCGCGGCTTTCCGACCTGCGTTCCATACGCGATGGCGCATCCCTCGAAGTGACGGAGGGCTGGCGCGGGGATGTCGCCGCGGGCCTGGCCACGCTGACGGCCGCACTTGCCAGCGGGGCGGCGCTTTACGGGGTGAATACCGGCTTCGGCAAGCTCGCCTCAACGCGCATCGCCGACAGCGATCTCGCGCAGCTTCAGCTCAATCTTCTGCGCAGCCATGCCGCCGGCACGGGTGCCAACCTGCCCCGCCCGATGGTGCGGCTTTGCCTGGCGCTGAAGGCGCTGTCGCTCGCGCGCGGCGCCTCGGGCGTGCGGCCGGAGATCATCGAGACGCTGCTGGCGCTGCTGGCTGCCGACATGTTGCCCGATGTGCCGGCGCAAGGCTCGGTCGGCGCCTCGGGCGATTTGGCGCCGCTTGCGCATCTCTCGCTGGTGCTGGTGGGCGAGGGTTCGGCCACGGATGCGCAGCATGTGACGCAAGGCGGGGCCACGGCGCTGGCCGCCATTGGGCGCGCGGCGCTGGTGCTGGGGCCGAAGGAGGGTCTCGCGCTGCTCAACGGCACGCAGGTCAGCACCGCCATTGCGCTGGATGCGCAGTTCCGTGCTCTGGATCTGCTGCGCGCGGGCCTGCTCACCGGGGCGATGAGCGTGGATGCGGCGCGCGGTTCCGACACGCCGTTTGATCCGCGCATCCATGCGCTGCGCGGCCAGCCGGGGCAGATTCGCGTGGCGGCATCCTTGCGCGAGCTCCTCGCCGGAAGCGCCATCCGTGACAGCCACCGCGAGAATGATATCCGCGTACAGGACCCCTATTGCCTGCGCTGCCAGCCCCAGGTGATCGGCGCTTGCCTCGACCTCATTGACCAGGCCGGCTTGACCTTGGAGCGCGAGGCCAATGCTGTCACCGACAACCCGCTTCTGGTGGAGGGCGGCGAGTTGCTCTCGGGCGGGAATTTCCACGCCGAACCGGTGGCCTTCGCCGCCGACATTCTCGCTTTGGCCCTGGCCGAAATCGGCGCCATTGCCGAACGGCGCATCGCCCTTCTGACCGACCCCGTGCTCTCCGGCCTGCCGGCCTTCCTGGTGCAGGCGGGCGGGTTGAATTCGGGCTTCATGATCGCGCAGGTCACAGCCGCCGCGCTCGCCGCCGAGAACCGCGCCATGGCGACCCCGCGCAGCGTGGACAGCCTGCCGACCTCGGCCAATCAGGAGGATCATGTCTCCATGGCGACCAATGCCGCGCTCCGCCTGGGTCCCATGGCGGAGAACACGGAAGGCATCCTCGCCATTGAATACCTGGCCGCGGCCCAGGGCATCGGCTTTCACCGCCCCTTGGCCAGCAGCGCACCAATCGAGGCCGCGCATGCGTTGCTGCGCACCAAGGTCGCCTCGTGGGATATGGATCGCATCATGGCGCCCGACATTGCCGCCGCGCGGGTGCTGCTGCGCGTGATGGACCTGCCGGTCACATGAGCTTCGACCATGTCTGGGTGAATGCGAACCTCGCCACCATGCGCGACGATGCGCTGGGGCTGATCGAGGATGGCGCCATCGCGGCCAAGGATGGCGTCATCGCCTGGATCGGCCCGTGCGCGGCCTTGCCCAACCATGCGGCACCGGTGACCGATTGCGCCGGCGCCTGGATTCTCCCCGGCCTGATTGATTGCCACACGCATCTGGTCTTTGGCGGCAATCGCTCGGCCGAGTTCGAGCAGCGCCTGGCCGGTGCCAGCTATGAGGAGATCGCCCGCGCCGGGGGCGGCATTCTCTCCACAATGCGCGCCACCCGCGCGGCCACCGAGGCGCAGCTGGTGCAAGCCGCCCTGCCCCGGCTGGATGCGCTGCTGCGCGAGGGCGTCACCACCATCGAGGTCAAATCCGGCTATGGGCTGGAGATGGAGGCCGAGTTACGCCAGCTTCGCGCCGCCCGTGCGCTGGGTGCGCAGCGTGCGGTGAGCGTGGTGACATCGCTCCTCGCCGCCCACGCCGTCCCGCCCGAATATAAGGGCTGCCAGGGCGAATATGTGCGCTTGGTCGCCGAGGAAATCATCCCCCGCGCCGCCGCCGAGGGCCTCGCCGATGCGGTGGATGCCTTCGCCGAAAACATCGCCTTCACGCCGGAGGAAACCGCGCGCGTATTCGCCGCCGCCCGGCAGCATGGCCTGCCCGTGAAGCTCCATGCCGACCAGATCACCGATGGCGGCGGCGCGGCGCTGGCCGCTGCGCATCACGCGCTCTCCGCCGATCATCTGGAGCGCAGCAACGCCGAAGGCATCGCCGCCATGGCCGCCGCCGGGACGGTCGCTGTGTTGCTGCCAGGGGCGACGCTCATCCTGCGAGAGACGCATTTCCCGCCCACCGCTGCGATGCGCGAACATGGCTGCCGCATCGCACTTTCCACCGATATGAACCCCGGCTCCTCGCCGGCGCTGTCATTGCTGCTGATGCTCAACCTTGGCTGCACGCTGTTCCGGCTGACCGTGCCCGAAGCACTGCTCGGCGTCACACGCCACGCCGCCGCAGCACTGGGCCTCAAGGATCGCGGCATGCTGGCCGAGGGCATGCGCTGTGACTTGGCCCTCTACCGCATCGAGCGCCCGGCGGAGCTTTGCTACTGGCTGGGCGGCAATCCCTGCATCGGGCGCGTCGTGGGCGGTATTCGCGAATGACCCCGCAGGAGGTCGAGGCCATCCTCCATCGCGGCGTGCCGCTCGCCGCCGCCTGGGGGGCGCGCGTGCTCAGCGCCACGGCCGAGGAAGCCCGGCTGGAACTGCCCTACAATGCGGCGCTGCTGCGCCCGGGGAACACCGTCTCCGGCCCGGCCATCATGGGTCTCGCCGATATGGCCATGTGGGCCGTGCTGCTCGCCGGCAGCGGCGGGCGGGATGAGAGCCTGACCGCCAACATGCATGTGAACTTCCTGCGCCCCTGCGGGCCGGGCCCCATCACCGCCACCGCCCGGCTGGTGAAGGGCCATGGCCGCAGCATTTTCGGCGAAGTTCTGGTGCGCCCTACAGGCAGCGAGGAAGTCGCGGTCCATGTCACAACTAGCTGGGTTCGTTCCCGCCCTGGCCCGGCAACGGATCCCGCTTAACCATCAGACGGCAGTACTCGCCCGCCGCTCGGTCACCAGCACTGCCACCAGCATCGCCGCCACCGCCAGGGCGGCGCCCAGCATTTGCAGCCACCCGATCGTCTCGCCCGCCACCACCGCGGAGAGGAACAGCCCGGTCACCGGCACCAACACCGACAGGCTCGCCGCGCTGGTGGCGCCCAAGACCTCCACACTGCGGGCAAACAGCAGCATGGAGACAGAGCCGAGCAAAATGCCCTGGGCGACGAACATCCAAAGGACCAGGCCGGTCGGCAGGGCCAGGAAGGGCTCAATGCGAAAGGTCAGGAAGAATGGCAGGATGGCCACGATGGAGACCAGCGAGACGGCCGCGGTCGCCGGAATGGCCGAAACCTCCCAGCGCCGCAGCAGCACGGTGAACACCCCCCAGGTTCCGCCCGCCGCCACCAGCATCAGATCCCCGATCCAGGCGCCGGGATGCAGGCCAAGCCCGTCCCAGCCAATGAGCAGAACGCCCGCCAGCATGGCCACCAAGGCCGCGACCCGCCCGGGCGTGGGGCGCTCGCGCAGGAGCCACCAGGCAAAGACTGCACCGGCCACCGGGACCATCATCGGCGCGATGGTGGAACCATGGCTGGCCGGCGAGAACTTCAGCGCGGTCACAAAGAGGAGAAGGTTTCCTGCACCGCCAAAGACGCTGAGCAGAACCAGGCGGCGCAGCCCGAGATGAACCATCTGCGCCCGCGCCCGCCAGGCGAGGGGTGCCAGGATCAATGCCGCCGGGAAATAACGACAAAAGAGCAGATCCAGGACATGGAACCCCTGCCCGCTCATCGCGAGGCGCGCCACAACAGCATGCCCGCCCCAGATCATGGAAGCGAGCGCGCCCATCAGCAGGCCTGCCACCAACCTGGGGCTGAGGTTCATCATGGCTCGGAATGCATCACCCTGGCATAGCGCCTGCCCGGGCGTCGTGCGTCAAGCGAGGATGCAGTTCACCCCATCCGCGAATTGCGCATAGCCAACCCCATAGACGTGGATGGAAACCGCAATCCGGGCCGAGCAATTGGCGATGCGGTGGATGAGGTCTGGATCGGCTGCGCCATGGCTCGTGGCTCCCTGGCCTCGCAGCAACGCCGCGCGCGGTTCGGGTGGTGCGCCGGGGGAGAAGAAGTGCTCGGTCAACACACCCTGATGCACGCCCAAGGCGCACCAGGTGTGGTGGGAATGGACGGGCGACATCTGCCCCGGCCGCCATACCAGCGCGACCACGGCATAACCCTCGCCCTCGTCCAGCAGATGCCGGATATAGCGTTCCGGGTTGCAGGGACAGTCACAGCCGTCAAGGAGATGGGCGTCAGCCAGATGCAGCGAGATGGCGGCGGCGACGGTGGAGGGGCGCTGCTCCAACGGGGCTTGCGCAGCAATGCGGATCTCGGCCAGCATAATGTCCAGCGGGCTGCGGGCGGCAATCATGTTCATACGGCGGCCCTTGAACCGGGCGCCGTCAGCGCGGCAAGCACCATCTGGCGGCTCGCGGCAACCTGTTCATGCATGATGCGCGCTGCTTCGTCGGACCGGCCAAGCGCCAGCGTTTCCACCAGCGCGTGGTGCTCATGCGCCATCTCGCCGGTGCGGTCGCGCGGGCGCAGGCCGAGGACGAGCATGCGCGTGCTTTCATCCAGCAGGCGGTCCAGTTGCCGCGCCAGGCGGGCATTGCCGGCCAGTTCAGCGATGGCGACGTGGAAGGCCTTGTTCGCATCGAGGAAGCACATCGCGCTGTCTTCATCGGCGCAGTCATACCCCGCCGCGCAGACGGCATCGAGGCGAGCCAGCATCACTGCATCCACCCGGCCCGCGGCGCGGCGCGCTGCCTCGGGCTCCAGCATCAGGCGAAGGTCAAAAACCTCATGGATGTCGCGGATGGTGACCAGGCTGACCATCCAGCCGCGCCGAGGCACGGCCTGGATCAGGCCTTCCTCGGCGAGGCGCGCCAGCGCAGCACGCACGGGCGCCTTACCCAATTCCAGATGCGCGGCGACGGCGGTTTCAGACACAGTCTCGCCGGGCGATAGCCGTGTGGTCAGGATGTCCCGCCGCAGGGCTGCCACGGCGCGTTCGGTGAGGGAGGGCGGAGCCTCCAACGTGGTCAACAGTGACATGGAGGTGGTAGGGCGCCTGACATGTCACTGAGCTTACGCCGCTCGTCGCCTCTCACGCAAGCGTCAAATACTGCTGGACGTCAATCCACCGAGGCGCCGGAGCGTCGCACAATCTCCGCCCAGCTTGCGATGTCGCGCCGCTGAATGGCTGCGAACTCGGAAGGGGTGAAGACGGGCGGCGGTGAAATCCCCTGGGTTTCCAGCAGCCATCGGCTGAAGTCAGGCTCACGCAGTACAGTGGTGATGGCCGTGGAGAGCCGCTCCACGATGGTTGCCGGGAGGTTGGCCGGCCCAAAAAGGCCATACCAGGTGGTGCTGACGAAGCCGGAAAGATTGCAGGCCTCGGCCACGGTCGGTACGTCGGGCAGGATGGACAAGCGGCTCGCCGTGGTCACGGCCAGAGCGCGGGTCTGGCCCTGCCGGATGGCTCCAAGCGCCGGCCCCACCTGGTTGAAGAAAACATCCACATCACCGGACAGTAGCGCCAACTGCGCGCCCGGTTGCCCGCGATAAGGAATATGCGTGATGTCCACACCGGCTGCGGCCACAAATTGGGCTCCCGCCAGGTGAGTCGAGGCGCCATTGCCCGTGGAGCCATAGTTCAACCGGCCAGGATTGGCCCGCACAGCTGCCAGCAGCGCAGCGCAATTCGTGAGCTCTGGCCGACGCTCGATGCTGACTGTGAGCGCGTTTGGCACATCGCCCAGATGCGCAATCGGCGTGAAGTCGCGCACCACGTCAAAGGGCAGCGAGCGGTAAAGGGTCGCGTTGATGGCATGGGTACCCGCCGTGCCAAAGTACAGCGTGTAGCCATCCGGGCGCGATTTGGCGACGAAGTCAGAGCCGATATTGCCGCCCGCACCCGTCCGATTGTCCGCGATGATGGGCTGCCCCAGCAGCCGACCCAAAGGCTCAGCCATGCGGCGGACGTAGATGTCAATGCCCGAGCCATTCGGAAATCCGCTGACGATGGTGATGGGCCTGCTGGGCCATGCCTCTTGTGCCAGTGCGGGTGTGGCAAGTGGAACAGCGAGAAGGGCGCGGCGGGTGGTCTGCATGACTTCTCCAGGCGGTAGGGGGCAAACCGCCCAATTCATATGGGACCACAGCATGATGGAAACCATCATGCGAGGGTAAAATCCATTTGTGGAGCTCGGTCGAGCAAAGTGCCACGCGGCTGTCATGCATCAACATGCCCGCAGGTAAAGCAACCGGCATGGCAAAGTCCCATGATCTTTGGATGCCGCAGGGCGAAAGGGGGACTGTTTTGATCAATGCGCTGCCATCCGCCGGCGCAGGATAGAGAGCCGCTCTGCTTTGCGCCGGCTCGTCATGCTGGCCAGCCGCGAAGGGACAAAGAGCGGGGGACAACGGGGCATGGGCTGAACCGGCGATTGGCCAGCAGCGTTTCCAATGACATGCTGCGCTGCGCCAGACCGCCGCCCTTGCCCGCCCTCACTTCCAGCATGGCCATAAAAAGGTCCGCAAGGGAGCCTCGCGTGCGGGGATCCAGGCTGCGCATCATGGGTCGCCTCCGGCCAGGCCAGGTCATCGGGCCCGTGCGTCTGAATGGGTGGCGATCCGCTGCCATGACGATCTTCGTTCCAATGCGCGCCTTCTGGTAGACGCTGCGCTCGGTCGGGCTTGCGGTCCAGCGTCCGTCAACGCGGCTTACGCGGGTCAATGAAGATGTGCGGAGGCGGGATATGCTGTGGCCAAGGCGGTGCGTCGAGCTGGGGCAAGGTGGCCGGGGCGGGTCTACAGTCGGGCCGGAGCGCACCGCAATCCCAGCGATGCGCGTCCGGCCGGCCGGTGAGGGTGCCGCCCGTTTCGAAGCGGCAGCGGCACAGCCGACCATCGAAGCAGGCCGTCATGCCCTCGCGCTGCACGTTGCAGACAGGTACTTGTGCCGCAGCCGGCAGGGCCATCAGCAGGAGCAAAAAAATCGCGCGCATCGAACGATGCTGCACGTACAAGGTTAAGAAAGGCAAAAGGCCGGGTGGCTACCCACCGGGCCTTCACACAGCCAAGCGCCAAAGCGCAGGGCTTATTTCATGCCGATCGCCTGGCGGCCACGCTGTCCGTCACGCACATCGAGTGAGACCTTCTCTCCCTGAGCGAGATCGGTGCGGCCGGCGCGCGTGAGCACGGAGGAGTGGAGGAACACGTCCTGCCCACCATCTTCCGGCGTCACGAACCCAAAACCGCGCACCTGGTCGAACCATTTGACTGTGCCATTCAGCGGATAGACCGGGCCGGTGCCTTCATCGAAGTTGCGGCGCGGCGGGCCACGATCCGCCCCGAAGCCACCCGAGCGGGGCGCGCCAAAACCGCCGCCGCCGCCACCACCACCGCCACCACCGGGCGGGCCTCCAAAGTCGCGGCGCGGAGGACGGTCACCGAAGCCACCTGGGGCGCCACCGAAATCACGGCGCGGCGGCGGACGGTCACCAAAGCCACCGGGCGCACCGCCAAAATCACGGCGCGGAGGACGGTCGCCGAAGCCACCTGGGGCGCCACCGAAATCGCGGCGCGGCGGCCGATCGCCGAAACCACCAGACGGAGGGCCACCAAAGCCGCCACCCCTGCCGGCACCGCCCATGCCAGGACCGCCCATGCCGGCACCGCCCATGCCACCTCCACCCATGCCGCCGCCTGGGCCGCGCTTGAGTTCGGTGATGCGCGTTACGAGCCGACGGCCCTGACGATCAGAGCCGATCTCGCACATTAAAATATCATCGGTATCGGGCTGTTCGATGCCCGCATCCGTCAGAGCGGATGCGTGAAAAAACACGTCCTGCCCATCTGGTCCAAGCACGAAGCCGAAGCCCTTGCGCCCGTTATACCACTTCACTTTGGCCTCGATCAGGCCAGTATCACCGCCCGCAGGCGCATAATCGTCAGACACGTCGCTCTTCAATCCACGCTAGTGTTAGCAGCCAAACGGGATGCTGGGCCGGCTTGTCCTGACAATGGCATTGCCCGAAAAGAAATGCACGCGAAAACATCAACCAAATCGGGCGGCAGAGTATGGTTGGGCGAGGAAGGGTGCGGCCGCGCCACTGAGCCAAGCCGCCACCAGTTCCGCCGAGCGCGGTGCTGCGACCAGACCGACATGACCATGGCCGAAGCAGTGAAAAACATCACTGCTGCCCGAGGCCGGGCCAATGCAGGGCAGCCCATCGGGCATGGAGGGGCGATGGCCCATCCAGAACCTGATCTTGTCTGTCGGAACCTCTCGCGGAAGGCCGGGAAAGCAGCGCAGCAGGTGGTCCCGCAGGATTTCGGCACGCTTCCAATTGGGGGCGGCCGCGAGGCCCGCGATCTCCACCTGCCCGGCCACGCGCAATCCTGTCTCGGTCCAGGTCAGGCTCATCTTGCCGTCCGAGGGCATCATGGGCGTGCGTGGCCCCACCAGCGCATCGGTGATGACTGCGTGATAACCACGCTCGGTTTCCAGTGGCAGGTTGTCACCGACGGCGCGCGCGAGGGAGCGGGAGTAGGCCCCCGCGCAGATCACCGCGCGATCGGCTGCCACCTCGCCCTGATCGGTGCGGACGGCCTTCAATCGGCCGGCCTCGATTGTGAAGCCTGTGGCCCGTGTCCGTACGCGCTTCATCCCCTGCGCCTCGGCCTGCGCGATCAGGGCCGCCACATAGGCGCCGGGGTTTCGGCAATGCCCGCCCTCCTCCACCAGGACGGCGAAGCGGTACCGGCGGTCGAGATCGGGTTCGCGCTGGCGCAGTTCGTCCTCGCCAATTTCGAGCCATTTTACCCCAGTTTCGCCACGCACGCGCCACGCCAGGGCCTCGGCCTCGAAATCCGCCCGGGTGGGATAGATGTAGAGCAGGCCGCGCCGCTCGATCAGATGGCCGACGCCGGCCTCCTCGGCGAGGGCCGCGTGCAGTTCGGGCGCGTTGCGCACCAAAGCCCGCAGCGCGTGGCCGGTGCGCATCACCCGCGCCTCGGTCCAGCCGGAAAGCAGGTAGCGGACCAGCCAGGGTGCGGCCTTGGGCAGGTAGCTCCAGCGAATCGCCAGCGGGCCCAGCGGGTCGGAGAGGAATTTGGGGAGCTTCTTCCAAAGCCCCGGCACTGCGGGCGGAACCACACTGGAGGGGCTGAGCCAGCAGCCATTGCCATAGCTGGCCGCCTGCTCGCCGCCCGGGGTTTCGGGCTCGATCAGCGTGACGATGAAGCCAGCGCGCTGGGCGGCGAGTGCGGCACAGGCACCGACAATGCCACCACCGATGATGGCGACATGCGTCATTTGCGGCCCGGATCATTGCCCGTCAGCAGCGACACATGCGCGGAGACCACCCGCCAGCCGACTTCCGGCAGGCGCACCATGATCTTTGTCTCGCGCCCGATCAGCCCGGTGCCGACACGCTCATATTCCAGATGCGTGCAGGCGAAATCCTGGCCGAAGCTGGTGATGTGCACCTTCTTCTGTACGCGCTGCGCATAGGTCTTCACGCTGGAACGAAAGGCGCGGATCGCTTCGATGCCGTAGAGGATTTCGGTGATGCCGAAGCGCACCGTGCGTGGATCGGCCCAGAAGATGCTGTCCAGCACTTCGGTGCGGTTCTTCATCAGCGCGTCTTCGTAGCGGTCAAAGACAGCGCGGGCCTCGGCGAGGATTTCGGGGTTATCAATGTTCATGGGCGCAGCTTGCCCTGGCATCGGGCAAAGAAAAAGGGCAGCGCTCTCGCCCTGCCCTTCTATGGTCACGGGATCGAAGCTCAAGCAGCCGCGACAACCGCCCGCTTGGCCATCACGGTCACCAGATGGGCGCGATACTCAGCGCTGCCATGGATGTCGCTGTTGAGATCGTCGGCCGCCTGCTTGATGCCCGCCACCGAATCGGCCGACCAGTTGCGGTCCAGCGCGGCTTCCATCTCCGCCTGGCGGAAGACGCAGGGCGCCGCACCATTGATCGCCACGCGCAGGCCCATCGGTCCCTTCGAGATGAAGGCGCCGGCCATGACATAGCGGCTGGCCGGGTTCTTCAGCTTGGCGTAGCCCGCCTTCTCAGGAATGGGGAATTCAACGGCAACCACAATTTCGCCCTCTTCAAGGGCTGTGGCGAACATCCCCTGGAAGAAATCATCCGCGGCGATCTTGCGCTTGTTCGTGTGAACCGTGGCACCGAGGCCGAGTACGGCGGCCGGGTAATCCGATGCAGGATCATTATTGGCGACCGAACCGCCGAGTGTGCCACGGTTGCGGACCTGATTGTCACCGATATGACTGGCCATGAAGGCAAGCGCGGGGATGGCGGCTTTGACTACGTCGCTGGTCGCCACATCATTATGCTTCGTCAGCGCACCAATGATGATGGAATTCCCCGCACGCCTGATGCCCGTCATCTCGGCAATGCCGGAGAGGTCCACCAAAGCGGAGGGCTTGTTCAGCCGGTGCTTCAGCGCCGGCAAAAGCGTGTGCCCGCCCGAAACGGGCTTCGCATCCGGGTCGGCGGCCAGAAGCTTGACGGCGTCCGCGATGGAGGAGGGCTTATGATAAGCGAAATCATACATTTGGGATCACTCCTGAGGTCGTGATGCCGACCGGTTCGCGGTTCGGGTCAAGCAGTCTTGGCGTGGATGATGGACCAGATTTTCGGCGCTGTCGCGGGCATCTCGACATGCTCCACGCCATAATCACGCAGCGCGTCAACAACGGCGTTGATGACGGCGGGCGGTGAACCGATGGCCCCCACTTCTCCGCAGCCCTTCACCCCGAGCGGATTGTGGGTGCACAGCGTCACATGGGTGGCCACACTGACCGGCGCCAAATCATCCGCACGAGGCATGGTGTAGTCCATCATCGAGCCGGATAAGAGTTGGCCATCCGCGTCATAGATGCAAGCCTCCAGCAGCGCCTGACCCACGCCTTGCGCCACGCCGCCCTGCACCTGGCCGGCGACGATCATCGGGTTGATCACGCGGCCCACATCATCCACGGCCGTGAAGTTGATGAGGGTGACACGCCCCGTCTCCTTCTCGATCTCCACTTCGGCGATGTGGCAGCCGCCGGGATAGGTGAAATTCTTCGGGTCGTAGAAAGCGGTCTCCTCCAGCCCAGGCTCGATTTCGTCAATGGGATAATTGTGGGGGACATAGGCCGCGAGGCTGATCTCGGCCAGCGCCTTGGTCTTGTCGGTGCCGGCCACGCGGAATGTGCCGCGGTCGAACTCGATATCCTCGACCGAGGCTTCCATCAGATGGGCCGCGATCCGCTTGCCCTTGGCGATGATCTTGTCCATCGCCTTGTCCATCGCCGAGCCACCCACGGCGAGGCTGCGCGAGCCATAAGTGCCCATGCCAAAGGGCACCTTCGCCGTATCGCCATGCACAATATCCACGTTGGCGATGGACACGCCGAGCTTGTCGGCCACAAGCTGCGCGAAGGTCGTCTCATGGCCCTGGCCGTGACTGTGCGAGCCGGTGAGCACCGTGACGCTGCCCGTGGGGTGGACACGAATCACGCCAACCTCATAAAGCCCGGCGCGCGCGCCCAGCGAACCCACCACCGCCGAAGGCGCGATGCCGCAAGCCTCAAGATAGGTGGAGATGCCGATGCCACGCAGCTTGCCATGTACCGCCGCAGCCGCGCGCCGCGCCTCGAAGCCGGCCCAATCGGCGGTCTTCAGCGCCTCATCCAAGGTGGAGAAGTAGTCGCCGCTGTCATATTGAAGCGCCACCGGCGTCTGGTAAGGGAAGGCGTCGGTGGCGATGAAATTGCGGCGCCGCAGGCCAATGCGGTCAAAGCCGCATTGTTTGGCGGCGACATCCACCAGGCGTTCCAGTAGATACGTTGCCTCAGGGCGGCCCGCACCGCGATAGGCATCCACCGGGACGGTGTGGGTGAAGACCGCCTTGACCTCGGCATAGATCGCTGGCGTCGAATAACAGCCAGCCAAAAGCGTCGCGTAAAGATAGGTGGGAACACAGGGCGCGAAGGTCGAGAGATAGGCACCCATGTTCGCGTGCGTGTCCACGCGAAGAGCGAGGAAGGTTCCCTGCTCGTCCAGCGCCAGTTCGGCGCGTGTCACATGGTCCCGACCATGCGCGTCGGACATGAAGGCTTCGGTGCGATCGGACGTCCACTTCACCGCACGCCCCAGCTTGGCCGCCGCCCAGGTGACGATGGCCTCCTCCGCGTAGTGATAGATCTTGCTGCCGAAGCCACCGCCCACATCAGGCGCGACCACGCGAAGTTTGCTCTCGGGGATGTTGAGCACGAAGGCACCCATCAGCAGCCGGATCACATGCGGGTTCTGGCTGGTGGTGTAGAGCGTGTGGTCGCCGCTCATCGTGTCGAAATCACCCACGGCGCAGCGCGGTTCCATCGCATTGGGTACCAGGCGCTGGTTCGTCGTCTCGAAGACCACGCGATGCTTGGCGCCCGCGAAAGCGGCATCCACTGCGGCCTTGTCGCCGATATGCCAGTCGTAGCAGATGTTGCCAGCAACATCGTCATGCACGCGCGGCGCTTCGGGCGCGAGGGCAGCCGTGGTCTGGCTGATTCCAGGCAGCACATCGAAATCCACAATGATCGCCTCACCCGCATCGCGCGCCTGGCTGCGCGTCTCGGCGATGACGACGGCGATGGGGTCGCCCACATGGCGCACCTTGCCCTCGGCGAGGACGGGGTGCTTGGGCTCTGCCATGGGCGAGCCATCCTTGTTGTGGATCTGCCAGCCGCAGGGAATGCCGCCAATCGCGGCGAGGTCAGCGCTGGTATAGATCGCTACCACGCCAGGCATCCCAGCCGCCGCAGCCGTGTTGATATCTAGGATGCGCGCATGGGCGTGCTGGCTGCGCAGAATCCACGCATGGGCCTGGCCGGGGCGGTTCATGTCATCGGTGTATTGGCCGCGACCCGATAGAAAGCGCAGATCCTCTTTCCGGCGGACGCTCGCACCAATGCCTTCGAACGGCGTGACGACGTTCATGCGTGTCTCCTCCCTGGGGGGCTGCGGCTTGTTGTGCCGCTTATGCCCTGCTGGTTTGTTTGCTTAATCGGCCGCGGCGGCGATGGTCTCGCGCCTGCCGTGCATGACATCCTGCGCGGCCGCAATGGCCTTCACGATGTTGTGGTAGCCCGTGCAACGGCAGAGATTGCCCTCAAGACCCTCTCGAATTTCCGGCTCGGAAAGCCCCTGCGGGTTCTTGGCGACGAGGTCCACGGCCGACATCACCATCCCCGGCGTGCAAAAACCGCACTGGAGGGCGTGGTATTCGCGGAAGGCTTCCTGCATCGGGTGCAGCGTGCCATCGGCATGGGCCAAGCCCTCGATGGTAAGGACGCTTTGACCATCGCACATCACCGCAAGGGTGGTGCAGGCCTTCACGCTCTCGCCATCAATATGCACGACGCAGGCGCCGCATTGGCTGGTGTCGCAGCCGACATGGGTGCCGGTCAGGCGCAGCTTTTCCCGCAGGAGTTCAACCAAAAGGGTACGGCCCTCGACCTCCACCGTGTGTGGCTTGCCGTTCACTGTGAGTGTGACTGTCGGTATGTGCGTCTCCCCGTTATTGAGCGATGTTAAAATGGAGCCTCGCCAAACTATCGCAAGGCGTCAAGCGTCCGGTTGCGGCGGTTTGGTGACGGGGCGCGGCTGCTCAATCACGAGCACCCTTCCGCGCGTCAGAAGGAGCAGAATGCCCAAAATTGGAACGCCCGCCAGCCAGATGCTCCAAAGGAGGCTGAGTGCATTAGCGCCGAACATGAGGGCACCCCCGGCCACTTCCTCATCTTCCGAGAACACGAAACGGCCCACGCCGGCACAGGTTCCCATCATGAGCAGCGGCGGCAGGAGGAGCACGATCCAGAAGGCCCATTTGGCCGCCCGGCCAAATGGGCCACGCGGCGTGCGCGCGACAAAACGGAGTGGCGCGTCGTTCAGGCTTCGGCCATCCGGAAGGCAGTTGGCGGGGCCTTGTTGAGCAGCGGGTTCTCGGCCGCCGGAAGGTCATGCAGGTGGCAGGCCGAGAGATGGCCCGTGCCATCATTGCGCAGCAACGGCTCATCCTTGCGGCAGCGATCGAAAGCATAAGGGCAACGCGTATGGAAGCGGCATCCCGAAGGAGGCTTGATTGGACTCGGCACATCGCCCTGCAGCGTGATGCGCTCACGCAGCGCGCCGGGCATGGGGACCGGCACGGCGGAAAGCAGCGCCTCCGTATACGGGTGGCGCGGCGAACCAAAGAGCGACTTGCGGTCCGCCACCTCGACGATCTTGCCCAGATACATCACCGCCACGCGGTGCGTCATATGCTCGACGATGGCGAGGTCATGGCTGATGAACAGCATTGCCAGGCCGAGCTCCGACTGCAAATCCTGCAGCAGGTTCACGATCTGCGCCTTTACCGAAACGTCGAGAGCCGAGACAGCCTCGTCGCAGACGATCACATCGGGCTCGGCGGCCAAAGCGCGGGCGATGCAGATGCGCTGGCGCTGGCCGCCCGAGAATTCATGCGGCCAACGCCCCACCGCATCGCGCGGCAGGCGCACCTTGTCCATCAACGCGCCGACGCGCTCCTCGACCTCGGCTTCGTTCCTGGCCAGGCCGAAATTGCGGATGGGCTCGGCCAGGATATCGCGCACCCGCATGCGCGGGTTCAGCGAAGAGAAAGGGTCCTGGAAAACCACCTGGATTTGCCGGCGCAGGGGCCGCAGCGCGCCTGCGGACATGTCATCAATGCGTTGGTTGTTCAGCACAACCTGGCCCGCCGTCAGCGGAAACAACCGAAGGACCGCCTTGCCCACGGTGGATTTTCCGCAACCTGACTCACCCACCAGTGAAAGCGTCTCGCCCTTGTTGATGTGAAACGAGACGCCATCCACGGCATAGACATGGCCCACCGTGGTGCCAAGCAGCCCGCCCCGGATGGGAAAATGCTTCTTGAGGTCCGTGACCTCCAGAATGCGCTCGCCGAGTTTCGCGTGTGCGGGGGTTGTCATGCGGCGATTGCGCTTTCGACGAGGGCGTAATGGCAGGCGGCGATATGGCCGGGCGCCTTTTCCTGCAAGGCGGGTGCAACCGCGCGACAAAGGTCGGTCACAGCCGGGCAGCGCGTGGCGAAAACGCAGCCGGGAATTTTCTGCTTGAGACTGGGCACCAGGCCCGGAATCTCCGCAAGGCGCGTGGTCTCTCCCGTCAGCGAGGAGCCAAGCTTGGGAACCGAGCCGAGAAGTCCCTGCGTGTAGGGATGACGCGGCTTGCGGAACAGCTCATTCACCCCCGCCTCCTCCACCTTCTTGCCGGCATACATGACCACCACGCGCTCGGCAACTTCGGCTACAACGCCGAGGTCATGGGTGATCAGCACGATAGCGGCCCCCACGGTAGATTTGAGGTCCCGCATCAGGTCGAGGATCTGTGCCTGGATGGTGACGTCCAGCGCCGTGGTCGGCTCATCGGCGATGAGCAGTTTCGGGTTGCAGGCGAGCGCAATGGCGATCATCACCCGCTGGCGCATGCCGCCCGAGAGTTGGTGCGGGTATTCACGCACGCGGCGCCCAGGTTCGGGTATGCCGACAAGCTTGAGCATGTCTACCGCGCGATCCTCCGCCTGCTGCCTGGAAAGGCCCTGGTGCAGCCGCAGGGTCTCGCCGATCTGGCGCCCATTGGTGAGCACCGGGTTGAGCGACGTCATCGGCTCCTGGAAGATCATGCTGATTTCATTGCCCCGGATGGCGCGCATCTCGCGATCCGAGCAAGTCAGCAACTCCCGGCCCTGGAACTTGATGGAGCCGGCGATCTTGCCCGGCGGCTCGGGAATGAGTCGCAGGATGGACATGGCGGTCACGGATTTGCCGCAACCGCTTTCACCCACGATGGCCAGCGTTTCGCCAGAGCGTACCTGGAAGCTGACGCCATCCACGGCGCGATTGACGCCGTCCATGGTGCGGAAATGGGTCTGGAGGTTCTCGACCTCCAGAAGGATTTCGCGATTGTCCATCAGAGCTTCGTCGCCAGACGCGGATCAATACTGTCGCGCAAGCCGTCGCCCAGAAGGTTCACGGCCAGCACCGTGATGGAGAGGAAGATGGCAGGGAAGAACACGATATAGGGCTTCACCTGCCAGAGAGCGCGGCCTTCGGCCATGATGTTGCCCCAGGACGGAATGGTGGGCGGCGTGCCCGCGCCAATGAAGGAGAGAATCGCCTCGGTGATCATCGCCGCAGCGCAGATGAAGGTGGCCTGGACTGTCAGCGGTGCCAGAGTATTGGGAAGGATGTGCCTGAAGATGATGGTGGGCGTGCGCGTGCCAGAGGCCACCGCAGCCTCCACATAGGGTTGCTCGCGCAGTGAGAGCACCACGCCACGCACCAGGCGCGAGACGCGCGGGACCTCCGCGATGGTGATCGCGAGGATGACGTTCTGCACCGAGCCGCGTGTCAGCGCCATCAGCGCAATCGCGAGCAGGATAGGTGGGATGCTCATCATGCCATCCATGACGCGCATGATGATGCTGTCCGCAAAGCGGTTGAAACCGGAGATCAGGCCAATGGTCAGCCCGATCGCCGAAGCGAAGAATGCAACGGAAAAGCCGACCAGCAGCGAAACCCGCGCTCCGTACAAGACGCGTGAGTAAACATCACGCCCCAGCATGTCCGAGCCGAACCAGAACTCGGCCCCTGGTTCACGAGTACGCAGTGCGGGTGCGAGGGCCGTCGGGTCCTTGGTGCCAAGAAACGGCGCAAAGATCGCGACGAAAAGCATCACCAGCAAAAGCCCGCCGCCGAACCCGATCATCGGATAGCGGCGCAGGTAGCCGACAAAACCGCGCTTCGGAGTGACGTTGGACAGGATGTCCTGCGTTGGTGGCGCGATGGCGAGGTCGGGCGGGATCACCAGACCGGCAGGCAGGGATGCAGCGCTCAATACCGGATCCTCGGGTCAAACAGGGTGTAGAGCAGATCAATCACCAAGTTCACCAGCACATAGACGAAGCTGAACAGCAGAACGACTCCCTGGATCACCGGGTAATCGCGGCGAAGGATGGCATCCACCGTCAGGCGCCCAAGGCCAGGGATGGCGAAGACGCTCTCCGTGACCACGGCACCGCCAATCAGCAACGCGATCCCGATGCCGATGATGGTGACGATGGGGACGGCCGCGTTCTTCAGTGCATGCAAAAAGAGAATACTCCGCTGCCCAGCCCCTTTGGCGCGGGCAGTGCGGATGTAATCCTGGCTGAGCACCTCCAGCATGGTGGCCCGCGTGATCCGGGCGATCAGTGCGATATAGACGCCACCGAGTGCGACGGATGGAAGGATCAGATTTTCCATCCAGGGAAAGAAGCCCTGGCTGAAAGGCGTGTATCCCTGCACCGGCAACCAATCGAGTTCCAACGCAAAGATATAGGCCAGCACATAGCCCACCACAAAGACAGGCACCGAGAAACCCAGCACGGCGAAAGCCATCACCAGTCGGTCAATGGTCGTGCCCTGCTTCCAGGCAGCGACGACGCCCATCGGGACGGCAATGGACACAGCCAAAATGAGAGTGACGATCATCAGGGAGAGCGTCGGCTCGATTCGCTGGGCGATCATGTGGCTGACAGGTAAATTGGTGAAGATCGAAGTGCCGAGATCGCCGCGCAGAATATCCCAGACCCACGCGCCAAAGCGCACCAGGTAGGGACGGTCCAGGCCGAGGGAGGCGCGGATTCGCTCCACGTCATCAGGCGTCGCCTGATCGCCCGCGATCACAGCGGCGGGATCGCCCGGCGCCAGGTAGAGCAAAGAAAAGACAAACAAGGCGACGACCGCCATGACCGGAATGGTCGCGAGTACGCGCCTGACAATATAGGCCCACATTCAGTTGACTCCCCCGCGCGGCGAGCATTTCACGCTGGAGCCCCTTTTGGGGCTCCAGCGATCAGACGGCAAGACAAGCGGAGCGCGAAATGTCACGACTTGGAGACGCCCCAGAACCAGGGCAGCGGGCCGGAGGTGATGCCGGTCACATTGCTGCGCCAGGCCTGATACCCCTTGTAGAAACCGGTCGGCGCGAAGGGCATGCTGGCCGTCGCAGCGCGGTTGATCTCCTCACAGGCGGCTTTCTCCTCCACTGGGGTGGTCGCGGCGAACCACTTGTCGCGCCCCGCTTCCACGGCTGGGTCGTTGGGCCAACCAAACCACGCCTGGTCACCATGGGCGCGCAGGCCCAGATAACTGGCAGGGTTGGTGCAGTCAGCGCCGGCGAACCAGGTGAAGAAAATGTTCCACCCGCCCCGCTCGCGTGGTTCACGGCTGGCACGGCGCGCACCGACCGTGCCCCAATCGGTCGCCACGAAATCCACGTTCAATCCAATGGAGCGCATCATGGCGTTCGCCACCTGCCCCATCGCCGAAAGGGGTGCGAGGTCCTGCGCCACAAGCATGGTCACCGGCTGGCCAGAATATCCGCTCTCCTGCAGGAGGCGGCGCGCCATTGCGGCATCACGCGGGGCAGTGAGGATTTCGCCTCCCGCCTCGGTGTAGTTCGGCGTACCGGGCGTGAAGAAGCCGCCCATCCGCTGCCAGAGCGAATCATCGCTGCCGACCACCGACCGCATGAAGTCGGGCTGGTTCACCATCCACGCGATGGCCTGCCGCGCACGCGGATCATTGAAGGGAGGGTGCAGATGGTTAAACCGCAGGCAGCCCACATTACCAAGCGGGTCAGCCACATCCAGACGAATATTGCGATTGCGGCGCATGACAGGCACGAGGTCATTCAGTGGCTGTTCCCACCAATCCACTTCACCCGATTGCAGCGCGGCCGAGGCAGTCGCCGGGTCCGGTTGGATGATCCACTCAACGCGATCCACCAACATCCGCTTGCCGCCCGAAAGCCAGCTTGCAGGTTCGGAGCGAGCCACATACGGCTCAAAACGGCTCCAGGTGGCGCGCGCGCCGGGCACCCATTCGCTGCGGTTGAAGCGCATGGGGCCCGAACCGACAAATTCCGCGATCTGCTGGAAAGGATCGGTCCGGGCAACTCGCTCGGGCATCATGAAGGCGATGGGTGTGTTGTTCTTGCCCAGGGCCAGCAGCATCTTTGGATAGGGTTGACGCAGACGCCAGCGGAAGGTGCGGTCACCCGTCTGGACCAGCTCGTCGGTGATGGCGCGCAGCATCTGCCCCATCCCGTCGCGCACCATCCACCGCGTCAGAGAAACGACGCAATCTTGCGCGCGAACAGGCTCGTTGTCATGCCAGCGCAGGCCTTCGCGAAGCTGGAAATTCCAGGTAAGGCCGTCGCTGCTGACCTCCTCGCTTTCGATCATCTGACGGCGGGGCGTGAAGCTGCTGTCAATGCCGTAAAGTGTGTCCCAGACAAGCATCGCCGCGTTGCGGACGACAAATTGCGTGCCCCAGACGGGATCGAAATTGGCGAGGTTCGCCTGGGGCACAAAGCGCAGCGTGCGCGCGGCCGCACCTTGGCTCACCGCCGGGCCTGCGAGGCCGGTCGTCGCGGCTGCGGCTATGGCACCGGCCTGCAAAAAGCTTCTACGTTCCATCAACACTCATCTCCCGTTTCCCGCCCGGCCTGCTGCCGTCTTGGGCGAAATCTGCACCAGCCTTAGGCATCGCGCCAGGGTCTCCCCTGCGCGAGGCCTTTCCGACATCTGCCTAGCACATCGTGTGCCACACCATGGGAAGCTGAAAACCCATCAAGTTTTGCTGATATTCCAGAACACCGTGGCTGGGGCGCGGAAGGCGCCCTGCACGTTCCGTCGCCAGGCGCTGGGCTGCCAATAAAAGCCAAGCGGCAGATAATGCATGAACTCCATCGCGCGGCGGTTCAGCGCCTCGGCGATGCGCCGGCTTTCGGCCGGATCGGCTGTCTCCACCCAGGCGCCGCGCAAACGCTCGATCTGGGGGTCATCGGGCCAGCCAAACCAGGCATTGGTGCCGTTGGCGCGCAGAAACAGATGAAACACCGGCAGGGCAAGCGCCTGGCCGGAGGAGGTGGTGTGGATGATGCTCCACCCACCGCGCTCCACCGGCTCGCGACTCGCACGGCGCTGGATCAACGTGCCCCAGTCGGTGGAGATGACCTCCACATTCATGCCCATGCGCGTCATGAGATCAGCCGTGACGAGACCGAGCGCATTGATCTGCGGGTAATCGCCCGGCGTGATGAGAACGACCTTCTCGCCATTATACCCCGCCTCACGCAGGGCGGCGCGCGCACGCTCGATGCTGCGCACCTTGAGGATTTCGCTCCCCACCTCATTGGCCAGAGGCGTGCCGCAGGTGAACACACCTTCGCACACGCCCCAGCCCGCCTGATCATTGCCGGCGACCGCGCGCAGATAATCCCGCTGATCCACGGCCATGGCGACAGCACGACGAATGGCGGGATTGTTGAACGGCGGCTGAAGCGTGTTGAAGCGGCCAATGCCGTAGAAGCCGTCCATCAAGCGTTGCTGCACCACGATGTCGCGGTTGCGGCGCAGCAGGGGCAACAGGTCATGCAAGGGGTATTCCCAGTAATCCTGCTCGCCCTGGGTCATGGCGTTGGCGCTGGTGGCGGGGTCGGTGATGATGGTCCATTCGATGCGCTCGATGCGCGGGGTGCGGCCGCCAGCGAGACCATCCACCGGCTCCTGCCGCGGCACATAGCGGTCATTGCGCGCCCAGACAGCGCGCTGGCCGGGGTTCCATTCATTGTTGACGAAGCGGAAGGGGCCGCTGCCCACCGTCTCACGGATTTGCTGGAAAGCGTCGGTCGTGGCGATGCGCTCGGGCATCACGAAGCAGGGGAATTGAGTCTGGCCGAGGGCCAGGGTCAACAGCGGAATGGGGCGGTGGAGGCGGAAGCGGAAGCGGCGGTCATCCAGCGCCTCGACCTCGGCGACACTCGGCCAGATCACCTGCGCGAAGGGGTCGCGCCGCGCCCAGCGCCGGATGGAGGCGACGGCGTCCTTGGCCAGCACGCGTTCGCCGTCGTGGAAGAAGAGGCCTTCGCGCAGCGTGAAAGTCAGGGCCAGCCGGTCATCCGAGAGGTTCCAGCCTTCCGCCATCTGCGGGCGGATTTCACCGGCCGAATCCTGGGCGCAGATCTGGTCATAGATCATGAAAGCGTGGTTGCGGGTGACCACTGCCGTGGTCCAGACCGGGTCCACGCTGGTCAGATTGGCCTGCGGGATCACGCGCAATGCGCGCGCCGCCTGGTTTTGGGCAATCGCAGGACTCGCCACCATGGCGCCCCCCGCCAGCATCATGTCACGGCGCTTCATGGGCGTGGCTCCTTTGCTTCAGTTGCGGCGAATGTTCCAAAACAGGGCGAAGCCCGGAACGCGGCCCGTCAGGTTCCGCCGATGCGCGGTGACCGACATATACGCGCCCACGGGGATATAGGGGAGTTCATCGAAAGCGGTGCGCTGGATGTCTCGCGCGATGACCTGCTGTGTGGCGAGGTTGGGCGCATCGAACCAGGCATCGCGCAGTTCTTCGAGGCGCGGACTCGTCGGCCATCCCGGCCAGGCGTTCAGGCCATTCCCGCGCAGCGGCATATGCCCCGAGGGGTCCACAAATTCGAAGGAGGAGAAGGCGGTGAGCAACATGCTCCAGCCGCCGCGCTCGATGGGCTCGCGATTGGCACGGCGCTGTACAACTGTCCCCCAATCGGTCAGCGCAAAATCGAGATTGACCTGCAAGCGCCGCAGCAAGTCGCCCATGACCTGCGTCATCGCTGAAGGGGCCAGAATGTCGGTCGGCCCGATCAGACGCATGGGCTGATTGGTGTAGCCGGCCTCGCGCATCAGGGCACGCGAGCGATCCAGGCTGCGTGGGCTGCTGAAGGCTTCCAGCCCCACATCATTGGCGAGCGGCGTGCCGGGCGTGAAGAAGCCCACATTGGTGCGATACAGCGAAGCATCCGTGCCCACGATCGAGGCCATGAAATCCGCCTGGTTGATGGCGGGCAGCAGCGCTTGGCGCATGCGCTTGTCATTGAAGGGCGGATGGAGATGGTTGAAGCGCAGAATGCCCGTCAGCGGCAGCGGATCAATCGGCTCCTGGTGGATGTTGCGGTTGCGGCGCAGCAGCTGCTGGATTTCCGGCGGTGGCTGCTCATACCAATCCACCTCACCCGTTTGCAGCGCCGCGGCCGAGGTCGCCGCATCGGTGATGATGTTCCACTCCACCCGGTCAAAATGCGCAACCTTGGGGCCAGCCGTCAGGCTGGGCGTGCCCTGCTGCGTCGGAATGTAGTCTGCGTTGCGCTCATAAACGACGAGGCTGCCGGAGTTGAACTCGCGCGCATTGAAGCGGTAGGGACCGCTTCCCACCATCTCGCGCACCTGCTGGAAGGGGTCGGTGCGGGCGAGGCGCTCGGGCATCATGAAGCAGGCGGGATTTACCGGTGAGGCGAGCGCGTTGAGCAGCAACGGGAATGGGCGCTTGAGGCGGATGCGAATACGCCTGTCATCAAGCGGGACCAGCTCATCCACCAGCGGTTCCAGCTTCTGGCCCATGGAATTGCGCTTCATCCAGCGCGCCAGCGAGATCACGCAATCCAGCGCGCGCACCGGCTCCCCATCATGCCAGCGCAAGCCTTCGCGCAGGGTGATGGTCCATTCCTTGTTGTCATTCTCCAGCGTGTGGCCTGCGGCCATCTGTGGCTGCGGCTGGAAATTCGCATCCATGCCGTAGAGCGTGTCAAAGACCATGTAGGCGTGGTTGCGGGTGATGTTGGCTGTGGTCCAGATCGGATCGAGGCTGGTGAGATTCGCCTGAGGGACGAATTTCAGCACGCGACTTTGCGTGGGCTGGGCCAGGGCAGGACCGGCCAGGCTGCCGAGCGCGGCTCCAGCGATTAGGTCACGGCGCTTCATCAAAAAACTCCTCTTGAAGAGTATTGTTTGCGCGGAGCCGCATGGCAGGAGGCTGGGCGGGCGCGCATCAAAACAGGACATCGGGCAGCCAGGTGGCCAGTGCGGGGAACATCACCACCAGCAGGATGCCAATCAATTGCAAAAATACAAAAGGAATAACGCCACGATAGACATCCCGCGAGGTGATATCGGGCGGCAGAACACTTTGCAGGTAGAACAGGGTTGGCCCCAGCGGTGGGGTCAGGAAGCTCGTTTGCAAGTTCATCGCGATCAACACGCCGAACCAAATGGGATCAATGCCCATCTGCAGCAGCACCGGCCCCACGATGGGCACGACGATGATGACGATCTCCACGAAATCCAGCGGAAAACCAAGGATGAAGATCACCAGCATCACGGCGAAAAGCGCGCCGTATTTTCCGCCCGGCACCATCTCCAGCACGGCGCGGATCATATCGTCGCCCCCCAGCCCGCGGAACACGAGTGAGAAGAGGGTGGCGCCGATCAATGTCGCAAAGATCAGCGCAGTGACGCTCATGGTCGCGTGCGAGACTTTGCCCAGCATGCCGCCGCGGAACGTGCGGCGCAGCGAAACGATGATGCCCCAGGCCAGGCCGATGCCCAGCACCGCCGCCGTCCAGACCGCCACACGGTCCATCAG
>JBBRVI010000011.1:0-24524 GCA_038247025.1 Acetobacterales bacterium
CCCCAAAGGGGCCACAGGAGTTTAGACGTGGCGCGTATCGCTGGCGTGAATATCCCGACCAATAAGCGCGTGTTGATTTCGCTGCGCTACATTTACGGCATAGGGCCGCAGAATGCGAAGCAGATCTGCGATACGGTCGGGATTCCCGAAGCGCGCCGCGTGAATCAGCTCACGGATGAAGAGATCGTGAAGCTGCGCGAGGTGATTGACCGCGACTTTCGTGTGGAAGGCGACCTTCGCCGGGAAGTGGCGATGAACATCAAGCGCCTCATGGATATGGCGTGCTATCGCGGCTTGCGGCATCGCCGCGGTTTGCCGGTCCGTGGGCAGCGTACACACACCAATGCCCGCACGCGCAAGGGTAAGGCTGTGGCGATTGCAGGCAAGAAGAAGGTGACCAAGTAACATGGCGCGTACTCCCGGCGGTTCTCGCCCGAAGAAGAAGGAGCGCAAAAATATCAGCTCCGGCGTGGCGCATGTCCTGGCGACTTTCAACAATACCATCGTGACCATCACCGATGCGCAGGGTAATTCCATCGCCTGGTCTTCCTCAGGTGCCAAGGGTTTCAAGGGCAGCCGCAAGAGCACGCCCTACGCTGCCCAGATGGCGGCCGAGGATGCTGGCATGAAGGCGCGAGAGCATGGCATGGAGACCGTCGAAGTGATGGTGTCTGGGCCGGGGTCGGGCCGTGAGTCAGCGCTCCGTGCGTTGCAGTCCGTCGGCTTCCACGTGACCTCCATCCGTGATGTGACGCCGATCCCGCACAATGGTTGCCGCCCGCGGAAGCGTCGGCGCGTTTGATTTGAGGCACTGAGGCCGAGGCTGGCGCCGCGAATGGCGCAGGGCTCGGATATCTGGTTTTGCGAGCATCTTCAGATGTCCGGGCACCGCCCGGGCGCGCGGTTTGCTTTAGGAGAGACGCACTTGCTCGAACGCAACTGGCAATCCCTGATTAAGCCTGAGAAGTTACAGGTCGAGTCGGGCAGCACCGATATGCGCCAGGCGACCATGGTTGCCGAACCGCTGGAGCGTGGCTTTGGCCAAACTCTCGGCAATGCGCTGCGGCGCATCCTTCTCTCTTCGCTGCAGGGCGCAGCCGTCACTGGGGTGAAGATTGACGGCGTATTGCATGAGTTCAGCAGCCTCACTGGCGCGCGAGAGGATGTGACTGACATCATCCTCAACCTCAAACAGCTTGCAATCCGCTACAATGGCGAGGGCGCGAAGCGCCTGATGCTGACCGCGACCGGACCTGGCGAAGTCACCGCGGCTATGATCCAGACCACTGGCGATATTGAGATCGCAAACCCCGAGCTGGTGATCTGCACGTTGGATGACGGTGCGAAGATGTCCATGGAGCTGACCGTCCAAGTCGGCCGCGGCTATGTGCCGGCAGCGATGAACCGCGCTGAAGATGCGCCGATCGGCATGATCCCTGTGGACGCGATCTATTCGCCCGTTCGCAAGGTGTCGTACCGCGTCGAGCCGACCCGCGTGGGTCAGGTGACCGACTATGACCGGCTGGTGCTTTCGCTCGAAACCAACGGTACGGTGGTTCCCGAGGATGCCGTAGCGTTGGCCGCGCGTATCTTGCAGGATCAGCTTTCGCTCTTCGTCACCTTCGAGGAGCCGCGTGAGAAGTCCCGCGACGAGGTGCAGGACGACCTGCCATTCAACCGCAACCTTCTCCGTAAGGTGGACGAGCTGGAACTCTCGGTACGATCAGCGAATTGTTTGAAGAATGATAATATCGTCTACATCGGCGATCTGGTGCAGAAGTCCGAGCAGGAAATGCTTCGGACGCCGAATTTCGGGCGCAAGTCGCTGAACGAGATAAAGGAAGTTTTGTCTTCGATGGGCCTCTCTCTGGGCATGCCGATCATTGGCTGGCCGCCGGAAAACATCGAAGATTTGGCGAAGAAGATTGAAGAGCCTTTTTAGGCTCGTCGCGGCAAGATTGAAGAAATTTTCAGCGGGCTTCGGCCCGGGAGTTACAGACTATGCGTCACGGTATGGCCAATCGGAAGCTCAACGTCACCTCGTCCCACCGGGCGGCGATGTTCCGCAACATGGCGACCAGCCTGTTGAAGCACGAGCAGATCACCACCACCCTGCCCAAGGCGAAGGAACTGCGCCCTTATGTCGAGCGTATCATCACGCTCGGCAAGCGCGGTGGTTTGCATGCTCGCCGCCAGGCTTATTCTGTGATCATGGATGAGAAGGTGGTGGACAAGCTCTTCACCACCATCGCAGAGCGCTACAAGACCCGCCAGGGCGGCTATTGCCGCGTGCTTCGGGCCGGCTTCCGCTACGGTGACGCCGCGGCCATGGCTGTGATCGAGCTGGTGGATCGCGACGTGGCCGCCAAGGGCCTGGATAGCGGCCCCAAGGCGGAAGCGACCGAGGAGCAGGAGGCGGCTTAAGCCGCCACCAACGACCAGACAGGGGCGAGGGGGAGACCTCTCGCCCCTTTTCCTTGTGCGGTTTGACTCCCCCCAGGGCCTGATCGCACTGGTCGCGACACGGACCGGCAGGCACATGAAGGACAGCCTGGACTTCGCGGCAGATCCGCGCAACGCGACCGTGAAGGTCTATGTCAGAGGCGACCTTGTCCTGCGCGACGAGGCTCGCGTTTCGATCTTCGATGCCGGCTTTGTGCTCGGCGATGGCGTGTGGGAGGGGGTGCGGCTGCATCGCGGCCGGATGGTCTTCCTGGACCGCCTGTTTGACGGAGCGCGCGCCATTGATCTCGACATCGGGCTCACGCGTGCTGAGATCGTGGCCGCGCTTTGGCAGACGCTGCACGCCAGTGGCATGGAGGATGGCGTCCATATCCGCCTCATGGTCACGCGCGGGCTGAAGAAGTCCCCCAACCAGGACCCGCGGCACACCATCGGCAAGGAGACTGTGTCCGGCCTGGCTGAAGGGCTGCGGAGAAGCGCATCTGCGCTGCCATCTCCGGGGCGAATTCCCGCACCGCGGGACGCAGCGCGACCGGCCAGGGTGCGATGCGCGGGGGGATGAACAGCGAGGGGCGGCCTTCCTCAAGCAGCAGTATGACCACCGACTCCGTATGAGTGTCGAAAGCGAGGAAGACTCGCGCTAAGGGGATCACGGCATGGCCATGCACCCAGCGGGCGTCAGTGACTGCGAGTGGCGGCCCCGCGCCGCGCAACGCATCGCTCACCACCCGCTGCCGCCCGGCCGACATGGAGCGCAGCCTCGGCCCCACGGTGGGATGCTGCGCCAGCTTCAGCACCGGCTGGCCGGCGAGTTCCAGAACCTCCGGCGCACCGGCCCGCGCGGTAACCGGCAGCAGCGCGAAGGCAAGTAGGGCGCGCCTATTCAATGCGGATATTCGCCACGCGCACCAAATCTGCCATGGCGGCGCGGCCCTCGGTCACGAAACGCGCGAATTCGGCGGGGCTGCTGCCCACCGACACGGCCGCGAGCTGGGCCAGGCGCGCCTGGACCGCCGGCTGGGCCAAGGTCGTGATCGGCGCCGATGCGGTTCTCGACCACGATGGTCTGGCCGAGATGCTCGGCCATGCGGGGGGTGATGCTGCACGCTGCGTTATCCGCCGCGGCGCCGGCCGCAAAGGGGACCACGATGCGGATGGTGCGGGTTTGGGCCTGGGCCGTGACCGGCAGAATCAACGCGAGCGCAAGGCGGCGGGGCAGGTTCACAAAGTTTCTCCCAGACGGGCCCTAGTGAGATCGGCCCCAAGCGCGCTGAGGTCAAGCGTCTTCGGCGCGCTTTGCAGGAAACCGCATCAACAGCCGGTTGCGCAGCCCCGGCGGCAGCGCGCCCGTGATCCGCGACATCGCATAGAGATGCCAGGGATAGACCACCCGCAACCGATCGGCCGCGATGCCGGCGAGTGTGAGGCGGGCGGCCACTTCCGGCTCCATCAGGCCGGGCATGGGGAAATCATTGCGCGCGGTGATGGCCGTGCGGATGAAACCCGGGCAGATCGCATGCAGCCGGATGCCGCGCTTGCGCTCCGTTGCGTTGCGCGCCTCGGCCCATCGCTGCACGGCGGATTTGCTGGCGCAGTAGGCAGGCGCGGTGGGACCCGCCACGAAGGCGGCGAGCGAGGCTATCACGGCGATTCGCCCGCGCATTCCATCCGCGTTCGGGCTTTGCGCCGCCATCGCGGCAATGGCCGGCAGGGCGGTATTCAGCACGCCGGTGACATTGGTGTCGAAGATGGCGCGCGCGGCGGCCTCGGATTCGAAAGCATCCCCCGTGCCCGAGCCGATGCCGGCATTGGCGATGACCAGATCAAGCCGGCCCGCGCCCGCGATCCAGGCCGCCATCCCCGCCGCGTCGCGCACATCCAGGCTCACCGGAGAGACGTGTGCACCCTTGGCGCGGCAATGGGCAGAGGTTGCTTCCAGCCGTTCCGCATCGCGGGCAGAGAGATGCAGCGTCACCCCGGGTGAAGCGGACTCAACTGCCAGCGCCGCACCCAGCCCGGCCGAGGCGCCCGTGATCAGAACATGGTCGAAGGGCATCGCTGGACTCCGAGGCTGGGGCGCGAGAGAAGTCGGCCCATGACACAGCGGCTATGCAGCATGACAGGCTTCGCGCGGGAAGCGGGGCACCTGGCCGATGGCTCGGCCTTTGCGTGGGAATTGAAGTCGGTGAATGGACGTGGGCTGGAGCTGCGCTTCCGCCTGCCCCCCGGAATGGATGCTCTTGAGAGTGCGGCTCGCGAGGCCGCAAGCAAGCTCCTCAAGCGCGGCAACGTCCAGATCGGCCTGTCCCTCAAGCAGGACAGCCGCCCGGCACTGCAACCCGACATGGCGGCGCTGGACCGCATGGTGGCGCTGGCGACCACATTGGCCGCGCGGCTCGGCTCCGAGCGCCCGCGCGCCGAGGGCCTGCTGGCCTTGCCCGGCATCTTCCGCTCCGAACAGGCCGAGGCTTCGGAGGCTGAGGAGGCGGCCCGGCGCAGCCAGCTTCTGGCTTACTGCAAATCAGCGCTGACTGCTCTCCGGGTCTCACGCGAAAGCGAGGGCGCCCGGCTCGCGGAGATCCTTACTGCGCTCCTTGATGAGATCGCAGCGCTTTGCGCGGCCGCAGCGACCGAGGCGGCAACCCAGCCCGCTGCGCAGCAGGCCCGCCTTTCCGACACCCTCACAGCTCTGCTGGGCGAGGCCGACCGGGCTCGTTTCCCTGAGGAGCGCCTGGCCCAGGAAGTGGCGCTGCTGGCCGCCAAATCGGATGTGCGAGAAGAACTGGACCGTCTCGCCGCCCACCTCGCCGCTGCGCGCGCGCTGGTGGCGGAAGGCGAAGGGGCGGGGCGCAAGCTTGATTTCCTTGTCCAGGAATTCGTGCGCGAGGCGAACACGCTCTGCAGTAAATCCGCATCCGTGACGCTGACGCGCATCGGGTTGGAGCTGAAGGCGGCCATAGAAAGGCTGCGGGAGCAGGCGGCGAATGTCGAGTAGCGCCCTCAGAAGGGGGGTCTGCCTCGTTCTTGCCTCTGCACCCGGCGGCGGCAAGACCAGCGTCTCTCGCGAATTGCTCAAGACCGAGCCGGAGTTGGCGCTTTCCGTCAGCGTCACCACCCGTGCCCCGCGTCCGGGCGAGCAAGAGGGCGTGCACTATTTCTTCCGCACGCCCGAGCAATTCGCCGGCCTCGTCGCTGCCAACGAGTTGCTGGAACATGCGGGCTTCCTCGGCCGTTCCTACGGCACGCCGCGCGCGGCGGTGGAGGCCGCGCTTGCCTCGGGCCGAGATGTGCTCTTCGACATCGAATGGCAGGGGCACCGACAATTGCGCGACAAAATCTCTGCCGATGTCGTCGGAGTCTTCCTCCTGCCGCCCTCGCTGGAGGAACTGGAGCGCAGGCTGCGTGGCCGCAACCAGGACAGCGATGCCGAGATTGAAACGCGGATGGGCGCGGCGCGCGAAGAACTCTCCCATTGGGCCGAGTTCGACCACGTGCTGGTGAATGAGGATTTCGCCACCACCGTGGCCCAGGTCCGCGCCATTTTGCACGCCGCACGCAGCCACCGCAGCCGCCAGCTCTGGTTGCCGGACTTTGCGGAAACCCTTCTCGGCGTTTCATGACCGAGGCGTTCATCGCCCTTGTCGAGGTGGTGGCGCCGATCTTTGCCATCATCGCGGCGGGGTATGTGGCGGCTGCGCGCGGGTTCGTGGATGCTGCGGGGTTTCGCGGGCTGAACATCTTCGCGTTCAGTCTGGCGGCCCCGGCCCTGTTGTTTGCCAGTGGAACCGCAGGGCATCAGGGCGGCGGCGGGGCAGCGTTCGGTTTTTTCCTCGGTGCGGGACTGCTTTTTGCTGTTGTGCTCTGGTTGGCGCGCCGCGCGGGAATGCCGCTGGCCGCGGGCGGGATGCTCGCCCTCGATGTCAGTTACGGAAATACGGTGATGATGGGCATTCCCATCATCGTGGCGAGCTTTGGCGCGCCGGGCCTCTCCATACTGATTGCCATTCTGGCGCTGCATTCCATGGTGCTGCTGGGGGCGGCGACTGTGGCGGCCGAAATTGGCCAGAATCAGCGCGCCGCACCCTGGCCGCTGCTGCGTCTGACGGTGCTGGGCGTGGCACGCAACCCGGTGGTGATGGCGGTGGTGCTGGCCATGATCTGGAGCGCGCTTGCCCTGCCGGTGCCCAGCGCCGTGCATCGCACCCTTGAACTGCTCGGTGCGGCGGCCCCGCCGGTGGCACTGTTTTGCCTCGGCGGCAGCCTGCACGGCTTTGACGCCCGCGCGGCGTGGAAGCAGACGAGCGTGACGGTTGTGCTCAAGCTGTTGGCCCTGCCGCTGATCGTCTGGGCGATCACCACCCTGATGGGGCTTTCGCCGCTGGAAATCGCGGTGGCAACGGTGACCGCGGCCCTGCCCACCGGCGCCAACGCTTTCCTTCTGGCCCGGCGCTATGGCACGGGCACCGATGCTTCGGGCGCGTCCGTGCTGGTCTCGACGCTGCTTTCGCTCGTGACGCTTTCGGCGTTGCTGGCTTTCTTCAGACAATAACGCGAGCTCGGGGTCAGGTAACTTCCAACAACGGATCCAGCCCCAGCGTCAGGGCCAGGAATTCCAACCGCCGCAACACACTTTCTCCCGCGAAGACGCCCGCCCGTTGGTTCAGTTTCAGTGTCAGGCGCCGCCCCCGCCGCTCCAGCACCGTGGCGTCCAGCAGGGCCGGCACGCCGCCCGAGAGCGTATAGGCCAGTCGCAAAGCCGCACCCAGAATCTCTGCCCGCCGTACCGTGGCGACCGAAAGCAGCGCCCGCGCTGGCGCCAGGAAAGGCGCGCCTGGGTCCGCTTCGTAGCGCAGCGCCGCCACGAGCGCGAGGAAGGCGCGCGCATGGTGGTCGAGGCCCACGCCGTGCAGGCGCAGCAAGCGCAGGAAAGCCTGTTCGGCGCGGTATTCCGGATGGTCCTGCGCGCCGCTGTCGCTGATCCAGCAGGCGGCCACGCGCAAGCCGGATTCGGTATCACCCTCCTCGATCAAGGGCTCCGTCCAGCGCAGGAGGGCGGCCGGCAGGCCAGGATCGCGCCCGAAGCGCAGGCCGATCTCCTCTGCCGCTGCCAGCAGGGGGTCGCGCATGCGTTCGGCGGCTTGAAGTCGCCGCGCATACCAACCCTCGCGCAGCCCATTGGCCGAAAAGACAACGCGCGCCGCGCCTGAGGCACGCAGCAGGCGCCGCAACACCACGGCGGCGAAGGGCAGGTCCGTGACGCGTTTGGTGGGGGCGCCGGGCATGCGTTCCAGCGATTTGCGCGGGGCGTTCATCACCACACCTGCCATGTCTCGCGCTTCTTCGCGGCGGATGGCGTAATGGTGGACGATGGAGAGCGGATAGGCAGTTTGCGCAATATGGATGCGCGCCATCGCACGAAAGGTCCCGCCGACGAGGAACAAATCCTTCAATGGCTCGGCCCCTAGCCAGGGGACGCGCTTGAGTTCGGCCTCCACAATGGTTCGCGCGCGGGCGATGTCTCCATCGGCGCGCTCCATCAGGCGGATCGTGCCGATGGGTAGCGAGTCGGCCTCAACGATGCGCCCCTGCATGAGCTTGACCAACTCCAGAGAGCCGCCGCCCAGATCGCCCAGCACGCCTTCGGCAAGAGGCACGCCCAGCACCAGGCCCTCAGCCGAAAGCCGGGCCTCCTCCTCGCCGGAGAGGACGGTGATGCGTGCCCCAGGCATCACGGCATGCAACCCCGCCATGAAACTCGGGCCGTTGGTCGCGTCGCGCACGGCCGCTGTTGCGAGCACCTCCACCGGCTCCGCCCCCATGCCACGGGCCAGCGCGTGGTAGCGGCTGAGCACGGTGAGCGTCTGCGCCGCTGCCTCTTCGTTCAGCAACCCCGTGCCATGCAGCCCCCGGCCGAGGCCAAGGACGGCCTTCTCATTGAAGATGACATGCGGGTTGCGCAGCAGCCCCTCATAGACGACGAGGCGAACCGAGTTGGAACCAAGATCCACCACACCAAAACGCTGCGGGTGGCGAGCGGAAGCACTCATTCATCAGTCCTGATGCAGGCGGTCTGTCTTGGCCCGACGGCCCGAGGCGCGCGGCGGCGGAGCGGCGTTCAATGCGCTGCCACGGCCCGAAAGGGAGGGGTTGGTCATGAAATACTCATGCGCGGAGAATTGGCGCGGATCGGGGGTGCGCCGGCGCCAGGCTCCGTCGGGTTCCAGATCCCAGCTTTGCGCGGCATCGCGCAGGTTCACCACCATGATCTGGTCCAGCACCTGAGCATGCACCGTCGCGTTCTCGACCGGCACCATGGTCTCCACGCGCCAATCCATGTTTCGCGCCATCCAGTCCGCGCTGGAGATGAAGACGCGCGCGCGGCGCGAGGGCAGGCGGTGGCCATTGCCGAAGCAGTAGATCCGGCTGTGCTCCAGGAAGCGGCCGACGATGCTCTTTACGCGGATGTTCTCGGAAAGGCCCGGCACGCCCGGGCGCAGGCAGCAAATGCCGCGTACCACGCATTCCACCCTCACCCCCGCCTGGCTCGCACGGTACAGCGCGTCAATCAGGTCCTGGTCCACCAGGCTGTTCATCTTCAGCCAGATGCCGCCAGGCTTGCCATCCGCGGCAAAGGCGATCTCCTGCTCGATCAGCCCAAACATGGAGGGGCGGATGGTGAGCGGCGCGAAAGCCAGGCGCTCCATCGCTTCGGGCCTTGCATAGCCGGTCATGTAGTTGAACAGCTTGGAGGCATCGCGCGTGAGCATCGGATCGGCGGTGAAGAAGCTGAGGTCGGTGTAGATGCGCGCGGTGATGGGATGGTAGTTGCCCGTGCCGAAATGCGCGTAGCTGCGCAGATTGGCGCCCTCGCGGCGGATCACCAGGCTGATCTTGGCATGCGTCTTGAGCTCAACGAAACCATAGACCACCTGCACGCCGGCCGCCTCCAGCTCACGCGCGATTGAGATGTTGCGCTCCTCGTCGAAGCGCGCCTTGAGCTCCACCATGGCGGTGACGGATTTGCCGGCCTCCGCAGCCTCGATCAGCGCACGCGCGATGGGGCTGTCACGGCTGGTTCGGTAGAGCGTCTGCTTGATGCCGACCACATTCGGGTCGCGCGCGGCCTGGCGGAGGAACTGCACCACCACATCGAAGGATTCATAAGGGTGGTGCACCACGATGTCCTTGGCGCGAATGGCGGCAAAGCAATCACCGCCGAAATCCAGGATGCGTTCGGGGAAGCGCGGCGTGTACGGGGTGAACAGCAGATCGGGCCGGTCTTCCACGATCAGCCCCTTGAGGTCAGCCATACCCAGCAAGCCATCAACCACGAAGACGGCGCCGCGGTCCGCGTCCATCTCCTCGGCCACGAAATCAATCATGTCGGCGGACATGCGCGCATCCACCGAAAGGCGGATGGCGCGGCCACGGCGGCGGCGCTTCAGTGCGGTTTCGTAGCTGCGGACAAGATCCTCGGCCTCTTCCTCGAACTCCACATCCGTGTCGCGAATCAGGCGGAACAGGCCACGCTCGGCAGGGATGAAGCCGGGGAAGAGGTGGTTGAGGTTCAGCGCCACCACATCCTCCAGCAGGGCGAAGCGGATGCCACCCTCGGCCGAGGCGGGCAGGCGGATGAAACGATCCAGCTGGGGAGGGAGCGTGACCAGCGCGCGCATGGTGCCGCCATCCTCTTCGCGCACCAGCTTCAGCACCATGCAAAGGGCCAGGTTGGAGATGAAGGGGAAGGGGTGCGCAGGGTCCACCGCCAGGGGGGTGAGGATGGGGAAGATGCGCTCCTGGAAATACATCTCCAGCCAGGCGATGTCGGCAGGCTGCAACTCGTCGGCGTCGAGGATGGCGAATGCCTGGGGGCGCAGCAACTGACGCAGCGTGCGCCAGGCTTCCTGCTGGCCTTCAATGAGCGTCTGGCCGCGCTGCTGGATGGCGCCAAGCTGCTGCGTGGGGGTCATTCCATCGGGGGTGGGTGTCTGGATGCCCTCGCGCTCCTGACCGACCAGGCCGGCCACGCGGACCGAGTAGAATTCATCGAGGTTGGAACCCGAGATGGCCACGAAGCGCAGGCGCTCCAGCAGAGGGTGCTGGGGATTGGCAGCCTCCTCCAGCACGCGGGTGTTGAAGTCGAGCCAGGAGAGCTCGCGATTGAAGAAGCGTCCCGGATCAACCAGGGGATTGGGTGCGGGGACGGTGATGGCTTCGGCGCTGGACATGGCAAAACTCCTACAGCAGCGCCGGGCTGAGTGGCACGGGGTCAAATGCGGATTTATCTGAAGCTTCATCAAAGAGAGGTGTCACCACGGCCAGCGCCGCCGCCCGCGAGAGCTTACGGCCCGCGATCAGCGAAGCGCGGTCCAACCGCGCCACCGCCTCTTCCATCACCGCGGCCCGGCGCGGCAGGCGAAGCCGCAGAATGCCGAGCAGGATGGGATCAAGCTTCATCTGCCGATCGGCCATGTGCTTGGCCAGAAGCGCTTCGAGCAGCGAGTCTGAGGGTTCGTCGAGTTGGGCCACGGCCGTGGCAGCAAGGCGCGAGCGCAGATCAGCCAGCCGCACCCGCCAGCGCGAGGGAGCGGAAGGTGCCGCCATGATAAGCGGCAGCTTCGCCTCGGCGCAGGCATTCATCAGATGAAGCAGGGCGGTCTCCTCACCGGGCAAGTCCGCCTCATCCAGGGCCACTCCGCTTTGCGGCATCTCGGGCAGGCCGCGCAGATCAGGACCGCGCAGCAGCGCCCAACCGACCGCCTTGGCGGTCGCGTGCAGAAGATGCGTCTTGCCGGTGCCGGCCGGGCCGGCCAGGACCAGGCGCCCATCGGGCCACCGGGAGGGAGCGGCGAGCCAGCGCAGCGCCTCCTCATTGCTCGCATCGGCGATGAAATCTGCGGCGGCGAAGGAGGGAGCGCCGCCGATGGGCAGAACGAGTTGCGTCAAAGGCCATCTTTCTTCATGGACCATCTTTCTGCATAGGCCGGTTTTTCTTCATAGGCCGGTTTTTCTTCATAGGCCGGTCCTCGGGGGGTCCAGGTAGAGCGGGCTTTCCAGGTAGCGGCGCAGCCAATGACGCGCCAGCACGCCCATGGCCGCCGCGATGGGCACGGCCAGCAACACGCCCAGAAATCCGAAGGCCACGCCACCGGCAAACAGCGCGAAAATGACCCAGACGGCGTGCAGCTCCACCCGGTCTCCCAACAGACGCGGGTAGATCACATAGCCCTCCAGCATCTGCCCTGCGACGAACACGGCCAACACCAGCAGCACGCCATTCCAGTCGCCCCATTGGCCGACGGCGAGCAGCACGGCGAGCGCGAAGCCCGTGAGCGAGCCGACATAGGGAATGAAGGAGAGAAAGCCCGAGATGATGCCGATCATCAGCCCCAGCTCAAGGCCGATGAGTTGAAGGCCAACGGCATAGAACAGCCCGAGGACCAGGCAGCACATCAATTGCCCACGCAGCCAGGCGGAGAGCACACGGTCAATGTCTCGCGACAATTGCCGCAGCGTGGAGGCGGAGCGGCGGGGCAGCCAGCTTTCCATTCGCGCCATGATGCCCGGCCAGTCGCGCAACAGGTAGAAGCTCACCACCGGTGTGACGATGGCGAGTGTGAGCACGTTGAACAACGCAAAGCCGCCGCCGATGAGGCGCGTGGCGGCAGTACCGAGCCAGCTGATCATCGCACCGGACTGGCTGATGATGAGCTCGCGCAGGCGTGCATCCACAACTTCCGGGCCAGCGGCTTCCTCGAGCGAGAGCAGGAACTCCCGCAGCCCGGCATTGATGGTGGCGATATAGCCGGGCAGCCGCGCCAGCAGCACGCCGATCTGGGCGATGATGAGCGGATAGAGCAGCAGCAAGGCGAGCAGACACAGCAACAGAAGAAGCACCACCAGGATGATGGCGCCCAACGGGCGGGGGATGCCAATTCGCGCGAGCCGTGTCGCCAGCGGATCGAGGAAATAGGCGATGCAGGCGGCGAGCACGAAAGGAGTGAGGATCGCCGAAAAGATCCACAGCGAGAGCAGCAAGGCCGACATCACGCCGACTGCCAACATCAGCCGCTGCCGGCGGGTGGCGACCATTGGCCCGGGTCTGCCGCGGCCGGGCGGGGGGGGCATGTCGTTCAAGGGGATGGCGCCTGCAATTGCCGGGCGCTGGAGACAACATAGGCGATGCCGGAGATCAGCGTGGTTGCGGCCACGGCCCAGATCAGCAACGCGAAGATATTTTCCATGGCCAAGGCATAGCCTGACGCCATCAGAGCCACGCCGGCAAGCGAAAGCTGCAGCAGCGTGTTCAACTTGGAGACCCAGAGAGGGCGGATAGGTGGGCGGCTGCCCAGCATCCAGAGCAAGCCAAGCCCGCCCACGATCACGATGTCACGGAACACCACCAGGATGGCCAGCCAATCGGGCAGCACGCCGATCGCGGCCAAGGTCACATAGACCGAGACGAGCAGCGCCTTGTCCGCGACCGGATCAAGCAGCGCCCCGATCGCCGAGCGGGCGTTGCGCGCGCGGGCGAGCCAGCCATCCAGGGCATCCGAAATGCCGGCGGCCACAAACAGGAGAAAGGCGAGATCCAGACGGTGCTGGAGGATCAGCCAGATTGTCACCGGCACGGCCACGAGCCGCGCAAGTGTGATCATGTTGGGCAAGGTGAGCAGGATCTGGGGGGGCGGGTTGCTCTCGCTCATGATCCAGGCGGGGTCAGCCCCCCGCGCCAAGCGCAATCTGCCAGCTGCTTCCCGATGCATTGATGACAAGTCCCGCACCCATCAGGGCAATGGCGGCCTCGGTGGGCTGCTGGCGCAGCCCCAGCCGGAAGCGCGCCGAATCCATGGAGAGAGATGAGATCTCGATGCTCGCCACACTGCCCGAAGCACGCAGGCGGCGGCGCAACTCCAGCCATTCGGAAAGGGAGCCGTGCTGGCTGCTGCCCTCCATGAAGGTTTGGGCGGCCATCGGGATGTTCAGCGAAAGGCCAGAGTCGCCCGTCGTGGGGCCACGCGCCACGGAGCGTCCGGTCACCGACGCGACGAGCCCGGGGTTGAATTGCACGGTCAGCCTGCCGGAGTAGCGGGTTGGGGTGGTGCGCTCCTCCTCGACGATCAGGGCGGCGACCAACCTCTCAAGCTGGGAATCCGAAGGTGCGCTGGCACTTGCGCCGCCCGTCTGCTCCATCAGCCGTTGAAAGGCGATGCGCCGCGCGCTGGCATGGGCCTGGTCGCGCGCCATGACCGCATTCTGGGCCGTGGCCTCGGCGGGCACGCCACGCTGGACCAGGGGGTTGTCCTGAGCCGCCGCGGGGAGGCAAAAGAGGAGCGCCATGAGGCATGCCGCCAGCAGGTGTCGCGTCGCCAGGGCCTTGTTCCTTGTTTTCACCGGGTATGCTTAGCCCATCGGAGGCGGCCCTGAACAGTTCAGAAAAGACCAGCCTCACTTATGCCCAGGCGGGTGTGGATATCGCGGCAGGCGACGCGCTGGTCGAGCGCATCAAGCCGCTGGCACGCAGCACCCATCGCGCTGGGAGCATGGGGGGACTGGGCGGTTTTGGCGCGCTGTTCGACTTGAAGGCCGCAGGCTTTGTGGACCCGATTCTCATCTCCTCCACGGATGGCGTGGGCACCAAGCTGCGCCTTGCCATCGAAGCGGGAATTCATGATAAAGTCGGTATTGACCTTGTTGCGATGTGTGTGAACGACCTGATCGTCCAGGGTGGCGAGCCGCTGTTCTTCCTGGACTACTTCGCCACCGGCAAGCTCGATGTCGCTCAGGCAGCGCAGGTCGTCTCCGGCATCGCCGAGGGTTGCCGCCAGGCCGGCTGCGCGTTGGTGGGCGGCGAGACGGCGGAAATGCCGGGCATGTATCATGGCGGCGATTACGACCTCGCCGGTTTCTCGGTGGGCGCGGCCGAGCGTGGCGCGCTTCTTCCCCGCGACGTGGCGCCGGGCGATGTGCTGATCGGGCTCGGGTCCTCCGGCGTTCATTCCAACGGGTTTTCACTGGTTCGCCAGGTGATCGCGGCGGCGGGGATTTCATTGAACGACCCTGCGCCCTTCGCGCCGGAGATGAGCCTGGGGGAGGCATTGCTGGTGCCGACCCGCATCTACGTCCGTTCAGTGTTGGCGTTGCACCGGGCGGGATTGTTGAAGGCCGCCGCGCATATCACGGGTGGCGGCCTGCCGGGCAATTTGCCGCGCGTGCTGCCGAAGGGCGTTTCGGCGGAGGTCATCGCCGGCTCCTGGCCGCTGCCTCAGGTCTTCCGCTGGCTCGCCCAGGCCGGAGGCGTGGCGGAGAGCGAGATGCTGCGGGTGTTCAACTGCGGTCTTGGCATGGTCATCGTGGTGGCGGCGGAACATGCTGATGTGGCGCTGGCGCAACTCAGTGATGCGGGCGAGGCTGCCTACCGGGTCGGCCAGATTGTTCCCACCACGGGCGAGTCTGAGGTTGTCATGCTGGGCGATCTTGCGCTGTGACACGGCCGCGCGTGGCGGTGCTGATTTCGGGCCGTGGATCCAATATGCTGGCGTTGCTGCAAGCCGCTGCGCAGCCAGACTACCCGGCCGAGATCGTGCTGGTGCTGTCCAACCGCGGCGATGCGGCAGGGCTGGCCCGCGCCGAGGCCATGGGCGCGGCGACGTGTGTCGTGGAAAGCCGCGGGCGCGAACGCGCCGAGTTCGAAGCCGCAATGTCGGCTGTGCTGGCGACCCACCGCATAGAAATACTGGCACTTGCCGGTTTCATGCGGGTGCTGACCGAAGGCTTCGTGCGCGGATGGCAGGGGCGGATGATCAACATCCATCCCTCGCTGCTGCCGAGCTTTCCGGGCCTGGACACCCATGCTCGGGCGCTTGCCGCCGGCGTGCGCCTGCATGGCTGTACGGTGCATCTGGTGAGTGCCGGGGTGGATGAGGGACCGATTCTGGCCCAGGCCGCCGTGCCTGTTTTGCCGGGTGATACCGAATCAGCGCTGGCCGCGCGCGTTCTCCAGCAGGAGATGCAGCTCTACCCGGCTACCCTCGCCTGGCTCGCCGCTGGGCGGGTTCGCCTGGAGGGAGGGCGCGCGATCATATCGGCCGCGCCCGTAAACCCCTTGCCGATGCAAGCGCCGCTTTCTACACACCGCACAGCGGATTGAGGATTTCAGGCCATGGCCGAGCAAAAACTGCAGATCGAGATGGTTGAAGTGAAGTCAGAGGACATCATTGCCGAGCGGCGGGCGCTCTATGACGGTTTCATGAGCGGCTCGGTCTGGGCGATCGGCGCAGTGATAGGCCTGCTGATCCTGCTCTGGTTTTTTTTGGGTTGAGTGCCCCGCAGGGATGAAGCGCTGCTTCACCCCCGAAGGTTACCGGCTTCAGCCAACCAGTTCGTTGCCAGCAAAGAAATAGGCGATCTCGACCGCCGCATTCTCCGCGCTGTCGCTGCCATGGGCGCTGTTTGCCTCGATGCTCTCTGCGAAAAGCTTGCGGATGGTGCCATCGGTCGCATTGGCCGGGTTGGTGGCGCCCATCAGGTCGCGGTTCTTCGCCACGGCGTTCTCGCCTTCCAGCACCTGCACGACGACCGGGCCGGACACCATGAAATCCACCAGATCCTTGAAGAAGGGGCGGGCCGCATGCACGCCGTAGAATTCCTCCGCCTGGGCGCGGCTCATCTGGATGCGCTTCTGGCCGATGATGCGCAGTCCATTTTCCTCAAAGATCGTGTTGATCTTGCCGGTGAGATTCCTCCGCGTGGCGTCAGGCTTGAGGATGCTGAAAGTGCGTTCGATGGCCATGAATCGGTCCTTATGATGAGGTTGCGGCGCAGATGCCCAAAGCTTGGCCTCCCGCGCAAGCCCCGCATGGGCTAAATCGCGCGCATGACCGTTCTCAGCATCCAGGACTTGACCATTCGCATGGGCGGCCGCCCCCTCATGGAGGGCGCCGCGCTCCAGGTGGATATCGGCCGCAAGATCGGCCTTGTGGGCCGCAATGGCGCGGGGAAATCCACGCTGATCAAGGCCATTCTCGGCGAGTTGCAGACCGATGGCGGGGACATCCGTCTCGCCCAGCGCGCCCGCATCGGCCATGTGGCGCAGGAGACGCCGGCGGGGGAGACCTGCCTGCTCGACATCGTGCTGGAGGCTGATACCGAGCGCGCGGGCCTTCTGGCCGAGCTTGAAGCCCACCCCGAGCCGGTGCGAGCCGGCGAAATCCATGAGCGGCTGATCGCCATCGGCGCCGATGCGGCCCCCGCGCGGGCGGCCACCATCCTCGCCGGCCTGGGTTTTGACGCCGCCGCCCAACAGCGCCCTTCGCGCGAATTTTCGGGCGGTTGGCGCATGCGCGTCTCGCTGGCCCGCGCGCTGTTCCTGGAGCCTGACCTGCTGCTGCTGGACGAGCCCACCAACCACCTCGACCTTGAGGCCGCGATGTGGCTGGAGGGTTGGATCATCCGTTTTTCGGGTGCCGCCATCATCATCAGCCATGACCGCGGGCTGCTGGATCGCTGTGTGGATGCCATCGCGCATCTGGATCGGCTGAAGATCACGCTCTACCCGGGGAATTTCGAGAATTTCGTTCGTGTGCGTACCGAGCGTGCGGCGCAGCTTGTGGCGCAGAATGCAAGGCTCACGGCCGAGCGCGCACATATGCAGGCCTTCGTGGACCGCTTCCGCGCCAAGGCGAGCAAGGCGCGCCAGGCACAGTCCCGCCTGAAGGCGTTGGAGCGGATGCCGGCGCTGGAATCCATCGTCGAGGATGTGGCGACCAAGTTCCAGTTCCCGCAGCCCGAGCAGCTCTCGCCGCCCATCCTGACCGTCAGCTGCGGCAATGTGGGCTATGGAAACCACGTGGTCCTGCGCGACCTGGATATCCGCATCGACCAGGAGGACCGGATCGCGCTGCTCGGCGCCAACGGCAACGGCAAATCCACGCTGGCGAAGTTGCTGGCGGGCCGCATGAAGCCCATGTCGGGCGATATCCACCGCGACCGGCGGATGCGCGTGGGCTATTTCGCGCAGCATCAGGAAGATGATTTGGATATGGAGGGCACGCCGCTCTCGCACATGACCCATGCGCTGCCGCGCACGACGCCGGGGCAATGCCGCTCGCAATTGGCGCGCTTTGGGTTGGATTCGGAGCGTGTCGAGACGCAGGTGAAGGGGCTCTCCGGCGGTGAGAAGGCGCGGCTGCTCATGGCGCTGACCACGCGGGATGCACCGCACATGCTCATTCTGGATGAGCCGACCAACCACCTCGACATTGACGCGCGTGAGGCGCTGGTGCGCGCGCTGGCGGATTATGAGGGGGCGGTGATCCTCATCAGCCACGACCCGCATCTGGTGGAGCTGGTGGCGGATCGGCTTTGGCTCGTGGCGGGCGGCAAGGTCACGCCCTTTGATGGCGACCTGGATGATTACCGCGCGCAGCTGGGCGGGCGCACGGCGGCGGCGGCGAAGCGCGAGGAGAAGAAGGATGACCGCAAGCAGGCCAAGGTATCCGGTGCGGAAAATCGCGCCGCAGTTGCGCCATTGCGCGCGCGGCTGAAGGGCATCGAGGTGACGCTGGCCAAGCTGAACGACGAGGCTAAAGTGATTGAGAACGCGCTGGCCGACCCCAGGCTCTACGAGCGCGGCAAGTCCGACCTGATTGCGCGGGCGACGGCGCGGCGCGCGGCCATCGCGAAGGATGTGGAAAGGTTGGAGACGGAGTGGCTGGGGATCACGGAGAAGCTGGAGGCGGCATAAGGGCCTGGCCGGATTGTCGTCCCGCCCTCACTCCGCCAATTGCGCCAACCCCAGCAGCCCCGGCTGCGGATGAATGATCCGCCGCACCGGCACCCGCGCCAGATAGGCGCGCATGCGCGGCCGGTCCTGGAAGCGCTCCATGAATTCCGCGCGCTGTGCCAGCCCTGCCAGCGCCCCCGCCACGCCGCCGGCCAGGAATACGCCACCCCGCGCGCCCAGCATCAGTGCCACATCGCCACAAAATCCACCCAGGCCCCGCCAAAAAACGGCGATGGACTCACGCGCCACCGCGCAGCCCGCGCGCGCGGCGGCCTCGATCTCGGCGCCATCCCGCCTGGGCAGCGCTGCACCGCGCAACTCCGCCAGCACGTCATGCAGCGTGGTCAGGCCGATGCCGGAGAGGAGGTCCTCCACGCTCACGGACCCCTGGCGCACGCGCAGCGCATCCAGAACCGCAGCCTCCGTCGCGTCGCGCGGCGCAAAGCCGGCATGGCCTGCCTCGGTGGCGAAAGCGCCATGGCCGGGGAGAAAGCCCGCGACCCCAAGCCCCGTGCCGGGTGCGACCACGGCCAGGGGCGCGCCGTCCAGCGCATGCCCCTCCTGCCAGACCTCGACATCTGCGGCGCCCAGGGCGGGCAGGGACCAGGCCATCGCCTCCAGGTCATTGACCAGCCGCACGCCAACAAGGCCAAGTGTCGCGGCAAGCTCCGCCGTATGGATATGCCAGGCGCCATTGGTCAGGCGCCCTTCATCCCCTTCGATGGGGCCGGCGAGGGCGAGGATGGCGTGTTGTGCCGGCCCCAGCTGTGCCAGCGCCACCCGCAGGGCGTCCAGCGGGGTCGCGTGATCCGCCACGCGCAAGGCCACCACCTCGCCGAAACCGCCGCGCGCAGCCAGCGCGAAGCGCGCCTGAGTGCCCCCGATATCGCCGATCAGCGTGGTCACATCGCGGCTGCTTCGGCGGCGAGTGCGATGATGCGCTCCATGCGCGGTAGCAAATCCATGGCAATGAACTCCCCATCCATCAGCGCCACCGCCTCGCGATAGCCGGCAACAAAGCGCGTCGCACGCGCCAATTCACCCGCATCGGGCGTGAAGGCGGCGTTGATGGGCGCGATCTGGTCGGGATGGAACACCACCTTGCCAGAGAACCCAAGCTCCCCGCCGGCCAGCGCATCGGCGCGCGTGCCCTCCATACGCTCTAACCTGCTGTTTTTCGATCATCTTTATCCGTTCAAACGATTCCGTTTGAACGGATGATGCTCTAACCCCCAGTTGCGGCCCGCCGCGCCCTATGCTGGCGTCACTCACGATCATCCCCAAAGGAGCCGCATATGACCACCGAAACCCAGATCACCGAATGGCTCGCCACACAGCAGCAGGCCATGCTGGATCAGCTTCAGGAAATGGTGAACACGGATGGCGGCAGCTACGACAAGGCGGGCGTGGATGCCGTCGGCGCCATCGTCAGGAATTTCTGCGAGAGCCACGGCCTCCAAGTCGAGACGGTGCGTGGCGAGAAGCATGGCGATTGCCTGCGCGCCATCCTCCCTCATGAGGGCGCGCCCTCCCGCACGCGCGGCAACGATGCCGCCAATATCGTGCTGATGGGCCATCGCGATACGGTCTTCCCGAAGGGTGAGCCGGAGCGCCGCCCTTTCACCATCAAGGACGCCCGCGCCTATGGGCCGGGCGTGTCCGACATGAAGTCGGGCCTGGTGATGAACATGTTCGTCCTTGCCGCTTTCAAAAAATTCGGAGGCGCGCCGGGCCCCATGGTCGGCCTCTTCACCGGCGATGAGGAAATCGGCAGCCCAGAGGGCCGTGTGGTAATTGAGGAAGAGGCCCGCGGGGCACGCGTCGTCTTCAACTCTGAGCCGGGGCGCCCCTCCGGTGGCGTGGTCACCGGGCGCAAGGGCGGCGTGTTCAGCATCTTTGAGATCGAGGGCAAGGCCGCGCATTCAGGCGGAAATTTCCAGGCCGGCATCTCCGCCATTGGCGAACTTGCGCACAAGATCGTCGCCATTCATGCGCTGACCGATCTGGAGCGCGGCATCACCCTCAATGTGGGCCTGGTTTCTGGTGGGCAGAGCGTGAACACGGTTGCGCCCTCAGCCGTGGGGCAGATTGACCTGCGCTATGTAAGCTCGGCCGATCGCGATGAGATCGTGGCCAGGCTGCATGAGATCGTGGCGCATAGCTATGTGCCCGGCACGCGCGCGAAGCTGACCATCAAGGGCGAATTCCTGCCGCTGACGCAGGATGAGGCGGCAAAGAAACTGTTCACTCTTTACCAGGGCGCTGCCTCCGCTTCTGGCCTGGAGGTGAAGGGCGAATTCTCTGGCGGATGCGCCGATAGTGGCTTCACTGCCGCGCAGGGCGCTCCCACCATTTGCGCGGTGGGGCCCGTGGGCGGCCTGGCGCACAGCCCGGAGGAATATCTGGAAATCGCCAGCCTTATCCCCCGCGCCCAGTCCCTGGCGCGCTCTGTGCTGCGTCTGGAACAGGCGGGGCTCTGACCGGGGTGGCATCGCTCTCCTGCCCAAGGCTCGACCAACCCGGCCGCAGGGAGTAATCGCCGACCATCCGGACCTGCCCGGGCGCTGAGAGGACCGATGATCAAGCTCGATACCTGGCTCGCCGAGGCGGAAGCGCTGCTGGCCACCACCCGGGCCCTGCGGCTCGATGGGGCGATGGAGGCCGCGGTTGCGGCAACCGTCGCCGCACTTGGCGCCGGCAAGCCTTTGCTGGTTTGTGGCAATGGCGGTTCGGCTGCTGATGCCATGCATATCGTGGGCGAGATGGTCGGCCGTTTCCTCAAGGAGCGCCGCGCGCTGAAGGCCATCTGCCTCTCCTCCAACCCCGCCGTGCTGACGGCGTGGGCCAATGACTACAGCTTCGAGACCATCTTTTCCCGCCAGGTCGAGGCCTATGGCGAAGCGGGCGGCGTGCTGCTGGGCCTGTCCACTTCGGGCAATTCAGGCAATGTGGTGCTGGCCATGGAAGCGGCAAAGAAGCTGGGAATGGTGACCATCGGCCTGACCGGCCAGGGTGGTGGTAAGATGGCCCCGCTTTGCGACCATCTCCTGGCCGTTCCCTCCAAATCCACTCCTGCCATCCAGCAGGTGCATCTGGCGCTGTATCATTGCTATTGCGCGGCGGTGGAGGAAGCGCTGGCCGATGGCTGAAGCGCTGCTTCAGGCGGCGATTCTCGTCGGCGGTAGGGGCACGCGGCTCGGTTCGCTCACGGATTCCATCCCCAAGCCCATGGTGGATGTGGCCGGCCGGCCCTTTCTGGACTGGCTGATCGAGGAGGTGGCGCGCTTTCCCATCCCGCGCATCACGTTGCTGGCCGGCTATCTCGGTCAAACCATCATGGACCGATATGACGGCCGCGTGATCGGCGGGGCGCGAATCGAGGTTCTGGTGGAGCCTGAACCCCTGGGCACCGCCGGGGGGCTGCGGCTGTTCGGCGCGCATCTGGAAGCGCGCTTCCTTCTGCTGAATGGCGATACCCGCTTTGACGTGAATCTGCTGGACCTTGCGCTGCACTCCAAGGACGCACTGGCCACGCTTGCGTTGCGCCGGGAGGCGCCAGGTGAGCGCTACGGCACGGTCGGGGTGGATCACGATGGTCGCGTCCACGGCTTCGCCGCCCGCTCGGCGGGGCGCAGCGGGCCGATCAATGGCGGCATCTACCTGATGCAACGCGATGTGCTGGAGCATATCCCACCCGGCGTCGTGTCAATGGAATCCGACATCTTTCCACGCCTTGCGGCCGGAGGGCTGCTGCGCGGGGCGCTGTATGACGGCGCTTTCATTGACATCGGCATTCCCGAGGATCTGGCGGCGGCGCAGACCATCATCCCCGCCATGGCCCGCCGCCCGGCCGTTTTCCTGGATCGCGACGGTGTCCTGATCGAGGATACGGGCTGGCCGCACAAGCCCGAGGAGGCGCGCTGGATTCCCGGCGCCGCGGCTGCCGTGAAGCGCCTCAACGATGCGGGTTATCTGGTGTTCGTGGTCACGAACCAGGCCGGTGTGGCCAGGGGCTTTTATCCAGAATCCCAGGTCGGCGTGATGCATGACTGGATGACCAGCGAATTGTCCGTGGCCGGCGCCCATGTGGATGCGTGGGAGTATTGCCCGAACCACCCCGATGCGGTGATCGCGCAATACCGGCTCGATTGTGCACGCCGCAAACCAAAGCCGGGCATGCTGACCGACCTTCTGGCCCGCTGGCCTGTGGATCAGGCGCGTTCCTTTCTCATCGGCGACCGCGATACGGATGTGGCAGCGGCTCAGGCGGCGGGCCTTCCGGGACATCTGTTTCCGGGTGGGGATCTGGACGATTTCCTGCGCGGCCTTCTGTCCGCGTGAAGCGTTACATCTGACGGGGCTTTGGAGGGATTTTCCAGGCGGAGTGCGCGCACGCCTTACGAGCGCACCCGCCAGGCGGTGGCGCCTTCCAGGGTGAAGAAGCAACTCTCCACACGGCAGCCCATGGCCTCCAGCGTGCCGATCAGGCGCAGTCTTGCTTCAAGGGGGGCCAACAGCACCATGAAGCCGCCGCCGCCCGCACCCGAGACCTTGCCCGCATAGGCGCCCGATTGCATTGCCGCCGCTTGAACTTCCTCGATCCGGGCGTTGCTGATGCCGCTTGCCATCGCTCGCTTTTGTACCCAGCCTTCGCGCAGCGTCTCGGCCAGCAGGTCGAAATCGCCGCGAAGCAATGCCTCCTTCATGGTGATTGCCGAGGCCTTGATGGCGTGCATCGCTTCGATCGACTTGCTCGCGCCGCTGCGCACATTGTCACTCTGCTGCGCAATGATCGTCGCACTCTCGCGCGAGACGCCGGTGAAGCAGAGCAAGGTCCGAGAGGCAAGCTCGTTCGCGATTTCCTGCTTGATCTTGAGCGGGTTCACGATGACGCGATCATTTGCGTAGAATTCCATGAAGTTGAAGCCGCCGAACGCAGCTGCGTACTGGTCCTGCCGGCCGCCATGCAGGCCGATATCCTGCCGCTCGATGACGTAGGCGAGGTGGGCCACGTCGTATTCGCCAAGGGGAAGGCGAAGCCATTCGGTGAACGCCTGTACCAACGCCACCACAATCGCTGAGGACGAGCCGAGGCCCGAGCCGGCCGGTGCCTCGGAAAACGTGCTGATGCGCATCGCTTGTGCGCGCCCGCCGGCATAGTCGGCGATGATGCGATTATAGACGGCCTTGGCCATGTCCAGATCGCCATCGAGCGGCAGGCTGGCGGCGAGTGGATGGATAGAGCGGCGCTGAAGATCAACGCTTTCAATGATGATCTCGCCACCGGCCAGCGGCTCGACCATGGCATAGGCGTATCGGTCTATGGTCACGTTCATAACCGCACCACCATACAGGTCCGTATAGGGGGAGACGTCAGTGCCGCCGCCAGCAAGACCCAGGCGAAGTGGCGCCCGCGCGCGGATGATCATGTTCGACATGCCTCACACAAAGACTGCTAACTCCGCTAGGCTAGAGCATCATCCAAACAAACGGAATCGTTTGAACGGATAAAGATGATCGAAAAAAACAGGCTAGAGCGAGTGGAGTGAGCCCTTTCGAACGGAACATGCTCTAGGTCTCGCCCTTGCGCGGGCGGGCACCATGGAGACAAAATCAAACGGTTCCGCGTTGTTAGCGGATTCCTTAATGGACGCCCCGTGTAGCACCAGGCTACAAAAATTCAACCGGTGGTCTTCCAACTTGAACCGTGGATAAGGGCCAGGTGGCAAATGCAGTGTTAGGGTCAAACCCAGAATCAGAAAACCTATTTCGCATCATTGCAACCGAGCTGACGGTTTTTACGCCATGGGCCAGAAAACACTCAATCGTATTACTGCAATAAACCGGAAAGCTTCGTTCCCTAGCTAGCGAAGCTGCCCGCTGAGCCGGCTCCAACCCTACATTCCAAGCCAGACGCCGAGGACCGTATGGACCCCAAGCCGTTGACACTGGCCGATATGCCGAACGATGAAAGATGCCCGGCCTGTGCCATTGGTACGCTTCATTCGCTTCGTCAGGTGGAGCAGGTGGACTACCTCAGATGCGATGGCTGCGGCACCATCCTGGCCGAGCGAGGCTTCCTCGAACGTACCATGGCGGGCAATGCCCGAACCTATGATTCCAATTACTGGGCCAACGAGCTTTCAGCGACGGAGGAGCGGGGCTACGGCGCCTCGCTGATCCGTTTGGCGGAAGTCTTCCTTTACGCGCGCCGGCCTATCCGCCGCTTCCTGGATGTGAGTTGCGGCGCGGGCACCCTGCTTGATGCCTCGGCGGA
>JBBRVI010000012.1:0-23110 GCA_038247025.1 Acetobacterales bacterium
CATAGTGGAGGGAGGGCAGGACGTAGTACTGACCGTCCGTGCAAGGGCCGACATCGTCATGGACAGTGTCATCTTCGGCTTTCAGCTGAAGGATCGTCTCGGCCAGATGATTTTCGTCGACAATAGCTACGCTAGGTTCGCAGCGACTCCGGTGGCTTTGGACCCGGGCCAGTCAGCCCGAGCCGAGTTTCTTTTCCGGATGCCCGCATTCAGCACCGGCGAATACAGCCTCGCGGCAACGATCGCATCCGGCACGCAGGATGAACACATGATCCACCACTTCGTACATGAGGCGCTGATGGTGCGGGTTGTCACGCCGGACCTGTTGGGCGGCATTTTCCGATTGCCACTGGACGACGTGAAGCTGACGGTCGAAGCCGGCTGACCTCTCTCAGCCGATTCGCGCCCGCCAATCGGCGAGGACGGTGGCGAGCGTTGTCTCCCACGGCACAACCGGAGCCCAGCCCAGCAGACCCTTCGCGACAGTGGCATCACCCTGGGTCCGCAGCACGTCGGTGGGCCGCAGCCGCGCCTCCTCCGCCTCGATGTGGGCCTCGATGCCGGCAAGGCGCAGCAGGTCATCCAGGATATCGCCTACGCGCCGCGGCTGGCCTGAGGCGAGGTTGAAAACCACCCCCGGCTCCAACTGATCCGCTGCGCGCAAAACCGCCACGTAACCCGCGCAGACATCGGCCACATCGAGGAAGTCACGCCAGCGCTCCAGCGCGCCGACACGCAGAACAGGCGCCTGCCGCCCCGCCGCGATCATCGCCACCTGCCGGGCGAAAGCTGGCACCACGAAGGCGTCCGTCTGCCCAGCGCCGGTGTGGTTGAAGGGCCGCATGCGCACCGCTCGCAGGCCGCGCAGTGCCATCTCGCCGACGGCAAGATCAGCGGCCGCCTTGGACGCCGCATAGGGGTTGGCGGGCCGTAGGGCCGCGTCCTCCGCCAAACTCATTCCGGATTGGAAGGACAGCCCATAGACCTCGGCCGAGGAGACATGGACGAAAAGCGCATCACGCGCATGTGCGCGCGCGGCCTCACCCAGGGCGAGTGTCCCGAACAGGTTTGCGCGCCAGGTTGGCAGGGGGTTGGCGAAGCTTTCCCCCACCGCCGCCAGCGCGGCGAGGTGAAGGATCGCATCGGGCGCGGCCTCCGACACGGCAGCAGTGCAGGAGGCAGAGTCGAGAAGGTCGAGCGTGACAGCCTCATCCCAACCCGTCACGCTTTCCCCACGCGTGGCGGCGATCAGCCGTGCCTGGGGAAAGGCGTCGCGCAGGGATGTGCGCAAATGTTGGCCGACGAAGCCGGATGCTCCCGTCACCAGGATGCGGCGCACCGGGATCAGCCCATCCGCTTGCGGTGACGGGCAAGGTCGGCCTCGACCATCTCCACGATCATCTCCTCCAGCGTAACCTCCGCTTGCCAGTCCAGCTTTGCCTTGGCTTTCGAAGGATCGCCCAGCAGCACATCCACCTCGGCCGGGCGGAGGAACTTCGGGTCCACCTTCACAAAATCCTGATAGGCGAGCCCGACATGCGCGAAGGCGATGCGGCACATGTCGCGCACGCTGACTGTGCGCCCTGTGGCGATCACATAGTCGTCCGGCGTGTCCTGCTGGAGCATCAACCACATGGCGCGCACGTAGTCGCGCGCATGGCCCCAGTCGCGCGTGGCATCCAGGTTGCCCATGCTCAGCTCGCTCGCGAGGCCGAGCTTGATGCGGGCCGCGCCGTCGGTGACCTTGCGCGTGACGAATTCGATGCCGCGCAACGGACTCTCATGGTTGAACAGGATCCCGCTGGAGGCGTGCAACCCAAAGCTCTCGCGGTAATTGACCGTGATCCAATGGGCATAAAGCTTGGCGACGGCATAGGGGCTGCGCGGGTAGAAGGGCGTCGTCTCGCTCTGGCGCGCTTCCTGGATGCGACCATACATCTCGGAGGACGAGGCTTGGTAGAAGCGCGCGCCTGGAGCGGCAATGCGCATCGCCTCCAGGACATTTTGCGCACCCATGCCGGTGACATTGCCAGTCAGCAGTGGCTGCCCCCAGGAGGCTTTCACGAAGGATTGTGCACCTAGATTGTAGATCTCGTCGGGCTGCACCTCTTGCATGGCGCGAATCAGCGAGGAGATATCGGTCAGGTTGCCGTCAATCATCCGCACTTGCCCCGCGATGCCCAGCCAGCGCAGGCGCTCATCAATGACATCGGCCGAGGCGGAGCGTCGGAGAAGGCCGAAAACCTCATAGCCCTTTTCGAGCAGCAGCTGGGACAGATACGCGCCATCTTGGCCGGTGACGCCCGTGATAAGGGCCTTACGCATTCTGGATTCCTGTCATCAAGGATGTTAACCGGGCACGCATGGTGGGCGCCATTGGTGCTGTCAAACCGCCCTCCAGCCAGGCCTTAAACGCGGATCAGCCAGCCGTCGGGATGATGCGAGCAATCTGGAACTTCGCTGCTTTCGTCGAACGTGCGGGCTGCCTTGGACATTTTGAAGTCCGGCCGCGCAGCGAGGAATTCCGCGATGGCGGTACGCGGGTTGTTCCAGTCCCAATCGGGATCGGTGCGTGGCATGCCAGCCACCAGCTCCATCACGCCATCCTGCACCAGCAGATGGCAGCCGGGCGTGACAAGGTCTGCATAGGCACCAAGCTCCCCGGCGACATGCGCCTTTGAGTGGTTTGAGTCGAGGATCACCATGACCCTCTCGCCCGGCTTGATAAGCGCGCGGACCTGATCCACCGTCAGCTGGCCCGTGCTGTCGCCCTCGATCAGGCTGATGCGCTTCATCATTGCGTGGGCTTCAATGGCGGAGCGGTTGTGGCTCCGGATTTCGATGTCCACTCCGACAACGCGGCCATGGCCCATCGCCTCGAAGATACTTGCGTAATAGATCAGCGATCCACCATGCGCGACGCCGGTCTCCACGATGATATCAGGCTTAGTGGCGTAGATCGCCTCCTGGATGCGGACCATGTCGTCGGGAAGCTGGATGATGGGACGGCCCATCCACGAGAAGGCGTAGGAGTATTTCCGTACCCAGCCCACGCGCACCCAAAGATCGGCCAGAGCGTCGAAGCTCTCCTTGCCGAAAAGATCGCTCGTGCTGCCATCGGCGAGGATGGCGGTATTGGTGTCAGTGTCGAAGGTGATCTTCATGGAAAGGTCGCTTCTCGTTGATGGGCTTGTGTCAAATGGGCGGAAGCGTAGGCAGGGAGAGATCCCGGTCGGAGACGACGCTGACGGGCAACGGCCAGGGAATGGCGAGGCATTGATCATCGTAGCGTATGCCGCCAGCAGCCGTGTCCACGAAGGAAGCTCCCATCAGATAGCAGACTTCACTGTCGTCACGCAGCGTCTGGAAGCCATGGGCGAAGCCTGCCGGGGCGTAAAGGGCGTCGCGGTTATCCTCGCTTAGTTCGGCGGAGAACCATTGCCGGAAAGTGGGCGATGTCGGCCGCAGGTCCACGATGACGTCGAGGATGGAACCGCGCGTGCAGGAGATGACCTTCACCTCCTCATGCGGCGCGATCTGGAAATGCAGACCGCGGATTGTGCCTGCGCGCTTGTTGAAGGAAATGTTGTGCTGGGGGTAACTGGCATGCATTCCGGCCGCAGCGAAGGTCTCCATACAGAACGCGCGTGCGAACCACCCACGGTCGTCGGCCTTGCGGTCGAGCCGGATCAGCGCTGCATCCTGCAGAGGAAGGCGCTCAATGCGCATTAGAAGATTTGCAGGTCCGGAATGGCGGTCACCCATAGGGCGCCCCAGTCACGTACGGCAGTATTCTGGCCCATCACCTCGTCTCGCACGTTCCATGGCAAAATCAGGATATAATTCGGCTTCGTCGCGTAGAGGTGCTCCACGCCATGGATGGGCAAGCGACTGCCTGGCATCAGCTTGTCCTGCTTGGCGGGGTTCTTGTCCACGACATAGGAGACGAGGTCGGTGCCGACGCCGCAGTAATTCAGCAGCGTACTGCCCTTCGCTGCCGCACCATAGGCCGCCACCGATTTGCCTTCGGCTTTGGCCTGGCGCAGGAAGGCGAGCAGATCGTCGCGCACCTTGGCGACACGCGGGCCAAAATCATCATAGGCCTCGGGCGTGCCCAGACCGGCCGACGCCTCCTGTGCGCGCATGACAGCCAGGCCGGCGGTTGGCTCGTAGCTAGCACCCAGATGGCAGCAAAAGACGCGAAGTGAGCCACCATGGGTCGGATAGGCCTCGACGTCGAAGGCTCGAAGCCCGTGCGAAGCGAGCAGCCGTTCCACAAACAGCAATGACAGATATGAATAATGCTCATGATAGATCGTGTCGAACTGCACAAGCTTGATGAGATTTAGCAGGTGCGGGAATTCAATGGTCCAGACACCCTCCGTCTTCAGCACCAAAGGCACGCCAGAGACGAAGTCATTGATGTCCGGCACATGAGCCAGGACGTTATTGGACACCAATAAATCCGCTGCAATCCCCGCAGCCTTTAACCGCTCGCCCGTCTCTCGGCCAAAGAAGGCCACTTGCGTCGCCACGCCGTTGGCGACTGCCGCTTCCGCCACGTTGGCCGCCGGCTCGATACCCAGCACCGGCACACTGCGCTGGACAAAGTATTGCAACAGGTAGCCGTCATTGGATGCGATCTCGACCACCCTGCTCTGCGGGCCGAGGGAGAAGCGCGCGATCATTGCTGCCGCATAGGCCTTGCAATGGGCCAGCCAACTCGTCGAAAAGGACGAAAAGTAGGCGTATTCCGAAAAGATCGCATCCGCGGGCACTGCGTCGGCAACCTGCACGAGGAAGCAGCTGTCGCAGACCCGAGCGCAAAGCTCATAGCGAGGATCGGGCGCTGGCGTGCCAGGAGCCGCATAGGAGTTGGCGAGCGCCGTCTGACCCAAATCCACGAGCACGCGCGTCAGAGGGCTCCCGCAGTATCGGCAGTCCTGGGTCATGTGGGGCAGTCCTTCAAGGAGCGGGCCTCAAACGCAGCGATCTGCCGCTCCGTCAAAGCCAACATGTCCATGCCTTGATCGAAGGCAGCATACCATGCGGCAGTCCAGGCGATCGCTTCCGAAGCACTGAGGTGCGGGCGCCAGGGCAGAACGGCGGTGGCGCGGTTAGCGTCTATCGCCAGAGTGGGGGCTTCCTTGAGATGTTCCCCTGGGGCCTGCACCCAGCCGGTGACGTGGCCAAGACCATAGGCACGCTGGAAGGCTTCCGCTACTTCGCTCACTTTGACTGGGCCATCATGGATTGGTCCAAAGTTCAAGGCCCGCTCCACTGAACCACCGACCAGCGCCTCAGCGAAGTCGAGATATCCAGCCACCGGCTCCAGCACGTGCTGCCAGGGCCGTGTCGCCTGAGGATAGCGCAGAGAGACGGGTTTTCCCGCCTGCTGCGCGCGCCAAAGATCAGGAACGATGCGGTCGTCCGACCAGTCCCCGCCGCCTATAACATTGCCGGCGCGTACGGTCGCAACGGGTCCTCCCAGCGCGCGGCCAAAGCTGCGGGCAAACGAGGAGACAGCGATCTCGCATGCCGCTTTGGACGCTGAGTACGGATCGGAACCGCCCAGCGGGTCACTCTCAACAAAGGCCCGACCTGAGCCATTATTCTCGTACACCTTGTCGCTGGTAACGACGAGGCAGGCTTCGAGGCCAGGACGGTCTCGCAGGGCATGGAGCACCTGCAAGCTGCCCAGAACATTGATATTGAAGGTCTCGAGCGGATCGGCATAACTGCGGCGCACCAGCGCCTGCGCAGCCATGTGTAGGACGATTTGCGGCTGGGCAGCGGCGACGGCGGCAGCCACCGCAGCTCCATCGCGGATATCGCCGATGCGCGATCGAGGATTGGAGCCTAGCCCCATCAGGACAGAGAGGTTGGGCCTGGTTTCCGGCGCGAGGGCAAGGCCTGTGACCTCGGCCCCCATCCGTGTGAGCCAGGCCCAGGTCCAGGCTCCCTTGAAGCCAGTCTGCCCGGTTAATAGCACGCGACGCCCGCGCCAGAATTCAGCTTGCGGCATCCGACGTCAGGCCCAGACATTCCAGGGCGCGCGTCCACTCTGCCACAGGCTGTCCAGATGGTTCTTATCACGCAACGTATCCATCGCATGCCAGAACCCATCATGCTGATAAGCGCCGAGTTCGCCCTTCGCGGCCAGGGACTGGAGCGGCTCTGCCTCCCATGCGGTGGCATCGCCGGGGATCTCGCTCAGCACGTCAGTTTCTAGCGCGAAGAAGCCGCCATTGATGTATCCGCCATCGCCTGGAGGCTTTTCCTGGAATTCGCGCACCAGGCCATTCTCGATTCGGGTGGAGCCGTATCGGCCCGGCGGCTTCACCACCGTCAGGGTCGCAGCCTTGCCAAGCGTGCGATGTTGAGCGAGCAGGCCCGAGATGGAAATGTCGGCCACGCCGTCGCCGTAAGTCATGAAAAAGGTCTCACCTGGCGTGAGCAGCGGGCCAACGCGCTTCAATCGGCCGCCCGTGAGTGTTTCTGCCCCCGTATCCACAATGGTCACCCGCCAAGCCTCCGCAGAGTTGCGATGGTATTCGACAGTCTGGGCCGCCATGTCAAAAGTCACGTCTGAGCGATGCAGGACGTAATTAGCGAAGTATTCCTTCAACATATAACCGCGGTAGCCGGCACAGATGATGAAATCCGTGGCGCCCTGGCTCGCATATATTTTCATGATATGCCAAATGATCGGGAATCCACCAATCTCGATCATCGGTTTAGGCCGCAGATGGCTTTCCTCGGAGATGCGCGTCCCCAGGCCGCCAGCGAGAATAACAACCTTCATGCGTGTTCCGAATCCATTGTGTACGGCGCCGTCAAGTGACGCCGCGCGCCGAACCTCCGAATAAGTTCGGCCCGCCTCGCCGCGTCATCGCAGCCGGTCCTAGAACAACTGCCTTGCCTTGTCCAATGCCCAGCGTTGGAGAGTAACCAGAGCAAAACCTTGAACAATTCGCAGCCTTTCCGCCCGTAACGGCCGCACTCTCGTGCCGCGTTGAGCAACGGATCAAGCGACGGCACATCACCTTGTGCTCTGGATCGCCAGGAATTCGGGCCGTGCGGCGTCAGCCGATGGCGAAGCGGGCCACGCCTTGCTGCCACGCAATGCGCGGCCTGAACCCGACCTCGTCGCTCAGGCGCGTTGTTGAAGCCAGGAGCACAGCGGGGTCCCCATGACGCATTGGAATCGCGCCGAAGCGTAGCAGGGCCGGATCAGCCCCGAGAGCGCGCGCCGCTTCAAGTGCGACCTCGCGCAGGGCTGGTCCCGTACCGGTCCCAATATTGACCGGCCCAACCACAGACGAGCGCGCGAGAGCGGCAATGGCCGCGCCCACATCATCAATGTGGATCAAATCCCGCCGCTGAGTACCGAACGTTGTGTCAAAGGGGCGGGCTTCGCGCAGGTTGCGCACAAGTGAGGGCAGGAAGCGGGCCTCGGCATCCCCTGGCCCATACGGAAAGAACAGCCGGGCCCAGGCGGTCGAAGCCCCCATGAGGCGCCCGGCCTCGTAGGCCTCGCACAAGCCCAGCTTGCAGCGGCCATAGGGCGTGGCGGGCTCAGTGGCGCTGTGGCCTTCCCTATAGAGAGCTTCGGTCCAGGCATATTCAGCGCAACTTCCTATCCCAACGGCCCGCTGCCCGCCGCCGTTGAAAAACAGCTGGAGCATCCGAACGCCAGACGCGAGCCAAGCCAGATTGGCGGGCGCTGTCCAATAAGCGCCGTGGCTTACATCCCAGGCGCAATGGACGAGATGGGTCGGCGCGACACGCGTCAGCAGGGCCGCGACTGCGTCATCGCCCAGAAGGTCACAGCGGTGCATCACCACCCCCGCGGGGCCGGGCCGGCCTGACGCGCTGACACCGTGTACTTCGCCCCCCCCATCTGCCAAGGCGCGGACGGCGGCGCTGCCGATGAAGCCGGTCGCGCCGGTAACCAGGAAAATTTTGCAAGACATGACGATACTTAGGGCCCCTCGGAGGCGAGCGGCAACCTACGCCGCGACCTCAACTGCGAACGACGAGCATTACACCGATTATAATGCATGCGATGCCGGTCAGGCGGAGGAGGTTCAGACTTTCTCCAAGTACCAGCACCGCGGCCAGACTGGAGATAGCAAGCGTCGCGCCAACCGCGATCGGGTAGACGACCGTAAGCTCGTTGCGCGATAGGACAACCATCCAGACGAGGAACCCGGCAACGTAAAGTGCCGCGCCGAACGCGACCCAGCCGCCGACCGGCCAAAGGGCCTCGCTCCGCTGCCAGGCCAGCCGCAACAACCCGGCCTGGGTCTTGATCAGCAGCAACCCGCCGACGCTCAACGCAACGTGGGCTGCCAATAGCCCTGCTTCGGCCGCTCGGAACGCCATGTCAGCCGCGCCGTCGCGCGACGACAAACATAATATCGTAAAGGTTGACGGTCAGGGAGAAGTTGAAAATCCTCAAGCTTCGCAAGAAGCGAAAAATCCCCGGCCTGCCGAGTTTCAGCGCGAGGATGATGTAGAGCGCCGACTGTACGTTACGCGTAATGCCCGGATGGCTGATATGCACGACCTCAAAGCCCGAGCGCTCAAGCAGAGCGTCGAGCGTCGCGGCCGAGAAGTAATGCAAATGCGTGGGCGGATGGATCATCCGCCAGGCCCTGCCGCGGAAGCGGGCAAAGGCACTGCCGATATCGCCGGTGGTAATGGCAATGTGACCACCTGGCCGCACGTCCCGCGCAGCCTTCGCCAGGAACAAGTCCGGACGGCTCAGGTGCTCAATGGTGTCCCACATTGCGATCACGTCATGATATAGGCCAATATCGGTGCTCAGGTAGTCACCACTGCGGGCATCCACGCCAAAGCGTCGCACGCCCTCAGTCACCGCGTCGGTCGCGATGTCCATACCAGATGCGGACGCGACTTCGCCCTTCACCTCATCAAGGAAGAACCCATACGCGCAGCCGATTTCAAACAACCGTGCCTCCGCAAAGTCAGCGATCTGGCTTTGCAGAACCGTGATGCGGCGACGGAAATTATCCCGCAGGCTGCGCTCCTCCGCCTCATAATCAGCGTATTCCTGGCCATGAAAATAGTCGCGACCGTAAAGGGCGGCGAGTTCGACGTCGGACAGCGCGACATTTGCGGTGACGAAGCCACATGCCGTGCATGCCAGCAGGCCGGGAATGCCCGCCGGCAGGATGGTGCCACCGCAGACCAGACAGGAACTCAATTGGCTCACAGGCGCTGATCCAGGTTTCGGCCGGTTTCCACATGCGCGAGAGTCGGTACGGCGCGGGCGATTTCGTCCACAACATCCTGCTTGGTCAAGGCTAAATCCGTCTGGGTCACCATGCGCTCAAAGGCCTCCAGGCTTTGCCCGAGGTGCGCGCTGCCGGGCAGATGGCGCAATCCCATCAAGGCACTGAAGCCGAGTTCCTCGGCGGTCTCGGAGGCGCCGATGAATTCCTCGTACGGCTTCTCCCCGCTAGTATCGAGGGGTGTCAACAACAAGGGCCAAGCGCCACGCGCTGCCAAGCCTTCCACATCACATCGCGCCCCTTCCTCGTCTTCATAATGCACTGCCCGCAAGCCGTGGGCGCGTAGCACCCGCTCCGCAAGGGCGCCAAGATCCTGCAAGGCTTCGGTCGGATTGAGGCGCGGGATCAGCACCATCTGGTCGGGAATGGCCAACGCAGCTATCAGGCAGACTTCCGCCGATTCAACCTGTGTAACAAAATACCGGCGTGTCTCGCGAGGCACTGCCAAGGGCTGGCGGCGTTGCAGTCGCTCCAGGAAGCCTGCCAGCAGGCTTCCATTTGAGAACGCAACATTGGCGAAACGCGTTGAGGTGGTCCGTTGGCCGGCGGCCACATGCATTTCTAAAGTCACATCTTCCATCAGCCGTTTGGTCGCGCCCATCAAGCTAGTCGGGTTCGCGGCCTTGTCGGTCGAGACTGCGAAGTATCTGCAGTGATGCCCGAACTCCACCAACCACGATTTGAAGCGAGCCTGCCGGACCACGTTGGTATCGATCATTTGCAACAACGAGAACAGGTCCTTCTCGGAGCGTACATGTTTGAGCGCGGCAAAGTTCAGAACGATGTCATAGGGTGACGCTGCGGCGAGGAAAGAACGCATCAGCGGGCTGCCGTAATCCAGCGGAAGGGTTCGAAAATCCTCAACACCCAGCCCATTGCGCCGTCCCCGCAGATTGCGTACCAGCTCCGCCAAGTAGTTCTCCGACAGGTCGATCACGTGCAGCGTGCGCGGCTGGAAGGCTGAGAGGAGCTGGACGGTAGCGCTGCCGATCGAGCCACCGCCACCAATGACCAGCACGCGTGCCCCGCCAAGAACTTCGGCGATGCTGTGCCGGGCAGCCTCGAAATCTTCAGCGAAGAGGGAGGTGCTTCGGCCAACAACGGCGTGGTCGAGCGTATGGCGGCCGGGATTTCCGATGTTGGGAGTGGTAGTCATAGAGGCGCCCTCCCTTCTGTGGTGTCGGCCGGCTGACCACCCCGGCTGTGATGCTGGATAATGTACCGTGGCCGTTGCTTCACCTCGTCAAATATGAGTCCAACATATTCGCCGATGACGCCGAGGAAAACCAACTGCAAGCCACCGAAAAACGCTGGCGGAATGATCAGGCTGAGCCAGCCCGGTACATTTGAATGCCCGAAGACGTAGGCCGTGATCTGCACAAAGGTAATAACCCCAGCGAGCAGCGCGAGGCCGATGCCAGCAATGACACAGATCCGTAGCGGCGTCTTGGAGAAGGAGCACCATCCGTTCAACGCGAAGCCCAGGAGCACCATGGGCCGATAGGAGGAGGTTCCATGCCGCCGGGTCTCTGGCGTGAAGGCGACATAGCGAACATTGAAACCCACCCATTGCACAAGGCCACGCAGGAACGGATTCTGCTCACGCAGGGTTTCGCGGAAGACGTCGATGACCGGCCGAGCGAGCAGGCGGAAGTCCGCGGCTCCCACAGGAATGTCCAGGCTGCCCAGTTTGCGAAACAGGCGATAGAACAACCGGGAGGTGGTGCGTTTGAGAACGCCGGTCTCCGTGGTATCGGCACGTACCGTTTGCACAATATCTGCGCCCGCTTCCCAGGCCTGCACGAGCTCCAGGATAAGCTCCGGTGGGTGCTGCAGATCGCTGTCCAACATGACCGCCGCGTCGCCGCGCGATAAATCCAGCCCTGCGACAAGACAAGCCTGATGGCCGAAACGGCGCGACATGACAACCACATCCACCCGCGAATCCTGAGCGCCGATGCCGGCCAGAACCGCCTCACTGCCATCGCCGGAGGGGTCGATCACGTAGATCACGCGACATTCGCAATCCGTGAGGCTGTTTAAAACGCGCGCCAGCCGCTCATGGAAGCTGGCGATTCCCGCGGCTTCGCGGAACACGGGGCAAATCACGTCGAGACTGCGCCGGCTCATGCCGCCACCATCTCCCGCAAGCCCTGAGCGAGGGCTATGCGTGGTGCCCAACCAAGCGCAGCGCAGATGGCACCGATATCAGCGACCGTATCGGGCACATCAACAGGGCGGACCGCGCCAGTCTGGCGCGCCGGCTTGCCGCAGCCTGCTGCCGCGCTGGCCAAAGCGATTAATTCAGCGACAGAATGAGACACGCCGCTGCCTACGTTGAACACCGCGTAGCCCGAAAGCCGTGTGGTGGCCAGAAAGGCGCGCACCACGTCGGCCACATGAACATAGTCGCGCCGTGGCTTTAGGTCCTGCACCACGATTTCTGGCAGCTCCCGATCCATCGCCTGGCGGAGGATCAGTGGCACGAGAAAGCGCTCATCCTGACCGGGGCCATAGATGTTGAAGACCCGAAGGACGCTGACTGGCAGGCCATACATTCCAGAAAAAGCGCGGCAGGCCTCCTCGGCCAGGACCTTGGAGAGTGAATAGGGATTACTCGGATGAACCCGATGGTCTTCCGCGACCGGCAAGCGATCGGGCTTGCCGTAGACATAGGTGCTGGCGAAGCTCATCGGGCAGCCTGCCCGGCGGCATTGGTCGAGCACGCGGATAGTGCCATGGCTGTTGGTCAGCAAAACGTCAGGCGGGTCCGCCCAGGCGGCCGGCACTCCAGTCGCGGCGGCCAGGTGAAATACATGGTCCACACCGTCCAGGGGTAGCGTATCGCGCAGGATGTCGTGGCCCGTCGCGCGCGAGACCCCCAACACGTTGATCCCCGCCGCTACCAGTGCGGCACCGAGATGGCGGCCCAGGAAACCTGTGGCGCCAGTAATGAGGACCTTGCGTACCCTCGGGTCAAAGGCAGGCACGTTTGAGTCAGCGCCCATGCTGCGCCCACTCCTCGCTAGCGCGCTCGTAGTCATCGGGCCGGCCGATATCGAGCCAGTATCCTTCGTGTTTATGCACATCCACAGGATCACCGGAGGCCAGAAAGCTTAGCATGAGATGGTCGAAGCCGAAGGGCTTGCCTTGCGGAATGCGCTCCAAGATGCGCCGGCTGGCGGCGTAGATGCCCATGCTGACCGTGTAGCCCAGTTCCGGCTTCTCCTCGAAACCGGTGAGGCGGCTGGTGCCATCGAGATGCAACACGCCAAAATCAATCTTCTGCTTGCGTGCCGCGGCAAAAATGGTGAATAGCCGGTTGCCCGCCACGTGCGCGCGAAAGGCTGCGCCGTATTCGAGGTCGGTCAGCACATCGCCGTTCATAACAAGGAAGTGCTCAGGAAGGTCGTTGATGAGGCGCAGCGGGCCCATGGTCCCAAGAGGTTCATGCTCAAGCGAATATGTGATTTTCACGCCCCATTTACTGCCATCTCCAAAGAAGGCAGCAAACAAATCCGCCTGATGGTTCACCGCCAGCGTGATATCCGTGAAGCCAGCGCTCGCCAGCTGCCGGACGATAATCTCCAGGATCGGCCGGTCGCCAATCGGCAGCAGCGGCTTGGCGAGGGAGAGCGTGTAGGGCCGGAGTCGGCTTCCGATTCCGCCGGCAAGGATGACTACGCGCATGATATGCTCTCACGGTTTGATAGCGCGCTTATGCTTTCTCGGGCGCTGGGCAAGGTGTTTGCCGGATAACCGCCGGTGTTGTCGAGCGCTTGAGGTAAGCGAGCAGGCGAAGCGGGCGGTCCGGCGTCGGTCGCCGCCAGGCCAGCCAGACGAAAAAGAATGCGAGAGCGGCCACGCTCACGGCACTGACCAATATGCGGAGCAACACGTTTCGGGGCCGGAAGCTCAGCGCCGATGGCCCCGAAACTCCAGGCGGCACCCACACCACACTGCGGCTGTCATCCAGCGCGTAGATCGGGAGGCGGCGGCCCCCGATCGTCAGGCGCCACCCCTCATACGGCGGGAGGTTCAATACCACTATTTCCGCGCCAACCGGCGCCAAAGTGAAGCGGAGCGATTCCACCGAACGGTCGAAACGGATGTCGGTGACGGGTGTGCCGGGGCAGTCGGGCTCCACGGCATCCGCCGCTTGGCCGGCGGCAAGCAACGCTGGAGGTGCCAAGCGCATCTGGCTTGGCCTGTAGCGCGGGGAATTGACCCCGTCCTCCTCCAGCAGGCGCGGAACGCCGCATATCGCGACGACCATCGGCCGGCTGCCGCGAATCCGGTAGGCAAAGATCAGCCCGTGCTGACCCAGCGGCTCTAGCAGGGAGTGGTCCAAAGGACCTTGCGTGAGCACGTAGCGCCCCCCAAGCCGGCCGTAGGTGGCAAAATCGGGGAAGAGGTGGTTTTGCGCGAAGAACTTCCAGTGCACTCGGGGTGAGTGAAAATAATGAAAGGTAGGCAGCCCCAGCAGCCGGACCGATGTGCCGGCCGTGGTGTAGTTCAACTCATCGCCCAAAATCGTGGTATGGAAGGTAAAGACGCTGGGTTCGGGATCGGCCGCTACCAGGCGGCCCACCATCTGGCTGAGATCCAGCCAGGTTTGGGTCTGGGCAGGACTTTCCGAGATAGGCCGCAGCCGAAGCAGCATCTGAGGCACGGTGATCATACTGCTGGCCAGCACGACCGTGGCAGCCAGGCGGCCAGGTCGCATCACCGCCAGAAAGTCGCCCCGGCGGCGTAGAATGGCTGCGAGGACGCCCATCCCAATGAGTACCGGTGCGAGGTGCAGCCAACTGAAGCGCATGCCGAGGATCAGGACAGGTACCGCCAGAATCGTGGCGCCCCCAAGCGCCAGGGCGACCATTCTCCGGGCGCGGGATGCCTCAGGGCGCAAGAAGACCACAAAGCCGCGCCCTGCCAGCAATCCGGCAGCAGCCATGAACGGTCCGCCAAGGAGGCTCAGATGACGAGTGTGATTGAGGCCAGGGATATGGCTCCAAACAAGCGCCAACTGGAAGGCGTCCAGATACATCAGGACGAGGGGGATGCAGAACATCACCACCAAGGCTTGCGTCAGCGCTTCCCGCCGCCCATCCCAGGCGCCCAGCACCGCCAGGCAAAGGCTAATTGCCCCGAGAAAGAAATTGCCCGTAGCGAGGCCGGGCGTCCGGAAGGGCAGGATCACGCTCAGCAATTCGCGCAGGCCCTGTTGCTCAGACAGGATTTCCCGCGCGAAATCGCCCGTGACCTCCCGCCCGATGACATAGCCCGTGCGGTTCCAGCGGATGAGGTCGTCCAGGGCGATCAAGAGATTGCCAGTGGTGCCGGTGGCGATCAGAGCGATCAGGCCAGCGCTGACCACGCCGCACAGGGCCCAGGCGAGCGGCTTCCAGCGCCAAGTGCCTTCGTGGATTACCATGACCATGGCACCGGCGCCGAGGACCAGACCGAAGGCGACCAGGGAAGCAATCAGGTTGGTGGCCGGCGCCGCCAATAACATCATACCTGTGCCCGCGACGATCATCGCTGTGCCGCGCAGCCAGGCGCCACGGTAGAGAACCGCCACGAGGCCAGCCGCAGCAAGCGGCAGCCAGGCTGCAGGTGCGATCAAGGTCGGCCATTGCGCGAGAGCAAAGGCGTTGGGCGAGACTGTCATGACAAAAGCGGCGAAGATTGCGCCCCTCACGGGCAATCCGGCCACTCTTGCCAGGGTAAGTGTGGTAAGGAGCATTAGTCCCAAATGGAAGACGGTTACCAAATCATGTGCGGCGACGGACGGGATGAGTTCGCAATAGTTGACGAGACCAGCAAAATAGAACGGGTATAAAGGCGAGAAATGCGCGTTGTGCGAAACTGGCTCAAGCATCGTCCAATCGAAAAGCGGGAAACGCCCCGCGGTGAAGTGCCGGCCAACCTCGCATAACAAGGGCGTCGAGAGGTTGGGCGTATCGTGCGAAGGTGCGAACGCCCACCATGGCGTCAGTGCCGGCAAAACAGCCAAAAAAAGGCCGGCGAGGCACAGTAAGCCTAACAGCCAAACATCAGGTGGTTGACCCATGATGCTACGGATCAGGCTTTGCCGCGGCTCGATGAATGTGGGCGTCGCTGTGCAGCGCACACGATCTGGGTGCGGCACTCCCCTTACACTGTTCCTTGGCAAAGGGACGCCCCTGGTTGAAAATCAGGCCAACATCTATCAGGCGCTGCGAAGGCGTCAATCAGCCCAAGAGGTCTTCCCTCCTGAAGCGTCTGACTGTCTGTCATTTCGGGTCGGTGATTCGGTTTGACGGACCAGATTTTGGAGGCGTGCAGGGCGGTTCCGATAGTCTCAAGAGCTCCGCTCGACCGCGCAATGCCAAGAGCTGCGCACAGTTACCTGGAAGCGTTCCAGGCATCGCGCCCACACAAATTGGCACTGCATGCTCTCCTCGTGGGCGACCCGGACGGGTTACATATCGCCCCGGGCTTAGGCTGCGAATCGGCCGTGGATGGCACGCAGGCTGCCCAGTTTAGGAATGCGCCGGGCTCGGTTAGGTTTGATATGCCACGAATGAGACCAGCGCGGTGAAGCCCATGTCCCGAAGCCTGAACGACCTCGCACCGCGTGCCGCCAATGAGCAAGGCCGCCGACAGACGGTCGTGGCCACGCCTGCCTCGACGTTCACCGAAGCGCGCGATGGCCCGCATCGGACTCGCACGGACGGCGACAAGCAGCCACTCGGAGCGGAGGCAAATCGGATCGCCACCCCCCCATGGCGATGAACCCGTCCAGCTTCGCCGCAAGGTCTGGACCGAGCGATACGCGCGCGGCCGGCGAGACACCTTCGCTCCATCGCGTACAGATCCTGCTGGCAAGCTATAATGGTGCGCCGCATCTGCCTAAACAGCTTCAAAGCCTGGCCGAGCAAGAGGGTATCGAATGGTCGCTGCTCTGGCGTGATGATGGGTCCACCGATCAGACCAGCACCATCCTTGAAGGTTTCGCCACCGCCCATCCCGGCCGAGTTGCGCGCCTTTCGGGCGGCGGGCGGCTCGGCGCCGGTGCTTCGTTCATGCGGTTGCTGGCCGACGCCCCGGAGGCTGAGTTCTATGCCTTCATGGACCAGGACGATGTCTGGCTGCCGGGCAAGCTGGCTCGGGCCATTGCGGCACTGACGGATATTGACCTGGTTTGCACTCGGCTGCGGCTGGTCGCCCCGGACCTCACTGAAATCGGCCTTTCGCCTGTGCCCTCCACGCCACCAAATTTTGCGACGCTCCTCGCTCATAACGTTGCTGCTGGCTGCACGATGGTGATGACGGCATCGGCTCGTTCCTGGGCTCTGGCGGCTCCCATGCCGGAGGGTGGTCTGCATGACTGGTGGTGTGCCCTGGCCGTGACGGGCTGCGGCGGGCGGATGTCCTTCGACCCTGAACCCAGTCTGCTTTACCGACAGCATGCCGGCAATTTGGTCGGCGGCGGAGTTGGGCGCCTTGACCGCATGCGTCGCATGTTGGGCCGTGGCGCTACCGGCTTTTACGCTCCGCTGATGACGCTGCTGGTGACGCTGCCGGCGCTGCCCCTCACCGCGGATGCACGCAGGGTGCTGGCCACGTTGGAAGGCCTGCGGGCCGCGTCGCCCTACAGGCGTCTGATGGCTCTGCGGCAGGCGGGGCTCGCGCACCACGCGCGGCTGGGAAACGCACTGCTCCGTGCCTGGGTACTGCTCAAGCGGATGCCTTGATGGTGCCAGCCGCGGCACCGGAAGGCGTCGCGGAGGCAGCGGCAAACGCGGCTTCCAATTCTCGGTGGATCGCATCGGCCGAGAATTTCTCTCCCACAAAGTCACGCTGCGCGGTGGCCTGTTCCATCCAGGCCGCGTCATCATCGAGCAGATGCAGCACGGCCTCGGCGAAAGCGCCAGGCTCATCTGCCACGCCGCAAACCTCCTCGACGCCGGGCAGCCCCTGGGCTCCGGTGGTGGTGGTGACGAGGGGAATGCCCTGGTGCAGCGCCTCGACCACTTTGAGCTTGATGCCGGCGCCGTAGCGCAGTGGGCAGATGACGATCCGCGCGCGGTCGTAGCGGTGACTCAGCTGCTCATCACTGATGAAACCCGTGACTTCGACCCCCCGCCCGGCAAGGGCACGGACGCGCTCGGTCGGGTTGGATCCGGCAAAGGTGACGGCGATCTGGGGCTGCGCCGCGCGGATGAGGGGGGGGATCTCGGCCATGAACCAGCAAGCGGCATCCTCGTTGGGGGGGTGACCGAAGCCGGCCACAAAGAGCAGCCCCGCGCGCCCCTCAGGCACGGGTGGGGGCGAGGTGTGGGCGGCCAACGCATAGGGGGTGATGGCGCGGACCATGACACCGGGCTCCAGGGCACGGGCCGCCGCCGCCTCGTCTTCGGACGGATAGAGGGAGAGGTCAGCCGCGCGCCAGACCCGGCGCTCCTGGACCAAAAGCCGCGCCGCTTCAGCGCGCAGCACCGAGGAATCCTTCGCCTCGGCCTCACGCATCGTGCGGGCGTGGTGCAGGTCATGGCCGTAGAAAAGGATGGTGGCCGTGGTATGGGCGCCGATATCGGCCAGCGTCTCGTCGGCAACATGGGGTCGGGAAATCAGCACGTCGTCAATCTCGGCGCCGTTCTGTGCGATCCAGGTGCGGAAATCGCCGGACCACGGGCCATAGAGAACTTCGATGCCACGTTGCTGCAAGGCCTCGGTATAGCCGGGGATCGCCAGGGAATTCAGCGGCCAGAACTTCACCAGCCGGCCCTCGCAGAGCAACGCCTCCAAAAACGCAACCATGGTGCGCGATCCGGCATCGCGGTCCGGCTGCGGGACGTTGTTGTCGAGCACAAGTGTGACGCGGCGGTGGAAGGCGCGATCGCGTGCGCGCAGGATTCGCGTGCCGTTCTCCATATGATTTTGTGTCAGCGTCTTGAGCCAGCGGTTACGCAGCTTCTGCGAATTGCTGATCTGATAGGCTTTCAGGCCCTTGTTGGTGTCCGTGCCGTGCGAAACGCCCTCGTGGTGGATCACGATGGCGGCGGGCTGATACAGCACGCGCCGCCCCGCCGCCCGCGCGCGGAAGCAGAGATCGCTGTCTTCGCAATAGGCGGGGATATAGTGCTCGTCGAAACCGCCCAGCTCGCGCCAAAAGCCCATGGGCAGCATGATGGCGGCGCCGGACAGATAGTCAGCGTCACGCACGTAGCTGTATTCGGGGCGCCTTGGGTCATCCCGGTTGCCATAATTCCAGCCTGACCCGTCGCGCCAGATGATGCCGCCGGCTTCTTGCTGCCAGCCGTCAGGATAAAGCAGCCTCGCACCGACGACCCCCGCACCAGGGTGGGCGGTGAAGGTTTCGATCAAAGCGTCGAGCGCGCCTGGCATGACCTCAGTGTCGTTGTTCAGCAGAAGAAGCAGATCGCCCTGGGCCTGCGTGGCAGCATCGTTGCAGGACAGCAGGAAGCCCAGGTTCTGCGTGCGTTCGATGAGACGGATGCCCCGGACCTGGCGAAGCTCCGGAACGCGCCGGTCGCCAGAGGCGTCATCAACGACCAGCAGCTCAAAGGGCACACGCGGCGGGTGTGCCGCGATGGAGGCGAGGCAGCGCAGCGTGTAGTCCACTTGGCCATAGGTCGGGATGAGGATGGAAAGCACCGGCTGCGTCGAAGCCGGCAGCGAGAGGCTGGCAGCATTCGGCGTGGCCATTTCCGGAGGCAGACCAAGCTGCTCACGCAGACGCTTGCGGATGCCCAGCCGAAGCAACGAGGCTTCGACCACGTAATTCCAACGGGCGCGCAACATGCCGCGCCGGTCGCGAAGCTGCCGCGGCAATTGGCCCGTGACCGTCCACCAGACAAGCTTGCGGATGCGGCCCCCTTGACGCGTCGCGAAGCGCGCCCAGCGTGACGGGGGTTGATCGCTGGACATGCGGAAAGATGGCTCTCGGGCTGGTTTATTCAAAGGGTTACGCAATTGCGGCCTGGCAGGCAATCCATTGCCGCACCTCAACTAACGGCCGACCGCGATATAGGCGATGCGTTTCATCTCACGCCGCGTGTGGGTGATAGCGTTCAGCACGATCCCCACGGTGAAGGAGAGGAACGCCGCCAGCGTCAGCGTGGAAGCCAGCACGGCGGTGGGCAGACGCGGCACGAGGCCGGTCTCGAAGAAGGTCCAGATCACCGGCAGCCCCAGAATCAGGGAGAGCAGCAGGAAAAGCACGCCGAGCGCACCGAAGAACTCCAGCGGCCTCTCGCGCTGCACAAGGACCCCGACTAGCCGGAGGATCAGCAGGCCATCGCGCCAGGTGGCGAGCTTGCTGGTTGAGCCCTCAGGCCGCTCGCCATAGGGGGCGCTGATCTCACCGATGGCTACCTGCAACTCCAGCGCATGGATCATCAACTCGGTCTCGATCTCGAAGCCCGCGCTCATCGCTGGGAAGCTTTTGACGAAGCGGCGCGAAAACACCTTGTAGCCGGAGAGCATGTCGGTGGTGCGCGAGCCGAAGATCAGGCCGACAAGACCCGTGAGCATCCAGTTGCCGAAGCGGTGACCACGGCGATAGGCCTTCTCACCGGATTCTGCCCTCGCCACGTTCACCATGTCATAGCCGCCCTGCATGGCGGTGGCGAGCAGGCGCGGGGCGGAGGAGGCATCATAGGTCGCGTCGCCATCAACCATGATGAACCAGTCGGCCTCGACATCTGCGAACATCCGCCGAACCACGCTACCCTTGCCTGGTCGGGATTCGAACGACACCTGCGCGCCGGCTTCGCGCGCCAGTTCGGCGGTGCCGTCCGTGGAGTTGTTGTCGTAAACGTAGATCGTCGCTTCCGGCAAGGCGGCCTGGAAGCCGCGCACCACCTCGGCAACCGTCAGCGCCTCATTGTGGCACGGCACGAGCACGGCGATGCGAGGGGCGGCGGGGGACATTCAGGAACCCTGGGGATGGTGGCTGCTACCTTGCCTAAATGAGCGTCTGCGGCACGACAACCCCTGCTTGACGCCCGCCGGTGTGGCGTGTGACGGGCCTGTCGTCACGTTTGGTAGGCCTTTGAGCATGGTGTCGGCGCTGGCCCGCAAAATTCTCGCTTCTGCCCGGAGTGAGCCTGCTGTTCTGGTGCAGGGTCCCGGCCTCGTCATTTTGGCACTTTGCCTGCTGGGTGGCGGCGCCCTCTCATTGGCGATGGGAACCGACCGAAACTGGGACCTGCGAAATTATCACGTCTATGGCCCCTATGCGTGGCTGCAAGGGCGCATGTTCGTGGACCTTGCGCCGGCGCAGGTGCAGAGCTTCTTCAACCCCACGCTGTATATTCCGCATCAGGCGCTATTCTTCGCCCTGCAAAGCATGCCCAGATTCTTTGCTTTCCTCATGGGCCTGCCTGCCGGTCTGTTCGGCTTCCTCATGCTCCGCATTGCATGGGACCACGCAGCGCAGATTCAGGGACCAAGCCCCTTGGCATGGGCCGCCGCCGCAATCGCCGGGGCGATGGGCCTGACAGGCGCGGCCGTGCTGCCGGGCGTTGGGCTCAGCAGCTTTGACGTCCTGGTCGCAGCGCCGCTCGCGCTCGCCTATTGGCTTGTTTTGCGCGAGACGCTCCGGCGAGATGCCGGCCAGAAACTGCGGATGCGCCCCATCATCATTGCAGGCGCCACGGCGGGGCTGGCGGTTGGGCTGAAACTGACCGCCCTGCCCTTCGCGGCCGCCATTGGATTGATGATCCTGGCGCTGCTGGGCCTGCGCGCCGCGATCATGGGCGGGCTCGCCATGTCGGCCGGCTTCCTGCTTGGCTTCGCTCCCTTCGCGTGGCACCTATGGCAAGCCACCGGCAACCCGGTCTTTCCGCTTTACAACAACGTGTTCCGGTCGCCTGAGTGGCTCCCGCAGCATTTCGCTGATGAGCGGTTCCTGCCCCGTTCTTGGGTCCAGGGGATTTTCTACCCGTTCTGGTGGCTGACCACGAGAAGCGGCCTGGTGACCGAGTTGCAGATGCGCGACCCGCGAATGGCGTTGGGCTACCTCGCCTGGGTCGTCCTCGCTGTGCTGTTGATCGCGCGGCGTCGCTTCGCCGGGGCGCGCGCGCTCTGGCTGGCCTTGGGTGTTTCTGCGATATCCTACGCCGTCTGGGCAGGGATGTTCGGCATTTACCGCTACATCGTCTTCCTGGAAGCCCTAGCCGCCACCGTGATCATGCTGGCGCTGATCCTCATCATGCCGCGGCGACCTGTCGTAAGTCTCGCCTGCTTCGCCGCGCTGACTGCCGTGGCCATCCCCGTCACCGTGCATCCCAACTGGGGCCATGGTCGGCATGGCGCGCGGATCATGGACGTCGCGACGATGCCGGTCCGCCCGGGCGATCTCGTGGTGTCCGTGGACGGTTCGCCCATGGCCTATCTTGTACCCCTTATGCCACCCGACATTCGCGCCATCGGGCTCGCGTCCAATTTCGTGCGGCCTGACCAGGATCATGGGCTGATGCGCCGCATACGGGCGGCCATCCAACAGCACGCCGACGGGGCGATCTGGGCCGTCGCTGAGGGCAGCACGCCGCCGGCAGAACGCGACCGGGTGCTGGCGGCCTACAACCTCGAACTGGGCGGGGGCTGTATGTTGGTGCGCTCCAGCTTCGAACCTGCGGGACATCAGTTCTGCCCCGTGCGGAAGCGGAGCTGAGTGCGCCACTCAGGGTCCGAAGCGGCGGGCCGCCCTGCTCCAGAGGGTCGCCCTGGGTTGGAGCGAGGCTGGCGTCGCCTCAATCCGGCGCAGTTCGCCAATAGCCCAGCTTGCCACCGAGGCTTCCAGATATCAGCGCGCGCCCTCCAGCCCTGCGGCCAGCAGGAGTCGGCCAAACTTGGCGGATTCAAGCGTAGCGCGATTTTCCGGCAGCATGGTCCAGAGGCGCGCAAGAAGGGCGGTGGAATCCTGAGGCGGATGCACGCCATATTCCAGAAGAAAGGCCCAGTCCCGCCCGGGCAGCGCATGCACGGTAAAGCCGGCCGCCCCCGCGATGTGGCGCATCGCTTCTATGGAATAGCTTGCGATGTGTCCCCGTTGATACGGGTCAAGATAGCCGGGATCGTCGCGCAGGACGAAGTCGGGCTGCGCCGAGTTGAAGTACCAGAGCGCCCCTGGCTCAGACACCGCAGCCAGGTCGGCCAGCAGGCGCTTCAGGATGGGCGGCGGCAGGTGCTCGATGACTTCGATGCAAGTGCCGCCGTCGAACCGGCCTTCGAGATCGCAGAGGAAGCCTTGCCGATATTGCGGATGCGGAGATCGGTATTCGAGCGGCGGCGGGAAGGGCTCGATCCCCCAGAATGTGTGGGCGATCTCGGGCATCAGTTCCGCCGAGGCATCAAGCAGGGTGCCCGCGCCGCAACTCACATCCAGGAAGCGGCGGATAGGCCGGCGCGCGTAAAGGAAGACTTCCGCCAAACGGATCAGCGAGGCGCCGTAGCCCCGCTCCTCCGTCGCTGAAAGCTCATTGGCCCAGTAATTGGAATCATAGGTTCGGGCATTGCCCGCCATGGTACGTTCGAGGAAGTCTCGCTCGGCCAGGATGGTGCCGCAGCCATCGCATCTGAGGTAGTCCACCTGCTCCACCTGACGAAGCGAATGAAGCGTACCAATGGCACAGGCCGGGCATCTTTCATCGTCCGGCGTATCGGCCAGTGTCAACGGCTTGGGGTCCATACGGTCCTCGGCGTCTGGCTTGGAATGTAGGGTTGGAGCCGGCTCAGCGGGCAGCTTCGCTAGCTAGGGAACGAAGCTTTCCGGTTTA
>JBBRVI010000013.1:0-23016 GCA_038247025.1 Acetobacterales bacterium
CAGCGCTGAAGCGATGGCCTCGTTGCGCCGCTCGGCTTGTTGCAGGCCCTGGCGTTCCTGGGCGAGGCGCTCCTCCTCGCCTTCCTCCGGGGCGAGGGTGGAGATTTCCTCGACCGCGTGGCGCAGCCATTCTTCGTCCCTCAAGGCGGCAGCAACGGCCGCCTCCGCGTCAGCCAGCGCATTCTCGGTCGAGCGCCAGTCCCGGAAGGCCGTGGCGACCTTGCTGCGCGGCGCATCCAGCGCACCGAATGCATCGAGCAGTGCGGCATGGGTTGCGGGGTCGGCCAGGCCCACCTGGTCATGCTGGCCCTGCACCTCGACCAGGGTGGCAGCGAGGCGCTTGAGGAGTGCCACCCCCACCGGCTGGTCATTCACGAAAGCGCGGGAACGCCCATCGGCCTGGACCACGCGGCGTAGTACCAGCGCCTCCTCCGCATCAAGCCCCTGCTCGGCGAGCAAGGCGAAGCAGGGATGCCCCTCGGGCGGCTGGAACATGGCGGCGACACTGGCCTGGGGCTGGCCGGAGCGCACCAGCCCCGCCTCGGCCCGCATGCCCAGTGCGAGACCAAGCGAATCGAGCAGGATGGATTTGCCCGCCCCAGTCTCGCCCGTCAGCACCGAAAGCCCTGGGCCGAAATGGAGGTCCAGACGCTCGATCAACACCACGTCCCGGATGGAGAGGGAGGCGAGCATGGTTCGCCCTCAGAACAGGGGCGTGCAGGCTGATGCCATGTTCAGAACACGCTGCTCATGGCGCGGCGGAACACATTTGGCCGGTCTTGCGGCGCCAAGGGCGCGCCCGGGGTCAGCATGGCGTAGCTGTCCTGATACCAGGTATTTCCGGGGAAGTTGTGCCCCAGGACGGACGCCGAACGTGCCGCCTCGTCGCGCAGGCCCAGGCGGAGATAGAGTTCCGTCAGGCGGTGCAACGCCTCGGGCACGTGGTTGGTGGTCTGGTAGTCCTCCACCACACGGCGGAACCTGCCGATGGCAGCACTATAGAGCTGCTGGCGCTGATAAAAGCGGCCGATATTCATTTCGCGCCCGGCGAGGTGATCGCGGGCAAGGTCCATCTTCAACCGCGCGTCGCGGGCATATGCCGTGTTGGGAAAGCGGTTGGCGACATCCTGCAAGGCCTGGAGTGCCAATTCGGTCCCGCGCTGATCGCGTTGGCTATCGGAGATCTGCTCGTAAAAGGAAAGCGAGCGCAAATAGTAAGCGTAGGCGATATCCCTATGCGCCGGATGAAGCTGGATGAAGCGGTCGAGTGAACCAATCGCCTCAGTGTAGCGGTTGCGCATGTATTCGCCATAGGCGGACATGATTTTTGCGTTGGTCGCCCAGGTGGAAAACGGATGTTCGCGCTCCAGGGTTTCGAAAAGCTCCACCGCTTGCTGGTAACGCTGCCCCTGCAGTGATTCTATGCCAGCCGCATAGAGCGTTTCGGGCGAGCGATCAGTCAGCCCGGAATTGGCAGCGGTCGTTCGGAAAAGTCCGCCGGCCGAGCCATCCCACTGAGTGATCCCGCACCCGGCCATGGGCAGGGCGAGGCCAAGAAACAGGCAGGCACGAATCAATGGGCGCATGGAAAATATCGGCTCCTATCGGGCCGCTCTATACCACGTGTGCGGGCCATCCGTGCAAGGGGTTGGGCCAGGGGTGCGCTTTAGGCGCGCGCGCCTCAGGCAGCGACCAGCTTGGTGTGGTCGGCATCGGAGAGCGCATGGCCCCCGGCATGCCGCCAATTGCGCCGATCACTGAACATCGCGCGCAGCAACATGTTATTCAGCGCATGGCCCGAGCGATACCCGGTGAAGCGCGCCGCGATGGGCGCGCCGGCCAGGGCCAGATCCCCCACCACATCCAGCAGCTTGTGCCGCACGAACTCCGTAGGGCTGCGCAGGCCGCCTGGGTTGAGGATCATCGGGCCGTCCACCACGACGGCATTGGCCAGGCTGCCACCCTGGGCGAGGCCTGCGGCGCGCAGGCGGGCGACATCGTCAGCCAGGGTGAAGGTGCGCGAATCCGCGAGCTCGGTGCGGAAACTTTCCAACGAGACACGCAGCGCCATGCTCTGGCGGCCAATCGCGGTTTCGCCGAAATCAATGGTGAGTTCCGCGTCGAAGGCCATTTCGGGGTTGGGTGCGAGTTCGGCCCAGGCGCCGTGGTCGTCCTCGACGCGGACGGGACGCAGCACTTCGATGGTTCGGCGGGCGGCGAATTGCTCAATCACCCCGGCACACTCGATCAGGAACAGAAAAGGTGCAGCAGACCCATCGAGGATGGGCACTTCCGGGCCGTTCAACTCGATCACGCAATCATCAATACCGGCAGCGGCCAGGGCAGCCATCACATGCTCGATGGTGCCGACGCGTGCAGCAGGATTGTTCGGCAAGCCGATCTGCGTGCAAAGCCGGGTCTCGACCACAAAATCATGGCGGGCAGGGATAGCGAGGCCGAGGTCGGTGCGGTGAAACACGATGCCCGCGCCAAGCGGCGCGGGGTTCAAGCTCATCGAGATGGTGTGGCCCGAATGCAGCCCAATCCCGCGGCAGCCAATGGTGCTGGCCAGTCGGCGGCGGCGCCCCATGGTCGTTGAACCGGTCACGGTGGAGCCCATCACGGTGGAGCCCAGCGTCAATGGAGCAAAACCATCCATATGTTAAGAAACCCCCGGTTTAAATGGACGGGTGCTCCCCAGCGCCGCGTCCAATCGGGAAAATGGCAGGCTCCGGCGGGGGAGGCCAGTCAAGGGTTGTTTCTCAATGTTTCTCGCTAACGCATTGAAAAACAACGCCAAAAAATCGTGTGTTTCCGCCCCGAAATTTGGCGTCTTCGGGTCCGGGGGCAGAACCTCGATGCAGTGCCAGTTTCACACCGCGAAACTTGTGCGGCGAGGGCTTTCTTTGGACAGAATGCGGGACCACAAGAAACGCATGAAGCGTCGCCCCCTCCTTCTTCTCGGATCTCTTCTCGCGGCCCCGTCCGTGCGCGCGCAACCAACGCCAGCGCCCGGCCTGGTGGTGAGCGAGGCGGACCGCGAGGCACTCGGCCGGGTGGAGGCGTATTTCAACGCCATGACCACGCTGCGCGCGCGCTTCCTCCAGATCGCCCAGGGCGGTGGCGCGGCGGAGGGGATTGCCTGGATTTGGCGCCCAGGCCGCATGCGTTTCGAATATGACCCGCCCGAGCCCACGCTGCTGATCGCCGCGGATGGGCAGTTCTTCCATTATGACCGGCAGCTGCGCCAACCGACCGTGGTGCCGCTCTCCGCCACGCCGCTGAGTGTGCTTTTGCGCAATCCACTGCGGCTTTCGGGCGATATCACCGTCGCTGGCATCGAACGCTCCGGTGGCTTGCTTCGCGTGACAGTCCATCGCACCGGCCAGGCGGCTGAAGGCAGTATCCAGCTTGTCCTGGAGGAACAGCCCATGGTGCTGCGTCAGTGGGTGGTGGTGGACCCACAGCGCCGCAGCACGCGCGTGACCCTGAGTCAGATCGAGATCGGCGAGCGCTTCGATCCTTTCCTTTTTGCCTTCAATGATCCGCGTTTTCGCGAGGAACTTGAGCAGCAGCGATGATTTTCCGGCGTAACCCGGTGTTCACGGCCTTGAAACTGACACAGGGTTTGTGTTTGCTGGGCTCATGCGACCGATCATCGGCATTTCCTGCTGCGTAAAAGCCTTCGGGATTTTCAACACGCCCAACCATGCCGCTTCGGACTCCTATGTCCAAGTGGTGCTGGGTCCGGTCGGGGGTGTTCCAGTCCTGCTGCCTGCCGCCGGCGAAGCGCTTGCCCCGCAAATCCTGCCCCGCCTCGATGGCCTCATTCTCACTGGCAGCCGCAGCAATATCTGGCCCGGGCACTATGACGGGCCAGACCACGCCGATGGCACTCCCGAGGACCAGCAGCGCGACGCGACAACCTTGCCGCTGATTCGCGCCGCCATCGCCCAGGGCGTGCCGCTGCTTGCCATTTGCCGAGGCATGCAGGAGCTGAATGTGGCGCTGGGCGGCAGCCTGGATCAACGCATCCAGGATCTGCCGGGGCGGATGGACCATTCCACTCCCTCTGAACAGGCGATTCCCCTGGTGCGGACCGGCAAGGCGCATAGCGTCCGCCTGGCTGATCATGGGATGTTGCATGAGATGGCTGGCCGCACCCATTTGCCTGTCAACTCGCTACACAACCAAGGAATACAGCGTCTTGCGCCCCGGCTGGAAGCCATGGGCTGGGCGGATGATGGCACGGTGGAGGCTGTGCGCGTCCGGCAAGCGCCTGGCTATGCCTGGGGAGTGCAGTGGCATCCCGAATATGATTGGGACCGCGACCAATTCAGCCGCCGCATTTTCGAGGGATTTGGCGCAGCTTGTGTCGCTTGGTCCCAGCGGGGCGGTTCGCGGCAAGCCGCCGAATAACGACTCGATTGGGCTTGGCATTTTGGGAACGTCAAGTATATAGTTCTTCGGCTGGCGGTTGTTCATCCGCTGGTGGACGCTCCGATTTCCCCCAATCGGCTCGCCCGACCTTTCCGATCGGAAGCATGAACGCGCGGGCGCCCGGCCACCCCCCTGGCCGGGCGCTTTCCGTTTCTGGAAGGCATGACGGGTATGGTTTCGTCTTCTTCCAAGCTGGTCTAGACGCGTCGGCTTCCATCCGAGGAGCCAGTCTGTGCCCAATTACGTGATCACGCCCCCTGCCATTTCCGCCGTCCCCATCGCCGGCACCGATGCCATGTTCCCAGTGCGCCGTATTTTCTGCGTCGGCCGCAACTACGCCGAGCATGCGATCGAGATGGGAAGTGACCCGACGCGCGAGCCGCCCTTCTACTTCGCCAAGCCCGCGGACGCACTGCTCATCAACGGCGCCGACATGCCCTATCCGAGCGTGACCCGCTCCCTCCATCACGAGATGGAACTGGTTGTCGCCATCGGCATGGGTGGCAAGAACATCCCCATCTCCGAAGCGCTGAAACATGTCTGGGGCTATTGCGCCGGCCTGGACATGACGCGCCGCGATATCCAGAACGAGGCGAAAAAGACTGGGCGCCCCTGGGATATGGGCAAGGGCTTCGACCTCTCCGCCCCCATGGGCGCGTTGATCCCCGCCAATGGCGTTGACCCCTCCAGGGGCAAGATCGAGCTGAGGGTGAATGGCCAGGTGACCCAGGTGAGTGACCTCTCCAAGCTCATCTGGTCCGTCCCTGAGGTCATCGCCAACCTGTCCGAGCTTGTGGAACTCGCGCCGGGCGATCTCATCATGACCGGCACGCCCGAGGGTGTGGCCGCCGTCGTCCGCGGGGATGTGCTGGAGGGGTTGGTCGAGGGCGTGGGCGAGATCAGGACCAGGATCGTCTGACCCGATGGGTCCTGCGACGATGCTGCCCCCCGCCTGCTTCACATGAGCTGGGCCAGGACGTTCCGGTCCAGGGCGGCGAGGATGGGGTTCGGCCCGAAACCCTCGCCCGTCGCCGCCTCCAGCAAGTACAGGGCGGACGTGATCAGGGGTGTTGCGGTCTCCGATGCGCGCCCAATTGCTTGCAGGAAGGCAAGCCCCGCGCCGATCTCAACAAGTGGCCTTGGTGGATTGGGCAGCCCGCCCTGTTCCGTCACCAGATGGGCGATGCCCGGCAGGCCCTCCCGGCCAGCGGCCTGGGCGAGCGCGTCGCGCTCCGTGGTCAGGCTCAGCAGCATACGTCCCAGCGCGTGCTGCACACCTGCCGGCGCGAAAAGCTGTGCGGCGCCGAAAATGGCACCTGGCTCGGCCAGGCAGGCCGCCAGCACATCGCTCAATGGTTCAGCCGGCAGGCCGAACAGCGCCTGAGTGGCCGCGCGCACCTCCTCCAATGCCTGCACGGGGAGCGCGGCGAGCCACAGCCGCGGCCGGATGGCGCTGATGGTCACCACCCCATCGGGATCGCGCCGGGCCAGGGTCGGCGGAACGGGCAGGGCCCCGATTGGGGGTGAGACTCCGCGCGCGGAGGCGAATTGCTGCAGCAGAACGGGCGCCAACGCGCCGGCCGGGGCAAAAAGGATCAGCGGTTCGCCCACCAGCGCGCTGGCCAAGCGTGGGAGAATGGCGGGCATGGCCACACCGGGCAGGGCGATGATCAGGGCCTCGGCCTGTTCCGCCGCGCGCCAGAGATCGGCTGCAACCCGCACGCGCCAGCGTCCTTCCAGCACGCCGCGTGTCTCCAGCTCATGGCCCAGATGCCGCGTCCCGCCGCCGCGCGGGGACCACAAGGTGACCGCATGGCCGCGCCAGGCGCAGAGCGCGGCCATGGCGCTTCCCGCCGGCCCGGCACCGAGAATTGTGACCCTCATCGCGCGAAAACCCCTTGGGACCGGCAAAATGCCCGCAACCGGTGATGTGCCGCAACCGGTCTCTGCCTTTTCTGTCACACAGGCTTCGCCATCCCGTCATTGCTCTGTTGCCAAACCGGGGATACCGAACGTGGATGAACGCTGAAGCGCCCAGGATCGACTCGCCCTCCATCGCCACCCCCGAAGTGGCTGCGGGCAAGCCCAAGGCACGGAGGATGAAGCGTGGGCGCCCTTTGCGCTTCAACCCCCGCATGCCTGGCCAGCTCTGGAACGGTGTTTTGGGCGAGCGGCCGCTGGGCGGGCGTTTCAGAGCCTTCCGCCGCATCTTCACGGCTGTACTGTTCACCTTGATTTGCATCCCGGTCCAGGGAGTTCTCGTGCAGTTCTCCGGTGGCGCCAAGAACAGCTTCGCGCGCTTCTATCACCGCACGCTGTGCTGGATCATCGGCCTGGAGCTGCGCGTCATCGGTACGCCTTCGCAACAGCCGCGCACGCTCTATGTCTCCAACCATTCGTCCTGGCTGGATATCCTCGTTCTGGGTTCGACGCTGGATGCGCGCTTTGTTTCCAAGGCCGAGGTCGGGGATTGGCCGCTGCTGGGCTGGGTGGCCAAGCTTGGGCGTTCGGTCTTCGTCAGCCGCAGTCGCACACGGGCGGGAAGTGAGGCGCAGGAGATGCGCGCGCGCATGGAGGCGGGCGACAGCCTGATCCTCTTCCCCGAGGGTACCACCAGCGATGGCGCGCGCGTGCTGCCCTTCCGCTCCTCCTTTTTTGCCGTGGCCGAAGCCGCTGAGCGGATCCAGCCCCTGGCGCTGGTTTACGATCGGCTGGGTGGGCTGCCCGTTGGCCGGCGCGACCGTCCCTTGTTTGCCTGGTATGGCGACATGGATACGGCGAGCCATGCCTGGAAGCTGCTGCGCCGCACGGGCACGCGGGTGACGGTGGTGCTGCATGAGAGCTTCCCGCCCGATGCCGTGCCGGACCGCAAGGCGCTGGCTGCGCGCCTGGGCCGGACAGTGACGCAAACCGCCGCGACGCTACGGCAAAACCGCGACTACGTGCTCTGACGGCAACGGAATCCACTTGACCGACGCGATCACCTTCTGGGAGCATCCCCGAAGATGAACGGCACGCCCCTCCTGTGGCTACCGGGCCACTCTTCTTGACCGCGCGGCCCTGGGCCCACATGTGTTGCCGCTGGATCGCTCCAGGGTATCCCCTGTGGGCGGGCAGCGAGGACCCCGCATGACCAAAACCATCCCCATCAGGAAGCGCCTCTTCTTGCGCTCCTGGGGTTGCCAGATGAATGTCTACGACTCGGCCCGCATGGCTGATGTGCTGGCACCCCTGGGTTACGAACCCGTGGATGCGCCTGAGGGCGCGGACATGATCATCCTCAACACGTGCCACATTCGCGAGAAGGCGACTGAGAAGCTCTTTTCGGAGCTTGGCCGGCTGCGGCTGTTGAAGCTGGCAAAGCAGGCCGAGGGGGGCGAAATGGTGCTGGCCGTCGCCGGCTGCGTGGCCCAGGCCGAGGGGGCGGAGATCACAGCGCGGGCGCCTTACGTGGACATCGTGCTGGGGCCGCAAAGCTATCACCGCCTGCCCGAGATGGTGGCCCGCGCCGGTCGTGCGGCGGGAGCGGTCATCGAGACCGAATTCCCCGCCGAGGAGAAATTCGACCACCTGCCCGAAGCCAGCGCACCGCAGGGTGTCACCGCCTTCCTCACCATCCAGGAGGGCTGCGACAAGTTCTGCGCCTTCTGCGTGGTGCCCTATACGCGCGGTTCGGAATACAGCCGCGCCGCCGCCGCCGTACTGGCCGAGGCGCGCAAGCTGGTGGGGCAGGGGGCGCGCGAGATCACGCTGCTGGGCCAGAATGTGAATGCCTATCACGGCGCTGGAACGAATGGCCGCGAATGGGGCCTGGCCCGGCTGCTCCACGCGATGGCCGAAATCCCCGGCCTGGATCGCCTGCGCTACACCACCTCCCACCCGCGCGACATGGATGACGCGCTGATCGCAGCGCATCGGGACATTTCCGCCCTGATGCCCTTCCTGCATCTGCCCGTGCAATCGGGCAGCGACCGCGTCCTGGAGGCGATGAATCGCGGCCACACGGGTGAGGATTATCTTCGTCTGGTGGATCGGCTGCGGGCCGCGCGCCCGGATCTGGCACTCAGCACCGACATCATTGTGGGCCATCCCGGCGAGACCGAGGCGGATCATTCGGCCACCCTGGCGTTGATCCACCAAGTCGGCTTCGCGCAGTCATTCTCCTTCAAATACTCGCCGCGCCCCGGCACCCCCGCCGCCGGAGCGCCCTGCCACGTGGACGACGCCACGAAGGACCGCCGCCTGCAGGAGGTCCAGGCCCTGCTGCGCGAACAGGCCGCCGCCTTCAATTCGGGCATGACGGGGCAGACCATCCCCGTCCTGTTCACCGGGCCGGGCCGCAAGCCGGGGCAACTTTCCGGCCGCACGCCCTGGCTGCAACCTGTGCATGTGCCCGGCGCTTTGTCGCTGGCAGGCACCACGCAGCCGGTGCGCATCATTTCTGGAAATCCCAGCTCCCTCGCCGGGGAATTGTTGGATCACGCAACACCTCTTCAGGAGAAGACAGCCGCTTGAGCAACGCCCTCGGCCTTCGCAATCGTCCACCCTCTTCACAGAGTGGTTCCCCGCCCTCCTCGGCAAGTCGCAGCGTCACGCTGCAATTCGAGGACAACGCCCTGCTGCCCCTGCTCTATGGCGAGCACGACCGGCATCTGGCGCGGATTGAGCAGCGATGTGGCGTGCGATTGGCAAGCCGCGGCAACAGGCTGACCATCACCGGAAGCTCCGAGCGCACCACCATGGCCGAGCAAGTCTTGCGCGGCCTGTGGCGCGGCATCGAACGCGGGCAGGCGCCCTCCGCCTCCGAGGTTGAGGCCGCAATCCGCATGGCGGAGGGCGAGATGGAGCAGGACCCACGCCTGCCCTTGCAGGACATCCCGCAAATCCGCACCCGCCGCGGCGCCATCGCGCCCCGTACCCCTGCGCAATCCGCCTATATGGAGACGCTTGCGCGCCATGAGATGGTGTTCGGCGTGGGCCCTGCCGGCACGGGCAAAACCTATCTGGCCGTAGCCCAGGGCGTGGCGCTGCTCCAGGCGGGCCGGGTGGACCGCATCGTGCTCTCCCGCCCCGCCGTGGAAGCGGGGGAGCGGCTGGGCTTCCTGCCGGGCGACATGAAGGAGAAGGTGGACCCCTATCTTCGCCCCCTTTACGACGCGCTGCACGACATGCTGCCGGCCGAGCAGGTGGCGCGGCGCCTGGCCGCCGGCGAGATCGAGATTGCCCCGCTCGCCTTCATGCGGGGCCGCACCCTGGCCCATTGTTTTGCGATCCTGGACGAGGCGCAGAACACCACCCCCGCCCAGATGAAGATGTTCCTGACCCGCATGGGAGAGGGCACGCGCATGGCGATTACTGGCGATCCCTCGCAGGTGGACCTGCCCCATGGGCAGAAATCCGGCCTGGTGGAGGCAATTTCGATCTTGCGGGAGACTCCAGGAATTGGTTTCACTCATTTTGACGAGCGCGATGTGGTAAGACATCCGCTCGTGGGCCGGATCGTTTCGGCCTATGGGAAGATGGAGGGCGCGCGCCCAGCTTCGGGAGAGACCCGAGGTGCTGAATCGCGAGGGCGCGCTGCCGGAAAGGAGCTGAATGTCACCGGGAAGTAGTCTGCCTGGCGGAGAGTTTTTCGCCGCCAGGCCTGCCGAGTTGGAGATCGTCGTTGAGGCGACTGGCTGGCGTGCCGCGGTTCCCCGCATGGAACTGATGGCACGGCGCGCCGTGGCGACCACCCTGGCCGATCAGGGCGAGAACGGCCACGTGACCCTTCTGCTGACCGATGACACGGAAATCCGTCGCCTCAATGGCGGATTTCGAGGCAAGGAGAAGGCGACGAACGTCCTCTCTTTCCCGGCTCCCTATGGCAGCCTGACGCTGGGTGACCTGGCGATTTCGCTCGGCACTGTCCGGCGCGAAGCCTTGGCCGAGGGGCGGGCATTATCCGCGCATTTCGCGCATCTCATCGTCCATGGCACGCTGCACCTTCTCGGACACGACCACCTGAGCGCCGGCCAGGCGATGCTCATGGAGCGCGCCGAGACACGCATTCTGTATCGAATCGGCGTCCCCAACCCCTGGCGCGTGCGTTGGGCCGCCTGATGCCCTCCGATCCCGCCGTAAAACCTGATATGTTCCGCCGCATCCGTGGCCTTTTCACCAAGCGCGAGGAGAGCCTTCGCGACCGCGTCGAGGAACTCATCGAGGCCCCTGACGCGCTGGGCCAGAATGGCCGTACCCTTGATCCGCATGAGCGTGCGCTGCTCTCCAACGTGCTCAAGCTGCGCGGGGCGACGGCCTATGACGTGATGCTGCCGCGGGCGGACATCATCGCGCTGCCGGCCGATCTCACGCTGGATCAGGCCGTGGCGGCGATCCAGCGCGAGGGTCATAGCCGCTATCCCGTCTATCAGAGCCAGCTCGATGACGTGCTGGGGATGGTCCACATCAAGGACATCATCGGCGCGGTGGGGCGCCAGGCCCCCTTCAGCCTGCGCGCCATCCTGCGCAAACCGCTATTGGTGGTGCCCAGCGTGCCCGTGCTCGACCTGCTGCTGCGCATGCGTGAGGCGCGGATGCATATGGCCCTGGTGGTGGATGAATATGGCGGAATAGACGGGCTGATCACCATCGAGGATCTCGTCGAGACCATCGTCGGCGATATCGCGGATGAGCACGACGAGATCACTGGCCCGATGATCACCGAGCGTGGCGAAGGGGTGCTGGAAATGGACGCCCGCACCGAAATCGAGACCTTCGAAGCGCGCATGGGCGCCGTGCTGACGGAAGAGGAACGGCAGGCGGATATAGATACGGTGGGCGGGCTGGTTCTGACCCTGGCCGGGCGGGTTCCGGCGCGCGGGGAGATTTTCTCGCACTCCTCGGGGCTGGAGTTTCGCGTGCTCGATGCGGATGCGCGGCGGATTCGCCGGCTGCGTGTGCGACGGCCAGTGGATGGCGTTAAGGCAGCGGCGGAGTAGTGCCTCGCAATTCCCCTTGCGTTCCCTCCCGCAATGCACCATACCAGCGTTATCAAGCGGGCAAGCATGCTCGCCAGGACCCGGTCGCGTGAGCGGCGCCGCGCTTCAGTCTGTCTGAAGCGGCATAAGGCAGCCGAACTGCCGGGTTCTTCGATGCTTCTCCCGGATCAACCCAGCCACGCGGGGTGTCCAACCCTGAACTCCCGCGGCCCGCGATGCGGTGCTGCGCAGCTGGATTTATCATGACCGAATTCAAAGACCTGGGCCTCAATCCGCTCCTGCTGAGCGCACTCGAACAGGCTGGCTACACCATCCCCACCCCCATCCAGGCGCAGGCCATCCCGGCCGCGCTGGAGGGCCGTGACATCCTGGGCATCGCTCAGACCGGCACCGGCAAGACCGCCGCTTTCGCCCTGCCGATCCTCCACCAACTGGCCCTGACCGGCGGCCACCCGCCGCGCGGTGGCTGCCGCGTGCTGGTGCTCAGCCCCACGCGCGAACTGGCCAGCCAGATTGCCGAGAGCTTCAAGACCTATGGCCGCCACATGGGCTTCTCAGTCGCTACCGTGTTCGGCGGCGTGGGCCATGTGCCGCAGCAGCGTGCCTTGGCGCGCGGCGTGGACGTGCTGGTGGCGACACCGGGCCGCCTGATGGACCATATGGGCACCAAGCATGCCCGCCTGGACCACACGCAGATCCTGGTGCTGGACGAAGCTGATCAGATGCTCGACCAGGGCTTCCTGCCGGCCATCCGCAAGATCGTGGCGACCGTGCCAAAGCAGCGCCGGACGATGTTTTTCAGCGCGACCATGCCGCCCGATATTGCGCGCCTGGCCGCCGACATGCTGATCGAACCCGTGCGCGTGGAGGTGACACCCGTCGCTACCACGGCCGAGCGCGTGAACCAGAAGGTCATCTTCCTGGATGGCGCGGGCAAGCGTGCGGCACTCACCGGCATTCTGCGCGGTGAGGGCGTGGGCCGCGTGCTGATTTTCTCGCGCACGAAGCATGGCGCGGACAAGATCGTGAAGTCGCTGGCGGATGACGGCATTCTTGCCAATGCCATTCATGGCAATAAGGGCCAGTCCCAGCGCGAGCGCGCCCTGGCCGAGTTCAAATCCGGCAAGGCGCCGGTGCTGGTGGCGACCGATATTGCCGCCCGTGGCATTGACGTCCCGGAAGTGACGCATGTCATCCAGCACGAACTGCCGGAAGTGCCAGAGACCTATGTCCACCGCATTGGCCGCACCGCGCGTGCGGGTGCGTCAGGCGTGGCCATCGCGTTGGTGGCCCCTGATGAGGTGGGCCTGCTGCGCGCGATCGAGAAGCTGACGCGCCAGAAGATTGACAGCGAGGACCGCCGCCAGAACCCGACGGTGCCGTTGAATGACCGTGCGGTTCCGGCGCGCCCGCAGCGCGGCCGCCAGGCGCCGCAGCAGAACCGTGCGCCGAAGCGGGACCATGGTGGGGCGCGGGAAGAACACCGCGGCTCGCCCAGCCGCCCGGCGGAGCAGCGTTCCTATGTGAAGCCGATCAGCGATGCGGGGCGCAAGCGCCCAGCCGGTGGTGGCGGTGGTCAAGCGGCGCGCGGCTTCATGGCGCGCGGGCGGTAAGTAGCGGGCCGGGGCGGGAGCTACTCCCGCCCCACTTGGCTCCCTGCCACCGCCGCCAGATTGGCGATGCCACGCGCCGTCACACTCGGCGTGAGCACATGGATGGGCTTGTTCATGCCCAGCAGCATGGGCCCCACCTGCAAGCCATCCGCCACGGCCTTCACCAGGTTGAAGGCGATGTTCGCGGCGTCGAGGTTTGGAAACACCAGCAAATTCGCCGTCCCCTCCAGCTTGGGGTCAGGCACGGCACGGGCGCGGATCAGCGGCACAAGTGCGGCATCGCCATGCATTTCGCCATCCACTTCCAATTCGGGTGCTGCGGCGCGGATCAGCTTCAGTGCCTCGCGCATCTTGCGGGCACTCAGCGCGCCTGAGGCGCCGAAGGAAGAATGGCTGAGCAGCGCCACCTTGGGCACGATTCCGAAGCTGCGGACTTGCTCGGCTGCCAGCAGCGTCATCTCGGCCAAGTGGGCGGCGGTCGGGTCCAGTTGCAAATGTGTGTCCACGAAGAACAGCGTGCCGTTGGGCAGGATCACGGCGGTGCAGGCACAGGCGCGGCTGACATCCGGCCGTACGCCGATGCAGGCCAATGCGTGCTCCCATTCGCGCATCCAGTCGCCCCGCCCGCCGACGATGGCGGCATCCACCAGCCCCGCCTCCAGCAGCAGGGCCGCGGCGATGGTGGGGCGAAAGTTGAACCGGCGCTCTGCGGCCGATGGCGTGATGCCGCGCCGTCCAACCTTCGCCTGATACAGCGCCATCAGCGGCGCGAAGAGTTCCGGCTGCTCCTCGGGGTGGAGCACGCGCACGGACACGCCGAGTGTCATGCGCAGTCCCAGCCGCTGCACCGCTTCGGCCACCACGGCCGCACGGCCCATCAGGATCGGTTCGGCCGTGCCTTCATCCAGTACGGTCTGCACGGCGCGCAGCGTGCGCTCATCCTCGCCCTCGGCAAAGACGACGCGGGCGGGGCGGCGGCGTGCCAGCTCCTGCACCGGGCGCATGAGGGTGCCCGAGCGAAAAACAAAGCGCGTTAGATCGGCGCGATAGGCATCCCAATCGGCGATGGGCCGGCGCGCCACGCCGCTTTCCATGGCCGCGCGGGCCACGGCAGGGGCGATTTCCAGGATCAGCCGGGGGTCGAAGGGCTTGGGGATGATGTATTCGGGACCAAAGACTGGCGCGATGCCGCCATAGGCCGCCGCCACGACCTCCGACGCCTCAACCCGTGCGAGCGCCGCGATGGCCTCCACGGCGGCGATCTTCATCTCCTCATTGATCGTGGTCGCACCCGAATCCAGCGCGCCCCGGAAGATGAAGGGGAAGCAGAGGACGTTATTGACCTGGTTCGGGTAGTCAGTTCTCCCTGTGGCCACGATCGCATCCGGCCGCGCCGCGCGTACTGCCTCGGGGAAGATTTCCGGGTCGGGATTGGCCAGCGCCAGCACCAGCGGCTTGGGCGCCAGCTTATGCAGCCATTCCGCCTGGAGCACACGCGGGGCAGAGAGGCCCAGGAACACATCGGCGCCGTCCAGTACCTCGGGAAGTGTGCGCGCCGCGGTATCCTGTGCATAACGTGCCTTGGTCGCATCCAAACCAGGGCGGCCGACATAGACCACTCCCTCAATGTCGCAGACGGTGATGTTCTCGCGCTTCAGCCCCATCGTGCACAGCAGGTCGAGGCAAGCCAGGGCCGCCGCACCGCCGCCGGTGTTCACGAGCTTCACGTCCTCCAGCTTCTTGCCCTGGACCAGCAGCCCGTTGCGGATGGCGGCGGCCACGATGATGGCCGTGCCGTGCTGGTCATCATGAAAGACGGGGATCTTCATTCGCGCACGCAGCCTGGCCTCGATCTCGAAGCATTCGGGCGCCTTGATGTCTTCGAGGTTGATGGCACCGAAGCTGGGTTCGAGGGCCGCGACGACTTCGACGAAGTGATCCACCTCGCTGGCCTGGACTTCGATATCTATGGAATCAATGCCGGCGAAGCGCTTGAAGAGGACCGCCTTGCCCTCCATCACCGGCTTGGCGGCGAGCGGCCCGATATTGCCCAGCCCCAGCACGGCCGTGCCATTGGTGATGACGGCCACCATGTTGCCGCGCGTCGTGTAGTCCCAGGCCTTGTCCGGATCGGCGGCGATTTCCTCGCAGGCGGCGGCGACACCGGGGGAATAGGCCAGGCCCAGGTCGCGCTGGGAGGCCATGCGCTTGGTCGGCTCGATGGAGAGCTTTCCCGGCCGCGGGAAGCGATGATAGTCGAGGGCGGCGCGGCGGAAATCATCATCCATTGGGGAGCAGGCCTTGTTGCTTTTCAGGAAGATGCGAGCATCCGGCAAGGCAGGCAACCGCAGGTGACAACCGGCGCCCGCAGGGCTTTGATGGGCCATCCTGGAGATGTCCCCATGCTGCCTTGCCTGAGAGAGTTGTTCGATATCCCACATGGCGTGGCCTATCTGGATACCGCCGCCTATTCGCCGATGCCCCGGCGCGTGCGTGAGGCGGGTGAGGCCGGCGTGGCCAGCAAATGCCACCCCTGGCTGCGCGACCCTGCCGCGGATACGGCGGTGGCCGAACGTTCGCGGGCGGCGGCGGCGGGGCTGATTGGCGCGCGGGCCGAGGATATCGCCATTGTCAGCTCCGTCAGCCATGGGATCGAGACGGCGGCGCGCAATCTGAGCGTGCCAGAAGGCTCGCGCATCCTGCATGTGGTGGATGAGTTTCCCTCCCTGGTGCGGCCCTGGGTTCGGCTGGCGGGTGAGGTCGGTGCCACCGTCGAGGTGGTGCCCCGCCCGGCGGATGGGGATTGGGAGGGCGCGTTCCTGGAGGCCATCCATCGGCCAGGCGCCGCCCCCCTTTCCGTGGTGGCACTGACGCCGGCGCATTGGACGGATGGCACGATCATCCCGCTGAACCAGATCGCCGAAGCTGCGCGGGCGCGGGGTGCTGCGGTGGTGGTGGATGCGACCCAGGCGGCCGCCGCCATGCCGCTGGAAGTGGGCGCCCTTCGCCCGGATTTCCTGGCCTTCCCCACCTATAAATGGGCGCTGGGGCCTTATTCGGTCGCATTCCTCTATGCCGCGCCGCACCGTCAGGCCGGTCGGCCGCTGGACGAGAACAACTTCAACCGGCCTGGTGGAGACTTCGCCGAGGGCGCACGCCGCTATGATCGTGGCGAGCGAGCGGACCCCGCCGGCATCCCCATGGCCGCGGAGGCGATGGAACTGGTCCTGGAACTGGGCGTGCCGCAGGTGGCCGAGCGACTGGCGTTTCTTGCGGGGCAATTGGCTGCGAGCATGGCGGAATGCGGGCTGTTTGTTCCGCCGGCCGAAAAACGGTGCGGCCATATCCTCGGCGCGCCCCTGCCGGCCGGTGAGGCCGACCGCATCGCCGCAGCACTCAAGGGCAGGCAGGTGCATGTGAGCGTTCGCAATGGCGGGCTGCGCGTCAGCCCGCATCTTCACTTGACCGATTCAGATATTGAGCAGTTCAGCGCGGCGCTTCGCCATGCCTTCAACAGCTGATGCTAAGCCGGACAATCCTGCGCGTGGGTTGGATCCGGGTGCAGAGCAACCGCCGTCGCCCCGGCTTGGCGGCGGGCCAGCGAACGAAGCGAGCGCGTTATCCCGAAGGTGCCTCTTCGGAACGGGGGCTGTGAGGACAGATGGTTATGCGGTCGAGAAGATTCGAACTTCCAAGGGGTTTCCCCCACCAGCACCTCAAGCTGGCGTGTCTACCATTCCACCACGACCGCAGACGAGAGCGTCCTAGCGCATGATCCCGCCCGGTTCAACTGACCCCGGCACGATTCTCCATTGGCGCATCAGCGAGGGCCTCACCGCCTATCCCGACGCGCTGGCCGCCATGCAAGCGCGCGTCGCCGCGATCCGCGTTGGCGAGGCGGAAGAAGTGGTGTGGCTGATCGAGCATCCGCCCACCTACACCTCCGGCACCAGCGCCAAGCCGGAAGAACTGATCGAGCAGCGTTTTCCGCATTACGCGGCCGGGCGTGGTGGGCAATGGACGTATCACGGCCCTGGCCAGCGCATCGCCTATGTCATGCTGGACCTCACGCGCCCGCATGGACCTGTCCCGGCACGCGATGTGCGCGCCTATGTTCATGCGCTTGAGGAATGGATGATCCGTGCGCTGGACCGCTTCAATATTCGCGGCGAGCGGCGCCAGGGGCGGGTGGGCATTTGGGTGGTCAAGCCCGGGAGCCCAGGAGGTACGCAGGATGGGGGTACGCAGGAGGGCGGTGCGCAGGAGTTCAAGATCGGCGCCATCGGCGTGCGCGTGACGCGCTGGGTGAGTTGGCACGGCATCGCCCTGAATGTGGAGCCTGACCTCTCGCATTTCGGCGGTATCGTGCCCTGCGGCATCGCCGAACATGGCGTCACCAGCCTGCATGATCTGGGCGTGCTGGCGACGATGGAGGAGGCGGATTCAGCGCTGATGGCGGCCTGGGCCGAGGTGTTTGGTTCCGCTTGATGCCTCATGGGTGATGTGTGATGGGTGATGCGTGACGGGATCGCGCCGCAGTCACCGCTCAGCGCGACGGCATGGTCACACCCGGCGGAGGGAGGGCCGTGCCGCGCTGCCCACCCTGCACCCCACCCGGCGGCAAGCCACTGGGCAGTTGGAGATTCTGATATCCGGTGGGCCGCTGGAAGCGGGCGGGATCTTGCACCCCGAAACTTACCGCCGTCGCTTCCAGCGTCCCGCGCGATTCAGCCTGGGTGCTGAGGCTTTCGGCTCGCAGCATCACACCCTCGGTGGTCAGGCAGACCCGCGCGGTCTCGTTGCGGTCTTCCACGCGCCAGTTGACGCAATCCAGGTTCGCAATTCGGGCCGACCCTTCGCGGGTAAAGCGAGCGGTGGGGCTGGGCGCCATACCGCCAGGGGGGATTTGCCCGGCGGGGATGTTCATGATCATCCGCTGCGCATCCATGACCATGATGGCGGTTGCGGCCTGCATATCCATCAGCATCCAGCCCATGCCGCCGCCCATGTCAATTCGCATCATATTGCGGGCAGGCAGCCATGACATGCGCAACTCGCCAATGGCGCCCGCTTGGCCCGAGCCACGGTAGGTCACACTGACATCGCGCGTCGGGGTCGCGGTGGGACGCTGCTGGGCCACGGCGTCAGGGATGATCACCGTGGCGAGGAGGACGGCCACAAGTGAGGAAGTGGGGCGCATGGGCTTTGCTCCGGTTTGGCGTCAAAGCCTCCGCTTCCGCGAGCAAGCCGTCAAGCGCCGGCGACAGCAGCCGCCGGCCCGTTTTCATGCTCTCAAAACCTGAAGGAGATGGAGGCCAGGGCCCGCGCTGCGCAGATGTCCTGGCTGGTTCCGAAAATGCAGTCGCTCCTGCGGATGGAGGTATCATAATAGCCCACGCTCGCAACGAGGGTTCCGATGTTCGGCACGGTGAATTCGCGACTGACCGCGATGGACCACCAGGCGTAGTCTGGGGTGCCGAAGACGTTGTTGCGCTGGATCCACTGGTAAGCGACCCGTCCACCGACGGTGAGGTCCCAAACGCCTGTTTTCCAATCCGCGCCGCCCTCGACATAGACGCCTGTTCCCGAGCGGCCGAAGTAGTTGGGCGAGAAGTTTACCGCGGCGAGAAAATTGACTGGCCCGATTTCGCGCGTCACCTTCGCGTAGATTTCGGCATAGTCGAGCACGGGCGAAACCCCGCCGGGAGGGCGGTTGTAGCCGGGGTAGAGATAGCCAATTCCGCCGATGTCAAAGTTGAAATCGGCGATGGTGAAGCGATAGCCGACATAGACGTCAATTTCCTGGCGCGCATCGAAGCCCTGGAAATTCACGTTGGAGATGAAGGCACCGACATAAACGCCGCTGCTGTGAACGGCTTCCGTGGTGCCCTGATAGGCCATCCGTGAGCGCGTCTGGCTGATGCCGCGGAAGAGGTAGTCGCTGGCGTAGGTGGCGGTGGTAGTGAGCGTGACCCCTGTCTCACCGAGAGGGATCTGCGCCTGGACCGGTTGGGCCAACGAGAGAGAGCCGGCCAGGGCCAAGGCGTTGAAAATGTTGCGCATCATGTCTGCCCTTCTGCCTCGCGTGAGCTTTGCGATGCGGCAGGAAAGCAATTTTCACGAGAGTGTCGCAAGCGTTCTTAGCTAAAAATGATGCAGTTTGCTTCGCGCCTCACCAAACTGGGCGGCGTTTGCCTAGAAAATAGGCTGTAGCGTCCATTTGGCGGTCACAGGCGGAGGGTCACACGCGCAGGTCGAGAAGGGAACCACGCGGCATTGGCTTGGTGGGCGCGGGCGGCACGGCCTCCAGGCGGCGCTGCGCCACCGACTCAGCGGCTAGGGCGCCGGGAGTTTCACCGGGGTTCTGACGGCGGACCGCGGCCGGTTCGGCGACGGGGGGCTTGGGGGCGATCTCCTTGGTGAAGGCCGCCAGGGAATTTGTGGTGATCATGCGGGTCACCATCCACCGAAGTGATGAAGGCTTCCTGAATCCGCCATCATTCTTTGCGGGAAAGCTGACTGCTGCGATCAGGCGGTTGCTCTTCATGCCCGGGAGAATGCTCTCCCGGGCCATTAACACTCCAGCAACCTATGGATGTATTGTTAAACTTCTCACTGGACGATGATATTTTTCTCGCGCACCAGCTGCGCCCATTGCAAGCGCTCGGCGCGGGCGAATTCGGCGAGTTCCTGCGGCGTCGAAGGCTCGGGCACGCCGGCCTGCTGGCGGAACACTTCCAGGGTCTGGGCATGGCGCATCCCCTCGCGGACTGCCTCATTCAGCCGGGCAAGGATGGCCGGGGGCGTGCGCGCCGGTGCGTAAAGTGCCAGCCAAAGCCCGGTGGCCAGCGGCACGCCAAGTTCCGTCAGCGTGGGCACATTTGGCGTGAGCTCGATGCGGTTCGGGTGGGCCAGTGCGATGATACGCGCGCGGTTGTCCACCGCCAGGCTGTTGGCACCACCCACGGGCAGCATCATCGAATCCACCTGGGCCGCGGCCACTGCCTGCATCCCCGGCGCTTGCGCGGCGAAGGGGACGTGGAGTTTCTCGAAGCGCTCGGCCCGCGCCACGAATTCGAAAACCAGATGCGAGGAGGAGCCCACGCCCCATGAGGCATGCGACAGCCGCCCCGCCTCACGCCGTGCCTCGCGCAGGAAGCTTGCATAATCCGTGATCTCGCGGCGATGCGCGCCAATCATCAGCGCGAAGGGCACCCGCGTGATCATGGAGATCGGCGCGAAGTCATTCTCATCGCTGTAGGGCAGCGTGGGGAAGGTGGAGCGGTTGATGGCGAAGGTGTCAGTGATGCCCATGGTGATGGTGGTGCCATCCGGGGTAGCGCGGGCGGCGGCCAGCGTGCCGATGGTACCATTGGCGCCAGGGCGGTTCTCCACAACCACGGGTTGACCAAGTGCCTGCTGCAAACCGATGGCGGTGCCACGGCTGATCACATCCGTAATGCCACCGGCCGCATAGGGCACGATGATCCGGATGGACCGGTCCGGCCAGCCGGCGGGCAGGGCCGGCTGGGCCAGCGCGGATCTGCCAGCCAGCGGGAGGGCGGCCAGCGGGAGGGCGGCCAGCGGGAGGGCGGCCAGCGTGGCGGCAGCCGTCATCAAGCTGCGGCGTGGGAAGCGGGTCATGGACATCTCCAATATTGCTTATTGATTAACCAGACGTCATGTAAAAAAAGTCATGCAAATTCGCAAGGGCTAAATTGCACCTCCAGGATTTCGCGCCAGGCGCTGCCCGGTCTATCGTTTTCCGGTGCCCGATTTCAGTCTGGAAACTGCCGCGGGCGGCTTGGCGGTGGGCGTGGATGAGGCCGGGCGCGGCCCGCTCGCTGGCCCCGTCATTGCCGCCGCCGTGCTCTTCCTGCGGCCCTGCCCGCCGGAACTTGCTTGCCTGCTGGATGACAGCAAGCGGCTCTCCGAACCTGCCCGGCGCGCCGCGGCCCTCGCTTTGCGTACGGCGGAGTCCGAAGGGATGCTGGTGCTGGCGCTGGGCGCTGCTTCCGCCATGGAGATTGGCCGGCTGAACATCCTGCGCGCCTCGCTGCTCGCCATGCGCCGCGCTGTGCTGCGCCTGGCCGTCGCGCCCTCGCTCGCGCTGGTGGATGGGAACCGCGCGCCCGATCTGCCTTGCCCCGTGCAATGCGTGGTGGGCGGTGATGGGCTGAGCCTGTCCATCGCCGCTGCGTCCATCCTGGCCAAAACCGTGCGCGATCATGGCATGGCGCGGCTGTGCGTTCGCTGGCCCGCCTATGGCTTTGCGCGGCATCAGGGCTATGCGACGGCCAGCCATCGCGCGGCCCTGATCATGCATGGGCCTTGCCCGCATCACCGGCGTGGTTTTCGTCCTGTGGAAGAAGCCCTGTTGACGCGGTGACTCCTGCTCCCGCATTGTCAGGACTCCGATTCGCGAAGGGATTACCCGCCTTGGGCGCTGGCCTCGACGTTCCGCTCGACAGGATTTTGCTGGGCGACTGCATCGAGAATCTGCGCGCGCTGCCGCCGGCCTCCGTCCACGCGATCTTTGCCGATCCGCCCTATAATCTGCAACTGCGCGGCGCTCTCCATCGCCCCAACCATTCGTTGGTGGATGCGGTGGATGACGCCTGGGACCACTTCACCGATTTCGCGGCCTATGACCGCTTCACCCGCGAATGGCTCACCGAATGCCGCCGCGTTCTGCGCCGCGATGGGGCATTGTGGCTGATCGGCAGCTACCACAACATCTTTCGCCTCGGCACCGCGTTGCAGGATCTCGGCTTCTGGATCCTGAACGACGTGATCTGGCGCAAGGCCAACCCCATGCCGAATTTCCGCGGTCGGCGCTTCACCAATGCGCATGAAACGCTGATCTGGGCAGCACACAGCCAGGAGGCGAAATACCGCTTCAACTACGCCGCCATGAAGGCGCTGAATGATGACCTGCAAATGCGCAGCGACTGGTTCATTCCGCTCTGCACGGGCACCGAGCGTCTGCGCGACGAGGCGGGAAACAAGGTGCATCCGACGCAAAAGCCGGAAGCGCTGCTGCATCGCGTGATCCTGGCCAGCACGCAGCGCGGCGATGTGATTCTGGACCCCTTCCTTGGTTCAGGCACCACGGCGGCAGTGGCAAAGCGGCTGGGCCGGCGCTACATCGGCATTGAGCGCGACCCCGGCTATGCGGCCGCCGCCGAGGAGCGCATCGCGGCCGTGGTTCCGTGGAGCGACGACATCACCGCGGCCACGCCCACACGAAAGGAGCAGCCGCGCATCGCCTTTGGCAGCCTTGTGGAGCGGGGATTGATCGCGCCGGGGGATACACTGACCGACCGTCATCGCCGCTGGAATGCGACTGTGATGGCCGATGGCACCATCGCCTGCGGAACGGCGCGCGGTTCCATCCATGGGGTGGGCTCAGCCGTGCAGGAAGCGCCGAGCTGCAATGGCTGGACCTTCTGGCACTGGGTGCAGCCGGGGGGGGCGTTGAAGCTGCTGGACGTGTTTCGCAGCGAGATCGCCGGGTGATGCTGGGCGCCGGAGCGCGGCAATCGTGCTCAAGCGTTTCAAATTAATCACGCTCCATAGACCCAGCTTCCCCTGTGCCGCGCGGTCCGGATAGCCGAAATATTTCTGCGCGTTGGGCTGCGAGCTACGATGTGGCGAAATTTGCGGCTACGGCCGGCGAGTGTATCGCTTGAGGGCGGCGTCTCGGGATCAGCATTGCCAGCCAGAATGTTCAGCGGGCTTGTCTCCAACACCCGCCGCAAGCCATGACCAGCCCGGCAAGCCACATCTTCAACGCTCCGCCCGTATTGCCGTGATCGTGCCATTGCCAACTGGGTTGGAGCACGAGGCCGCATGATGCGCCTCGCCACCCGGCGCGGTGATGCGTCGTTCCCCGCGACAGCAAATCTTAAGGCGCTTTGCCTATGGTGGCGGAAGGGCGCGACCTCGCCCGGCAGAACGAGTTGCATCTCCACCTGGAGCGC
>JBBRVI010000014.1:0-22799 GCA_038247025.1 Acetobacterales bacterium
CGTGGTGTTCGACCGCTTCGCCAATCGGGGGATTCTCCCGCCCAGCTATATGCGCAACATCGCCGAATATGTGCGGGCCGGCGGCGCGCTGCTGGTCTCGGTCGGCCCCGAATTCGTGGGGCCGACCAGCCTTGCCGCAACGCCCCTTGGCGCCATTCTGCCCGCCCGCCCGCTCAGCCCGCAGCAGGCCATCATCGAGCAGGCCTATCGCCCGCGGATCAGCACGGCCGGGGCGCGCCATCCTGTTACTGAAGGCATGCCCGGCGCCAATACCGAGACGGCGGAACCCACTTGGGGCCGCTGGTATCGCACCATCCGCACCGATCAGCGCGCCGGCACCAGCGTCATGGAGGGGGCCTCCGGCGCGCCGCTGCTCATTCTGGACCGTGTGGGCCAGGGGCGGGTGGCACTCATGCTGTCGGACCATATCTGGCTTTGGTCGCGGCTGCATGATGGCGGCGGGCCGCAGCAGGAGCTGCTCCGCCGCACCGCGCATTGGCTGATGCGCGAACCTGAGCTGGAGGAGGAGGATCTGACCGCGCGGATCGAAGCGGGCCGGCTCTTTATCGCCCGGCGCAGCCTGGATGCCGGCGCGCCGCCCGAGGTCACCATCACCGCCCCCGATGGCACCATCAGCCGCGCCCCCCTCGCCCCCGGATCAGGCGGGCGCGCCACCGCCGAGGCACCGGCCGAAGCGCCCGGGCTTTGGCAGGTGAGCGATGGCCGCCGCCAGGCCTTCGCCGCCTCCATGCCGGCCAACCCGCCTGAATTCGCCGATCTGCGCTCCGAGCCGTCCCGCTTGCAGGCGCTCGTGAACGCCACTGGCGGCGCCGCCCGCTGGGTGGGCGAGGGCGCGGGCGTGCCGGAAATCCGCGCGGTCACGGCCGGGCGTGACGCGCAGGGCACGAGTTGGATCGGGCTGCGCAAGCGCGAGGACCACACCGTCACCGGCATCGCAGCCCTGCCGCTGCTGCCGCCCTGGCTCATGCTGCCCTTGCTGCTGGGGGTGGCCATCCTGGCCTGGCGGCGAGAGGCGCGCTGATTTCTCGCAGCCCTTCTTGACGAATGCCGTACAAATCTCGTTGCATCATGCGTGCCGACGTGGGGCTTGCATCGCGTCGGCACGCATGAACGCTCAAGGGAGGCAGACTTGTTCTCACGTGCTTTGGCCATTGCGGCCGCAACTCTCGCTATCACGGCCGGAACCGTCGTCGCGCAGGATTTCAACCGCCGCCCCTCCTTCGGGACGTTGAACCTGAACTTCAACTTCGCGCCCGACCCGACCATCGTGAACGTGACTGCAGGCGGCAACATCCCCGCCGAGCGCATTGGCGGCGCCGGCTGCGTGGGCTCCATCGCGGTGCCGCCCGATGTGCGGCTGAACTACCGCGCGGGCGGCGGCCTGCCGCTCTACATTGCCGCCACGGCACGGACGGATGTGACGCTGGTGGTGAACCTCCCCGACGGCAAATGGATCTGCAATGATGATTTTCGTGGAACCGATCCGGGCCTCGTCTTCAACAATCCGCAATCCGGCCAATACGACATCTGGATCGGCCATTATGGGCGCGGTGCGGGAGTTCCCGCGCAGCTGATGATTTCCGAAATCGCGCCGCGCTGATACTGGGAAGTGCGGGGCCAGCCCCGCATCACCAGGAGAGGCTTTCCATGACTGACATCGTGCTGGGCACGGGCGAGACCGCAACCGCGGGAATGCCCGTCGCCGTCCATTACACCGGCTGGCTGTTCGACGCCGCCGCGCCCGAGAACAAGGGCAAGAAATTCGATTCCTCGCACGACCGGGGGGACCCGTTTCGCTTTGGCCTCGGCGCTGGGCAGGTGATCCAGGGCTGGGACCAGGGCGTGGTGGGCATGAAGGTGGGCGGGCAACGCCGCCTCGTCATCCCGCCCGAGCTTGGCTATGGCGCGCGCGGCGCTGGTGGGGCGATTCCGCCGAATGCCACGTTGGTGTTTGACGTCGAGCTTCTGTCCGTGGGGTGAGGTGGTTATGAGAGGGCGCTGCCCTCTCATACTCTTCCGGCAGGGTGAAAACCTGCATGGTTTTCACGGGTTTCCTGCACCTTCTTTCGGGTTTGGTTCAGGGCGAGTAGGGCGGCCAGGGCTGCCTCCTGCGTGATGTTGGCGGGTCAGCCGTAGGCGGCGGCGGACCGTGGCGTGCAAATCATCCCGCCACTGCAGCCCAGACTGCGGAAAAGCGAGCCGCGCCGGAAGCCGTGTCATGTGCTTGACGGGCGCGGCGGCGCGCGCTCGGCTGTGCCGCAACACGAGGAGACGTCGCGATGAACGCCATGGAAAACCCGAGCCTGACGGCCGTCACCACCTGGCTCGCCCGGTTCGAGGCGGCGCTGGCGGCGGGCGATGCCTCCGCGCTGTTCCTGCCGGATGCGCATTGGCGCGATGTGCTGGCCTTCACCTGGGAATTGCGCACCACCTCCGGCGCGGGGAACATCGCGGCCGCGCTGCGGCAAACCCAGGCGCACGGCTTTCGGCTGGACCCCGCGCGCTCACCACCGCGGCGGGTGCAGCGGGCGGGGCAGGATTGCATCGAGGCGGTGTTTGTCTTCGGCACGGCTTTTGGTGTCGGTCATGGCGTGGTGCGCCTCTCGCCAGAGGCGCCGCACCGCGCTTGGACGCTGCTGACCACGCTTGGGGAGATGACGGGTGAAGCGGGGGTGGAAATGCCCGATTACTCGCGCGAATTCGGCGGCGAGAACTGGCTGGACAAGCGCCAACGCGCCCGCGCCTATGCCGATCACGACCCGGCCGTCATCATTTTGGGCGGCGGGCAGGCCGGGCTCTCGCTGGCGGCGCGGCTGGGGCAGATGGGGGTGGATACGCTCATCGTGGACCGTGTGGCGCGGGTGGGGGATAATTGGCGCCGCCGCTACCACGCGCTCACGCTGCACAATGAGACGTCAGTCAACCACCTGCCCTATCTGCCCTTCCCCAAGACCTGGCCGGTCTTCATCCCCAAGGACAAGCTGGCCAACTGGTTTGAACATTACGTCGAGGCCATGGAGCTGAATTTCTGGACCGGGACGGAGTTGGTCTCGGGCGGACATGACGGCATCGTCTGGGAGGTCACGCTGAAATGCGCGGATGGCAGCACCCGCGTGATGCGCCCGCGCCATCTGGTTTTCGCGACGGGGGTGAGCAGCATTCCCATCCGGCCCAACCTCCCCGGCCTTGCGGATTTCGCCGGCGAGGTGCTGCATTCGGGCGCCTATACGCAGGGCCATGCCTGGAAGGGCAAGCGCGCGCTGGTGCTGGGCACCGGCAATTCCGGCCATGACGTGGCGCAGGACCTGCACGCGAGCGGCGCGCAAGTCACCATGATCCAGCGCAGCCCTACCCATATCGTGAGCCTGGCCGAGGCGCAGCGCGTCTATTCCATCTACACCGAGGGCCTGCCGATGGAGGATTGCGACCTGCTCGCCACCTCCATGCCCTACCCCGTGCTGTGCGACGCGTATCGGAGTGCGACCACGCGTTCGCGGAAGATTGACCAGCCGCTGCTGGATCGGCTGGCGGGCGCTGGCTTCCGGCTGGACAATGATGAGGGCTCGCTGGGGTTCCAGATGAAGTATCTGGAGCGCGGCGGCGGCTATTACTTCAATGTCGGCTGCTCGGATCTGATCGCCGAGCGCCAAATTGCAGTTCTGCAATGGGCGGATATCGAGCGCTTCGTGCCTGAGGGCGTACGGCTGCGCGATGGCAGCATCGCCCGCGCTGATCTTCTGGTGCTGGCCACCGGCTACAAGAACCAGCAGGAGACGGCGCGCGCCTATCTGGGCGACGACGTGGCCGAGCGCATCGGGCCCGTCTGGGGCTTCGATGCGGGCGGCGAACTGCGCAACATGTGGCGCCCCACGGCGCAGCAAGGCCTATGGTTTACGGCTGGCAGCCTGGCTCAATGCCGCATCTACTCGAAGTTCCTGGCCATGCAGATCAAGGCGCGCGAAGCGGGGCTCATCGCGGAAATGCCTTCAAACTGACACAACCAGCGGCTGCTTTCCTGCTATGACAAGAATATGAAAAAGGAACTTTGTCCGGGTAGCTCCCGGGCATGTGCCTGACGAGATGGAACCGGCCTTCAGGCCATAACGGGATTCCATCGCAACAACATTCGTCAGGGTATCATGTCTTCGCTCCGGGGCTTCACGCCCCTTATCTACCGTCGGATCGGCCGTACCGATCTTGCGAAGGTCGCACTCATCGAGCTTGACGCGGATCAGGTCGCCCGGTTCCTCGACCCACTTCCGGTTATTCTGGAGGCAGTGAGACGCGGGCCCGCGCATTCGCTCATCGGCGTTGAGGTCAGCGGCCATTTGATCGGCTTTTACGTGGTGCATCCCGATCGCCGGGACGCATCCTGCTGGTGGCTGGGCTGGCTCGCAATCGGCCGGGCGCATCAAGGCTTTGGCCATGGTCGGGCGATTGTGGAAGCCGTGCTGGTACGGCTGGGGCGCATTCCAGGTTGCCGTCGCATTCGGCTGCTGGTTGCACCGGCCAATTTCGGCGCACGCCGCCTTTATGCTCGCTCGGGCTTTCACTTCGTGGGCGAAATCCGGGGCGAGCTGGTGTTGGAACGCGATTTGAAAACAGGCCCCACCCGCGAGATGACCACGCCTTGGACACTGGGCAGCAGCTTTGCCCAGCGCGACCCCAGCCACCTGCGCCTGAGGGCCTGCACCGGGCCACATGCAGCGCGGGTGATCGGCGTGGAGCGCGGCCCGCCTGACGCGGTCAGTACTCCTTGCGCAAGCTCAGGATGATCTCGTTCTGCTGCTCGATCAGACTGTGCGTCACGCGGTCCACCACGTAGGTGCCATTGTGCTGCGGATCAATCGTGCTGGTATTTGCTAGTGCGATGCTGGAATGGTCAAGAATTTCCACATGCTCGCCCACGCGCGGGATGTTCACGAACTGAAGCTGTCCCTCGCAGAACTTGCCGCCCGTCCCCTCCTTTCGGTTGGAGTAGTTGTGGCCGGCGAAGCGATATAGAACCCGGTGCATTGGACATCCTCGCGGAGGTGGGGCGGCTTGCGGACCAACGCCGTCGGCCTGTCAGGGTTGTAGGCGGGCGGGAAAATTCGGCAATGGGGCCACTACGTTTCCTGCGAAGCAGCCCTGGTTCTGCGAAGAAGCCCTGGTCCTGCGAAGAATCCCTGGTCGTGCGAAGAACCCCTGGTCCTGCGAAGAATCCCTGGTTCTGCGAAGAAGCCCTGGTCCTGCGAAGAACCCCTGGTCGTGCGAAGAACCCCTGGTCCAGCGAAGAATCCCTGGTCCTGCGAAGCAGCCCTGGGCAGGGAGGCAAAATTGCTCTGAAACTGCCTTTCACGAATCCGGAGACACCGCATGAGCCCCACCATCATCGTCACTGGCGCCTCCTCCGGCGTTGGGCTTCACGCAACGAAATCCCTGGTGGACCGAGGCTGGCATGTGGTCATGGCCTGCCGTGACCTGCCCAAGGCCGAGGCTGCGGCGCAGTCCCTGCGCATTGCCCCTGAGGCGGTCAGCCTGATGCGGGTGGACCTGGGCTCCCAGCAATCGGTGCGGGATTTTGTGGCCGAATTCCGCGCGAGTGGGCGCACACTGGACGCGTTGCTGTGCAATGCCGCCACCTACATGCCGAGGCTGAAGGAACCCGCGCGCTCGCCCGAGGGGTATGAACTGAGTGTCGCCACCAATCATTTCGGCCATTTCCTGCTGAGCCGACTGCTGCTGGAAGATCTGCGCGCCTCACCCCGCCAACCCGCGCGCCTGATCACGCTGGGGACTGTCACCGCCAATTCCGAGGAGTTCGGCGGCAAGGTCCCCATCCCTGCGCCGGCCGATCTGGGCGACCTGGCCGGGCTGGAGGCAGAGTTTCTTGCCCCCGTGGCGATGATTGACGGCAAGCCCTTCAAGGCCGGCAAGGCCTACAAGGACAGCAAGCTGTGCAATATGATCATGAACCGAGAGTTCCACCGCCGGTATCACGCACAGACGGGGGTCGTTTTCAACACGCTCTATCCCGGCTGCGTGGCCGACACGGCATTGTTCCGCCACACGCCCAAGCTGTTCCAGACGATTTTTCCCTGGTTCCAGAAGAACATCACCAAGGGCTATGTCAGCCAGGAACTCTCGGGCGAGCGCGTGGCGGCGGTGGTGGCCGATGCGCAATTCGTAGAGTCCGGCGTGCATTGGAGTTGGGGCAACCGGCAGAAGCCGGGTGCAAAGCCGTTCTCCCAGGGCCTTTCGGCCAAGGCGCGGGATGACGGGCGATCACGGCGGCTCTGGGAATTGAGCGCTGGGATGGTGGGGCTGACGGACTGAGTGGGCCGCGTGGTTGGGGGACCTGGATTCGAACCAAGACTGTCCGAGTCAGAGTCGGAAGTTCTACCGTTAAACTATCCCCCAAGCGCGCCCGCTCGGCAGGTGGCGGTCCTAACACCACATTTCTGGCTTGCCAAGCGAACATCCCGCTTGCACTGACAGCCCCGCTTCATGATCATGTCACACAAGCCCCCCGCGCAGGACAGACCATCCCCCGATGAGTGCCCTCCAACCCAGCACAGGCCATCCGCCGGCCGCACTTTTCGCGGCGCTGGACCTTGGCACCAATAATTGCCGCCTTTTGATTGGCGCTCCCACGCGCCATGGTTTCCGCGTAGTGGACAGCTTCTCTCGGATTGTCCGCCTGGGTGAGGGGCTGGCCGGCAGCGGTGCCCTTTCCGACGCCGCGATGGACCGCACCATCTCCGCTCTGTCGGCTTGCGCCGAACGCCTCCACCGCCGGCCGGTGCGCCGCCTGGCCGCCGTCGCTACCGAGGCCTGCCGCCGCGCGGTCAACGGCCCGGCCTTCCTGGCCCGCGCGGCGGTCGAGACCGGCCTGCGCCCACGCATCATCTCGCCCCGCGAGGAGGCCGAGCTCGCCATGGAAAGCTGCGCCCCATTGCTGGAGGCGCAGGACCGCCGCGCCATCCTTTTCGATATCGGCGGCGGCAGCACCGAAATAGCCTGGATTCGCACAGGGCCGCGGCCAGAACTTATCGGCTATATCTCCATCCCCTGCGGAGTCGTGACGCTCGCCGAGCGCGAGGGCGGCGATTGTTTCTCCACCCACGGCTTCGCTGAAGTGGTCGAGGATATCCACACCCGCCTCGCCCGGTTCGACCGCATCCATTGCATCGGCCAGGAAATTCGCGCCGGCGGAGTGCGGCTGATCGGCACCTCGGGCACGGTCACCACGCTCGCCGGCGTGGTCATGGCGCTGCCGAAATACCGGCGGCAGTTGGTGGATGGCAGCAAACTCAACGCCGAGGCGGCAGATGCTGCTATGGAGCAGCTCTTTGCCATGGGCCGCAAGGGACTTGCGGCCCACCCCTGCGTCGGGCCCGAGCGCGCCGATTTCGTGCTGCCCGGCTGCGCCGTTTACGCGGCGATACGTCAGCTTTGGCCGGTGAGTGAACTCACCGTGGCTGATCGGGGCCTGCGCGAAGGGATGCTCATGCGCCTCATGCGCGGGGCCCTCGCCTGAGGCAGCGTTTCCCGTGGGGGCCGATCTGTTCTAAACGCCCCCATGGCCAAACCGCCGACCAAGAGTGGCCCCACCCGACCCGTGGGCCCTCGCAGCACCCATTCCAACGTCAAGACCGCTCGCGGCCGCAGCAATGCGAGCCAGCGCTGGCTGTTGCGCCAGCTGAACGACCCCTATGTAAAGGCGGCCCAGGCGGCGGGTTATCGCTCGCGCGCGGCCTTCAAGCTCACCGAACTGGATGACCGCTTCAAGCTGCTGCGCCCTGGCCAGCGTGTGGTGGACCTCGGAGCCGCACCTGGCGGCTGGACACAGGTGGCGCTGCGCGCTCTGGACCAACGCGGCGAGGTTGTGGCGCTTGATCTGCTGCCCATGGACAATCTGCCCGGCGCCAAGGTGCTCCAGGGCGATTTCCAGGATGACGCGACCGAGGCCGCCGTGCTGGAAGCGCTGGGCGGCTTTGCCGATCTCGTCCTCTCCGACATGGCGCCCAACACGACGGGTCACGGCCCGACGGACCATTTGCGCATCATGGATCTTGCCGCCCTCGCGCTGGATTTCGCGGTAAAGGTGCTGGCACCGGGCGGCAGCTTCGTGGCCAAGGTGTTCCAGGGCGGCAGCGAAAAGGCCATGCTGGAGCGGCTGCGCGTGAATTTTGCCGAGGTGCGCCACGCCAAGCCCCCCGCCAGCCGCAAGGAAAGCAGCGAGCTTTACGTGGTGGCGACGGGGTTCAAGCGCCCGGCATGACAGGCATGCCTTGGCTTTCACACAGCTTCGCTGGACGCGACGCCAAGGGGGGGTTAAGGCAGCACGCCAAGGTCGTATGACCGCCCGAAAGGTCCCGCCATGGCAGCTCTCGATTTCGCAGAACCGATCCGCATCGCCGAGGCATTCGCTTTCGACGATGTCCTGCTGCTGCCCGCATATTCCACCGTGCTTCCCGGCCAGACCGACACCCGCACGCGACTGACCCGCGGAATCTCGCTGCATATCCCGCTGATCGCAGCCGCGATGGACACCGTCACCGAAGCGCCGATGGCCATCGCCATGGCCCAGCGCGGCGGGATCGGCGTGATCCACAAGAACATGACGCCCGACGAGCAGGCCGATCAAATCCGCCAGGTGAAGCGTTTTGAAAGCGGCATGGTGGTCAATCCCATCATGCTCCATCCCGAACAGACGCTTGCCGAGTTGCTGGACCTCAAGGCGCGCCACCGCATCAGCGGCTTCCCCGTGGTCGAGCCTGGTTCGGGCCGCCTGGTGGGTATCATCACCAACCGCGATGTGCGCTTCGCGACCGACCTCAAGCAGCGGGTCCATGAGTTGATGACGCGCGAAAACCTGCTTACCGCACCCGAGAGCGTGACCGCCGAACAGGCCCGCACGCTGCTGCACAAGCGGCGGTTGGAAAAGCTGCTGGTCGTGGATGATGCAGGGCGCTGTGTTGGGCTCATTACCGTCAAGGACATGGACAAGTCCGAAGCCCATCCCAATGCCGTGAAGGATTCGCTCGGCCGCCTGCGCGCCGCGGGTGCGACCGGCGTGGGCGAGGACGGCTTTCGCCGCGCCGAAGCGCTGATCGCAGCCGAGGCCGATGTCATCGTGGTGGACACGGCGCACGGCCATTCGGGCGGTGTGCTGGCTGCGATCGAGCGCATCAAGCGCCTGTCCAACACGGTGCAGATCATCGCCGGCAATGTGGCCACGCCCGAAGGCGCGCTGGCGTTGATCGAGGCAGGGGCGGACGCGGTGAAGATCGGCATCGGTCCGGGCTCCATCTGCACCACGCGCATCGTGGCCGGCGTGGGCGTGCCGCAGCTGACGGCGGTGATGGAATGCGCAGCCGCTTCGCGCGAGCGCGGTGTGCCCTCCATCGCCGATGGCGGCATCCGCAGCTCCGGCGATATCGCCAAGGCCATCGCGGCGGGCGCCGAATGCGTGATGATGGGCAGCCTGTTCGCCGGCACCGATGAAGCGCCAGGCGAGGTGTTCCTCTATCAGGGCCGCTCCTACAAATCCTATCGCGGCATGGGCTCGCTGGGCGCCATGGCGCGCGGCAGCGCCGACCGCTATTTCCAGGCCGAGGTGAGCGACCAGTTGAAGCTCGTGCCCGAGGGTGTCGAGGGACGCGTGGGCTACAAGGGCCCGGTGGGTGCCGTGATCCATCAGCTGGTTGGGGGGCTGCGCGCGGCCATGGGCTATACCGGCAGCGCCACCATCGCGGATTTGCAGAAAAATGCCCGCTTCCGGCGCATCACCAATGCGGGCCTGCGCGAGAGCCACGTGCATGATGTGGCAGTGACGCGCGAAGCGCCGAATTACCGCCATGACGGATAAGCGCACAGAGATCGAAGCTGTTGTCTTCGACGCCTATGGAACGCTGCTTGACGTGCATTCCGCCGTCACGCGCCACGCGACGCGCCTGGGGCCAGACGCCGCCGTCTTCTCACAGGAGTGGCGGGTGAAGCAGCTGGAATATTCCTGGGTGCGCAGCCTGACAGGCCCTGGTCACCACCAGGATTTCTGGACCTGCACGATCGAGGCGCTGCACTTCGTGTGCTCGCGCTTCAACGTGACCGACCCCGTGTTGGTGAATGACCTGCTCGAAGCCTATCGCAAGCTCGACGCCTATGCCGAAGTACCTGGCATGCTGCGCGCGCTTCGGGCCGGCAAGATGCGCACCGCCATGCTCTCGAACGGCGCGCCCATGATGCTGGTGGATGCGACCACTGCTTCGGGCATTTCGACGCTGCTCGATGTGCTGCTCTCGGTCGAGGCCGTGGGGATCTTCAAGCCCGATCCGCGCGTCTATGCGCTGGCGGTGCAGCGCCTTGGTTTGCCCGCCTCCCGCATGGCCTTCGTTTCGGCCAATCCCTGGGACACTCAGGCGGCGATGCATGCCGGCTTTCGCGCCATTCGTGTGAACCGCAACGGAGCGCCGGATGAATATGGCCTGGAGGCTGCGGGCGTTCCCAGCCTGACCGATCTGAGCACGCTGCCAGGCCTTCTCGCGTGACGCCCGAGGGACGCCTCTCCGCCGCCATTGATCTGCTGCATCAGGTCCAGGACGAGCCGCGCCGGCCAGCTGATGCCATCAGCGCCGATTTCTTCCGCGCACGCCGCTATATCGGCGGCAGCGACCGCCGTGCGGTGTCGGACCTCGCCTGGTCGGTGCTGCGCCAGCGCCTTCGGCTGGAATGGTGGATCGGGCAGACCGGCGCGCGCATCACCCCGCGTCTGCTGGCGCTCGCCTGGCTGATCCTGGGTGAGAAGCGCAAGCTGGTCGAAGCCGCGCGCCTGTTCGATGGCGGGCGCTTTGCCGCCGGCCCGTTGGATGTGGGCGAGATGGGCGTGGCCGAAACCCTGCTCGGCAAGCCGCTTTCGGGCAAGGAAATGCCGGACTCCGCGCGGCTCAACCTGCCCGAATGGGCCCTGCCCGGCCTCGCCGCCCGCTTCGGCGCGACGCTGGAGGCTGAGGCGCTGGCGATGGAAGCCAGCGCGCCGCTCGATCTGCGGGCGAACCTGTTGAAGGGGACCCGCGCCGAGGCGCAGGCCGCACTCCGCCAGGAAGGGCTGATTTCCGAGACCACGCCGCTCTCTCCCTGGGGGCTGCGGCTGGCCCATCGCACGCCCATCACCGGCACCGCCGCCTACAAGGCCGGGCTGATCGAGGTGCAGGATGAGGGCAGCCAGTTGATCGCGGCGCTGGTGGGCGCGCGGGGGGGGATGCGCGTCGTGGATTACTGCGCGGGTGCGGCGGGCAAGACGCTCGCGATGGCGGCGACGATGAACAATCAGGGCCGGATCACCGCCTGTGATGTCTCGGTGCCGCGCCTTGATGGCGCCACCAAGCGTCTGCGCCGTGCGGGCATTCACAATGCCGAGACGCATCTGCTGGAAGCGGGCGACCGCTGGGCCAAGCGCCGCGCTGGGCAGTTCGACCGCGTTCTGGTGGACGCCCCCTGCACCGGCACCGGCACCTGGCGGCGCAACCCCGATGCGCGCCACCGAACGGGTGCGGAAGACCTTGCGGAACTTCTGGTCAAGCAAGATGAAATTCTGTTAACTTCGGCGCATCTGGTCCGGCCTGGAGGTAGGCTGATCTACGCGACTTGCTCGCTGCTGCCCGAGGAGGATGAATTGCAGGTGGACCGGTTCCTGAACAAGCACCCAGATTTTCAGGCGGTTCCATTGGCCACCGCCTGGGCGGAGGCCGGCCTGGCGGGTACCCCACCCATGGGGGGCCTGCATCTGCTGCTTTCACCGGGTGCGCATGGCACGGATGGGTTTTTCTGTGCCGTGCTGGAGAAGCAGGCGTAACGGAGGTGGTCACCATCCGCCGCGCCCGCCCAGCCGACGCCGACGCGATGGGCCGCGTACATGTATCCAGCTGGCGCAGCACCTACGCGGGCATCCTATCCGATACCTACCTCGCCGGGCTCTCCGAACTGCGCGAGGGCCTGGGATACGAACGAGGCCTGCGAGGGCGCCGGGGTGGCCATGCCGGCTTCGTGGCCATAGCGGATGGCATTGAGCTTCCCGGCGGGGGCATCATAGGCTTCGTCACCGGGGGCATGTCCCGCCGCCCTGTCATCGCCGGGGGCGAGGTGGAGACCCTCTACATCGCTGATGATTTCCGAGAGCGCGGGATCGGTCGGCGGCTGATGCGGGCCATGGCGTCGCATCTGACGTCCCTGGAGGCGCAATCGGCCTTCACCTGGGTGCTGGAGGACAACCCGTCACGCTGGTTCTATCAGCGCCTCGGCGGCAAGCCGGCTGTGCGGGAGAACATCACCTTCGCAGGCCAGCCGATGACGCAGATCGCCTATGCCTGGGCGCCGATCCATACCCTGCTGAGCGCAACCGCCACGGCAAAATCGCCGCGCTGAGGCATTTGGGGGCGGCGATCCTGGCTCCTGGCGGGGCTGCCTCCTCCCGCCCTGTCTACGCCGGATCGGCGATGAGACCACGCGGCTCGACCGCATTGAGCCCGCACTGAACGAGGCCCAGCCGGGCGATCAGCGCGAGCCTGGAGCGGATCGCGCTCGGCCCGGTGCTGTCCCCCGCTGCGCGTGCGCAATTCCAGGCCTGGTTGGTTGGGAACATGACTGGCGGGGCACGGCTGGCGGGGCACGGCTGGCGGGGCACGGCTGGCGGGGCACGGCTGGCGGGGCACGGCTGCGCGCCCGGATGGCCCGCGGGGGAGGGCGCTGGCCGATGTCGCGCGACTACTTGTGTCGGCCACGCGCTGAACACCCTTGACGCCGGGCGCGCGCCATGGTGCCGAGCGATATGAACACGAACTTCGCCAAGCAAGACCGCATTCTCATCCTGGATTTCGGCAGCCAGGTGACGCAGCTCATCGCACGGCGCCTTCGTGAATCAGGGGTCTATTGCGAAATCTGGCCCTTCAACGCCGCCCCTGAGGCGCGCATCCGCGCCTTCGATCCCCGCGGCATCATCCTCTCGGGTGGGCCGGCCAGCGTGACGGAGGGGCAGAGCCCGCGCGCGCCGGATTATGCCCTCACCTCGGGCCTGCCCATCCTGGGCGTCTGCTACGGGCAGCAGACCCTGGCGCATCAACTGGGTGGGGTGGTTGAAGGCGGGCATGCACGAGAATTCGGCCGCGCCGTCGTCACTGTCACCGCGGACTGCCCCATCACCCAGGGCGTCTGGGCCAAGGGCGCGCTGGAGACGGTCTGGATGTCCCATGGTGACCGCATCACCGTGCTGCCGCCCGGCTTTCGCGTGGTCGCCGAGAGCGAGGGCGCGCCCTTCGCCCTCATCGCCGACGATGCACGGCGCTATTACGGCACCATGTTCCACCCCGAGGTCGTCCACACGCCCCATGGCGCGGCCCTCCTGCGCAATTTCACCCACGGCATCTGCGGCTGTTCCGGCGACTGGACCATGGCCGGCTACCGCGCCGAGGCCGTCGCAAAGATCCGCGCACAGGTGGGCACGGGGCGGGTGATCTGCGGGCTTTCGGGCGGCGTGGATTCCTCCGTGGCGGCGGTGCTGCTGCATGAGGCGATCGGCGACCAGCTCACCTGCATCTATGTGGATCATGGGCTGATGCGCGCCAACGAAAGCGCGCAGGTGGTAGCCACCTTCCGCGATCGCTTCAACATCAAGCTGGTGCATCGCGACGCGAGCGACATGTTCCTCGGCCAGCTCTCCGGCGTCACCGACCCCGAGCAGAAGCGCAAGATCATCGGGCGCCTGTTCATTGAAGTGTTCGAGGAAGAGCAGAACAAGATCGGCGGCGCGGATTTCCTGGCGCAAGGGACCCTCTATCCGGATGTGATCGAGAGTGTTTCGGCCACGGGCGGGCCTTCGGTGACCATCAAGAGCCACCACAATGTGGGCGGCCTGCCGGAGGGGATGCGCATGCAGTTGGTGGAGCCGCTGCGCGAACTCTTCAAGGATGAGGTGCGCGTGCTGGGGCGCGAACTTGGCATGCCCGAGGAGATCGTGGGCCGCCATCCCTTCCCCGGGCCTGGCCTGGCCATCCGCATCCCCGGCGAAGTGACGCGCGAGAAGGCGGATATCCTGCGAAAGGTGGATACGATCTATCTGGAGGAAATCCGCGCGGCAGGGTTGTACGACGCAATCTGGCAGGCCTTTGCAGTACTGCTGCCGGTGCGCACCGTGGGCGTGATGGGCGATGGACGGACCTACGAGATGGCCTGTGCGCTGCGCGCGGTGACCAGCACGGATGGAATGACGGCGGAATTCTACCCTTTCGACATGGGGTTTCTGGGGCGGGTGGCGAACAGGATCGTCAATGAGGTGCGCGGGGTGAACCGGGTGACTTATGACATCACGAGCAAGCCGCCAGGGACGATAGAGTGGGAGTAAGGTTGCGGCGACAAGCGGAGCGAAACTGGGCCTGGCATGACCCGGGCGGGGCCAAAGCCTTTCTATCCCCTATGATGCTGAGGCTATGGGTATGATGCTGGACATGGTAGCCGGCTCCGCCTGATCGGTGGCGAGAACCCCATCTTCATCACCGCCCTCCAAGCACCCATGCGGCTCTGAACGTCAGGACTGACAATTTGTCGCTGCCGATAAGTCGGCGGGGCTGAACCGGCAACTGTGCAGAATGGCGGATGGGGCATGATCCAGCACAGCGATCATTCCCCGTCTCACCCTGGCTTGCGTGGGTTGCGGCTGGCCGTCCTCCGCCGGGGCTTTACGGCTGGTTTGCTTGGCAAGCCCAGGAGATCATCCGGCGCATCCAACGCGCTGATGCGCCCGCGCGCGCCCTGCCGCACATCGGCACGCCGAAGCGCCGCCCCGAAATCAAGCCCGGTCAGCGTCTCGATGGCGCGGACCGTGGTAAGGAATTCGCCCACCCGCGCACGCTCCGCCTCGTCTTCGAAGCCCTCCGCCGCTTCCGGCACGCCCTGGGTCAGCTGCTCCAGAACCGGCTTCTGATCGGCCAGGAGGGCGATGGCGCGCAGATTTCCCCCCTCTGCCCAGGCGGCCACCTTCCAGAAGCGCATCGGCACCAGCACGCCCTCGCGATAGGCCACGTCATAATCAGCGTCGAAAACCGGCCCGGCAAAAACGGTGACGCGCTGGCGCTGGGCAAAGGCGTTGCGCAGCACATAGGTCTCGACCGCGCGCCAGCGCAGCTTGCCCTTGGCGCCGGGGCTGCCAATCGGGCTGCCCTGGTTGAAGTAGCCCAGCTGCGGTGCCGCGTTGGTATAGAAAAATGTGTCCTCCTCAGCCGCCAGCGCCTCTTCAGCCAGGCCCCAGGCCGGGTCGCCGCGCAGAATGATATGGCCCTTCTGGAACATGCGGGCGGTGCGCTCGCTCATGGCGCGCGCATAGGCCCGCTTCACTGCGGCAGAGGCATTGCGCCCGGGAAATTCCGGCTTGTCGAAACCCGGAACCCGCTGATCCTGGTAGAATTCCCTGCCCATTTGCTCGTGATCGGGCAGTCGGGGATCGCGCGTGAAATCATCCGATGCTTCTGGCCCCCCGGCTTCTGGTCCCCCGGCTTCTGGCCCCCCGGCTTCTGGTGTCCCGCCTTCTGGCGTCCGGGACTCCGCACCAAGGTCGCTCAACGTGGGCGCGGTGTTCGTGGATTTGTCGGAGCGGTTGACCGCGACGAGGCGGCTTCCATCAATGTTGCAGGCGGTGATGGCGGCCAACCGACGTTCGGCGTTCATCAGGATGGAGAAGTGGTGGTAGCGCAGTTCATGCGGGTCTTCGTCGGGCAGCGCCTGGCGGTTGCGCGCCAGGGGGTAATCCGCGTCGCGGGGGCGCGGGATGGGCAGGACAAAGCCCGGGATGAAGCCCGGTTCATAGCCTCCGCGGTCGGCGAAGCCCGGTCCCGCTGCCCGGGCCCGGGCCGCCTCCGCACCCCGCCCCGGCGTGCCCAGCGTGACTTCGAACGGCAGCATCCAGGTCATCGAGCCATCTGCGTTGCGGCGCGGCGCCGCCAGGTGAGGGCTGCCGGGCGCCGCCGTCTCGCGGGGCGCGCGCTCGGGTCCCGACGGGCCGCGGCGCGGCATGTCGGCCCAGAGCTTCAACAGCGAAGCGACCCGCGCCGCTGGCCTTGCACCCAAGGCTGCCGCGCGGTCCCGCAGGGCACGAACGATGGCGCTGATCCGCACCCCCTCATTGATGTCGCGCCGAAGAGGCGTGCCGTCCGGTGTTGTCACTTCGAGCGCCGGCCCACCCCAATGGTGCAGGGCGATCGGCTCCCAGTCATTGTTGCAAACCGGCGAGCCGGAGGAGCCGCGTTCCGTGTCGGCCAGGTAGTGCAGGACCTGCCGCGTCTCGTCGCGCGCCACGAGGTTGTTCTCCCGCACGACGATCTGCTTCAACTGGCCGGTCGGATGCTGGATGATGTTGGCAATCTCGCCCAGCATGTGCTTGTCGGCCGCGTCGGAGAGCGGCAGGAAGCCGAAGGTCGCGATCTCCTTGCCGCCGGAGACGCGCTCGCCGATGGCAATGAGCGTGAAGTCGAGCGCCTGCATGGGGTCAGTCACGAAGCAGGCGGCGGGGTCGAAGACGAAGCGCGTGACCGGGCGCTCCACCCCGCTGTCATCGGCTTCATAGTCGAATTCTGCCCGCAGCTCTTGTGCTGCCTCTGGCCCGCCGATCACGTGGTTGTTGGTGAGAAACAGCCCCGGCCCGACGAGGAAGCCAGTGCCGATGCCCCGGCCAGAACGTGAGATCACCCGGCCCACCGCATTGGCTGCCAGGCGCCCGCGCGTGAGGAATTCGACGCCGACGAAATCAATCGTCGGGCCCTGTTGCGCCTCGGGGCCACCGCTCTCGGGGCCACCTCTCTCGGCGCCACCGCTCTCGGCGCCCGCCAAGTCCACCGCCTTCGCCGTCTGTTCAATCAGCGTCGAGACCACCTCCGAATCCCGGTGGCTCATGCCCGATTTGGCCGAGATGCGGTCCACCCGCCGCTGCTCGTCGGGCTCTGCACCGAGCGGATTGCCGGCGGCGATCTGGCGCAGGGAGTGGGCGATCTGCGGTGCGGCCTCGCGCAGCCGTTGATGCACAAGCGCGGCAATCTGGTCCTGTATGTTGTCGCTCATGCGGGTGTCTCCCTCGCTGTCCCCATCACTCCATACCAGCTAAGCATGCAAGCGAACCCCAGGCGCATGGCATCGCGATGACAATCGCCCCGCGCCCGAGCGAAGGCCGCCGCGCATGATCACCCTCCATGGCATCAAGAATTGCGACACGATGAAGAAGTCCCGCGCCTGGCTCGGCGCGAAGGGCGTGCCATACGTATTCCATGACTATAAAACGCAAGGCATCTCACCCGAAACACTGACCGCCTGGGTGCGCGAACTGGGCTTTGAGGCTCTGCTGAACCGCGCGGGCACCACCTTCCGCAAGCTGCCGGATGCTCAGAAAGCAGGCCTGGACGAGGCGCGCGCCATTGCGCTCATGCTCGCCCAGCCTTCCATGATCAAGCGCCCGGTGCTCGACCTTGGTCCGCGCCGGCTGATAGGCTTTTCGCCCGAGGCCTATACGCAAGCTCTGGGCGGAAGCTGAACGCATCCGCGGATCAGACGGCGAGTACCGGCGTCAGGATACGGCCCTGTGATTTTCTGGTGCGTTTTGGCTTGCAGCGTTACCAATCTGCGATAGGGTTCGGCGCAAGACAATCACAGGACCACAGCATGAACACCGACATCGGCAACCCGCAGGACCCACCCCGCAAGGAAGTCACGAGCCGCGGGAAACTCCTGTCCTTCAGCATCGTGGGCACCGCCATGGTCATCTCGATCTTCCTCGAAAATTCGGGGAAGGCGGAAAACATCGAGATGATTCCCTATGTCCTTCTGGGAGCTCTGGCGCTGGGCGTCGCCGTTCCGATGCTCTTCTTTCGCCGCGTGATTCGCTAAAGCGGGCTTCAGTCCCTCGGGGGATCATACGCGGCAGCAGAACCGGGCCACCTGCAGTCCTGTTTGCCCTGGTAGGCCTTCGGCTGGTTCACGCAGAGCCTGCATTCGCCTGGCAGGCAAGTGTATTGGCGCTTGACGCGCGGGCCGCACGGCCTGTTGATGACAGTGTATTGACCTGTCGGAGACCCAGCCATGCGCCTTGCCCTTCTCGCCGCCGCCAGCCTGCTCTGGGCGCTGCCCGCCGCTTCGCAGCCGTCTCGCACGCTCAACATCGGCATGGCCGGCATCCCCACGGGGATGGACCCGCATTACCATTCCTCCAACAACAACAACGCGCAGCTGCGCCAGATCTTCAACCCGCTGATTGATCTGGACACGCAAAGCCGCATCTTCCCCGTGCTGGCAGAGAGCTGGCGCAATGTGGATGACCTCACCTGGGAATTCCGCCTGCGTGAGGGCATCCGCTTCCATGACGGCACGCCGTTCGAGGCGGAGGACGTCGCTTTCTCCTTTGCCCGCGTGCCGCTTGTGCCCAATTCGCCCGGCCCCTTCACACCGATGGTGCGCACCATCGCCGAAGTGCAGATCGTGGATGCGCGCACGATCCGCGTCATCACGCGCGAGCCGGCGCCCTTCTTCGACCGCGACATCACCGGCATCATGATGCTCTCGCGCCGCATCCATGCGAATGCGCAGCTGGGCGATTTCAACCAGGGCCGCGCGATGATCGGCACCGGCGCCTATCGCCATGTCAGCTACGCCCAGGGCGAGCGGCATGAATTGGTGCGCAACCCCGATTTCTGGGGCCCACGCCCCCCCTGGGACCGCGTCATCACCCGCTTCATGACCAATAATGGCGCGCGAGTCGCGGCCCTGCTGGCCGGTGATGTGGACCTGATTGACGCCGTGCCCGTGCAGGATGTGCAGCGCCTCTCGACCGACCCGCGCCTGGCTGTCTTCACGACCGACAGCATCACCACCTCCTATCTGATGCCCGATACGGTGCGCGAACAGGCGCCCTTCGTCACCGACAAGCAGGGCAACCCGCTGCCCCGCAACCCGATGCGCGACCTGCGCGTGCGCCAGGCTTTCTCGCTCGCCATCCCCCGTGAGGCGATTGTCAGCCGCTTGCTGGTCGGCCAGGGACGTGCCGCCGAGCAATTCGCCGCCCCCTCCCTGCCTGATCGCGCGCAGGGCCTGCCGCCGCTTGCCACCGACCTCGTTCGCGCCCGCGCCTTGCTGGCCGAGGCGGGCTATCCGGACGGCTTCCGCATGACCATTCACGGCCCCAACGGCTTCATCCCGAGTGACGCGGATATCCTGCAGGCCATCGCGCAGGGGCTTTCGCGCATCGGCATCGAGACACGGGTGGAGGTCCTGCCGCCGGCCAATTTCTTCACACGTGCCACGGCGCGCGAGTTCGGCATGTTCATGACAACCTTCACCACCTCGACGGCTGCAAACATGATGCGCCAGGTCGTGGCGACGCGTGATCCCGTGACCGGCTTTGGACCGTTCAACCGGCAGCATTACTCCAACCCGGCGATGGACGCGCCGCTGGCCCAAGCGCTGCGGACGATGAACATGGAGCAACGCAATCAGCTCACCGCGCAGGCGATGCGTGCCCTGACCGAGGACCTCGGGGTGATTCCCGTGCATTATCTGAGGGTGAGTTGGGCAGCGCAGCGCAACCGCGTGCGTTATGATGCAAGCCCCATCTGGTACACCAACGCTTTGCTGGCCACGCCCGCGGAGTAGCCAACCCGAGGTCCATGCGCATGCCTGACAAGACAACTCTCGCCCATCTCTCCGCCGCCGTGGATGCAGGGTTTGACGAACAGGTGCGCTTCCTTGCCGATATCGTGCGTCATCCCTCCTTGCGTGGGCGCGAGGCGCCCTTGCAGGACCATATGGCGCGCTGGTTCAACGGGCGCGGCTACAGCGTGGACCGTTTCTCCCTGGCCGATGTGCCGCTGGCCGAACATCCCAAGGCCAGCCCCATGGTGGATGTGGACCCCGCCGGCTCCTTCCAGGTGGTCGCGTCCAAGCGCTGCACGACACCTTCAGGGCGCAGCCTCATCATCCAGGGGCATATTGACGTGGTGCCCGAAGGCCCGTCCGAAATGTGGAGCTTCCCCCCCTACGGGGGCACGGTGAAGGATGGCTGGATGTACGGCCGTGGCGCCAATGACATGAAGGCCGGAGTCTCGGCCATGTGCTTTGCCATGGAGGCCATTCGCACCGCCGGCTATTCCCCTGCTGGGGATGTGCATCTGCAGACGGTGACGGAGGAGGAAAGCACCGGCAACGGAGCGCTGGCCACGCTGCTGCGCGGCTATCGGGCCGATGCCTGCCTCATCCCTGAACCCACCGGCGGGTCCATCACCCGCGCGCATACGGGCACCCTCTGGTTCCGCCTGAAAGTCCGCGGTGTGCCCGTGCATGTCGCGGTCGCGCAGTCGGGCAGCAATGCCATCATGTCGGCCTATCACCTGATCCTGGCGCTGACGGAGCACACCAAGGCGCTGAACGAGGCCGCGCGCAACCACCCCTGGTATGGGCAAATCCAGGACCCGATCAAATTCAACCCTGGCATCATCCGCGGCGGTGACTGGGCCAGTTCGACCCCTGCCTGGTGCGAAGTGGATTGCCGCATCGGCCTGCTGCCCGGCCAGGATGTGGCGGAATGTAAGCGCGCCGTGGAGCAAGCCGTGGCCGCCGCCGCCAGGACCGACCTCTTTCTTTCCAACAATCCGCCCGAGGTGCAATGGAACGGCTTCCTGGCCGACGGCTTTGTGCTGGAGCCCGGCAGCGAGGCCGAGCAAATCCTGGCCGAGGCCCATCGCGCAGCCTTTGGCGGGGAAATGCCCGCGCGGATCACCACTGCGGTGAACGATACGCGCTTCTACGGGCTGTATTTCGACATGCCAGCCCTCTGCTACGGCCCCAAGGGCGAGGGAAACCACGGCTTCGACGAGCGCACCAACCTCGATCACCTCAGGACGACAACACTGGCCATCGCCGGTTTCATCGCGGATTGGTGCGGGTTGCAGTCGCTGGAATAGCGTGAGTCAGGGGGAACACGGGGATAACTAAAATCCCCGGTTCCAAACCGGCGCTGTGGCCATCATATCACACCAACGTCGCTTCCAGGGGCTAGACGAATGGTGTGAACGAAGGCAGAACATCGGCTTAGTTGCTGGCCTCTGGCGGTTTCGGGCACTCGGCCTGAACTACAGCATCTTGTGTGCGTCGCGAAGTTTTTATCTATATCTAGCGATGGCAGTTGATTGGCCGGAGCCATTGAGGCATATTCCGTGGCCGGGGATTTGTAGGGGATTTACTGTGTTCGACGCCGTTCAGCTTCAGGGCCACTACCAAGTGCAGATGGATCGGAGTCGCGATTCCCTGCTCACCGATTTCGGCCGCGCAACGCTCGACGATCGTTATCTCCTGCCGGGTGAGAGCTATCAGGACCTCTTTGCCCGTGTGGCCTCGGCCTATGGCGATGATGCCGCCCATTCGCAGCGCCTGTACGACTACATCAGCAAGCTCTGGTTCATGCCGGCGACGCCGGTGCTGTCGAACGGGGGCACGACTCGCGGGCTGCCGATCAGCTGTTTCCTCAACGAGGCGAATGACAGCCTCGATTCCATCGTGGATCTCTGGAACGAGAATGTCTGGCTGGCCTCCAAGGGCGGCGGCATCGGCTCCTATTGGGGCAATCTGCGCTCGTTGGGCGAGAAGGTCGGCCAGAATGGCAAGACCTCCGGCATTGTGCCGTTCATCCGCGTCATGGACAGCCTGACGTTGGCCATTTCCCAGGGTTCGCTGCGCCGCGGCTCGGCGGCCGTTTATCTGCCCGTCTCCCACCCGGAGATCGAGGAGTTCATCGAGATCCGGCGCCCCACCGGCGGTGATCCGAATCGCAAGGCGCTGAACCTCCACCACGGCATCCTCCTGAGCGACGCCTTCATGCGCGCCGTGGAAGCCGATGACGCCTGGGCGCTGACCTCGCCCAAGGATGGCGCCGTGGTACGCACCCTCTCCGCACGCTCGCTCTGGATACGCATGCTGACGGCCCGCATCGAGACGGGCGAGCCCTACATCATCTACGCCGACCATGTGAACAACGCGCGGCCCGAGCACCACAAGCTTGCGGGGCTTGAGGTGAAGACCTCCAACCTCTGCTCCGAAATCACGCTGCCGACCGGCATTGACCAGCATGGCAAGCAACGCACAGCGGTGTGCTGCCTCTCCTCGCTCAACCTTGAGACCTGGATGGAGTGGAAGGACGACCCGCTCTTCATCACCGATGTGATGCGCTTCCTGGACAATGTGCTGCAGAACTTCATCGACACCGCGCCCGACAGCATGGCCAAGGCGCGCTATGCCGCGATGCGCGAGCGGTCCGTGGGCCTGGGCGTCATGGGCTTCCACAGCTTTCTCCAGGGCCTCGACGTGCCCTTCGAGTCGGTGGTGGCGAAGGTGTGGAACAAGAAGATGTTCCGCCACATCCGCACCCAGGCCGACAACGCCTCGGTCCTGCTCGCCGAGGAGCGCGGAGCCTGCCCGGATGCGGCCGAGTATGGCTTCATGGAGCGCTTCTCCAACAAGATGGCGATTGCGCCCACGGCGTCCATTTCCATCATCTGCGGCGGCGCTTCGCCGGGGATCGAGCCGATTGCGGCCAATGTGTACAACCACAAGACGCTGTCGGGCTCCTACATCGTGCGCAACCCGTATCTGAAGAAGACGCTCGCAAAGCACGGCCGCGACGATGCCGATACCTGGACGACCATCACCGTCAGCAAGGGCTCGGTGCAGCATCTCGACTTCCTGAGCGAGCAGGAAAAGGCCGTGTTCAAGACCGC
>JBBRVI010000015.1:0-22384 GCA_038247025.1 Acetobacterales bacterium
AATAATGCGCCCATGAACAGCCCCATCGAGACCATCGCCAGCTGGCAGGATGAGTTCACCGCCATCCGGCGCGACATCCATGCGCACCCCGAACTGGGGTTGGAGGAATATCGCACCGCAGATCTCGTCGCGCACAAATTGGCGGAGTTGGGCATCGAGGTGCATCGCGAGGTCGGCAAGACCGGCGTGGTGGGCGTGATCCGCAACGGGAACGGACAGGGGCGCATCGGCCTGCGCGCCGATATGGACGCGCTGGCCATGAGCGAAAACAACAGCTTCGCCCATGCCAGCACCATCCCTGGCCGCATGCATGCCTGCGGGCATGACGGGCACACCACCATGCTGCTGGCCGCCGCGAAGTATCTGCAAACCACCAAACGCTTCGATGGCACGGTCCATCTGATCTTCCAGCCAGGCGAGGAAGGCGCGGGCGGCGCACTCGCCATGCTGGAGGACGGGCTTTTCGAGCGCTTTCCCTGCGATGCGGTGTTTGGCCTGCACAACCGCCCCGGCATGGCTATCGGCGAATACGGTCTGCGCCCCGGGCCGATGATGGCGGGCGTGGCCTTCTACGACATCCTGATCACCGGCAAGGGGGGCCATGGTGCGCGGCCAGAGGCGACGCAGGACCCGGTGGTGATGGGGGCTGCCATCGTCCAGGCTCTGCAATCCGTGGTGGCGCGCAATGTGCCCGCCGCCGAGCGCGCGGTGCTGAGCGTCACCCGCTTCGATGCCGGCCATGCCTATAACGTGATCCCGAATGAGGTGCGCCTGGGCGGCACGGTGCGCGCCTTCAGCAGCGAGATCATGCAATTGGTCGAGGGCCGGATGCGCGCCATCAGCGAGGGTGTCGCTGCAGGTCTGGGTGGCAGCGCCATTTTGGATTTCCGCGTGATCACCACGCCTTTGGTCAATGACGCCATGGAGGCGATCGCCCTGGGCAATGCCGCAGCCGCCTTGGTCGGGGAGGGTAAGCTACAACGCAAATTCCCCGCCGTGATGGGCGGCGAGGATTTCGCCTACATGCTGGAAAAATGCCCCGGCGCCTATATCGTGACAGGCAATGGCGACAGCGCCGAGGTCCACAACCCCGGCTTCGACTTCAACGACGATGCCATCCCCTACGGCGCAGGCGTTCTGGCGGCAGTGGTAGAAGCCAAGCTGAAGCGGGTAGATTAAATGGGGTCCGGGGCCATGGCCCCGGTCGGGTCCAGGGCGAAGCCTTGGGGGTTCGTTACGGCTTAACCATCCCCTTAACCTCTTCCAAAGCCTCAGCGAACCGCCGATTCAGCACGCCCACCGCCTCGCCATTCGACTTTTGCATCAGTTCGGCGATTTCCTGCATGTTGGCGACCGCGCGCTCATAGGCGCCCTTGACCATTTCGGCCTGCTGCGCGGCCTTGGCATTGGGCGAGCCGGTCGCCGATGACAGGCTCTGCACGGCCTGGGTCATCTCCCCCATGACCTGCTGCATGATTTCCATGTTCCGGCGGGCGACGGCCTGCGCACCTTCCATCGCCACCTTGTTGGCCAAGGTCAGGGCTTCGAGGTTGCGCTTCTGTGCATCGGCAAAGGCCTGGAAATCAGGCATCCCCGGGATCTTCATCGAGGAAAAGGCGCGCATCATTTCTTCGGGGTTGAAACGATTATTCGACATGATCGTGTTCCTCCTGGCATCGCTTGAACGGCGCCGAGTCTCGTCCTGATCCCAGCGAGCAGGTATCCGAGTTCCGACCTTAGCCTATTTGTTCCAAGCCGGCCCGAAGTAACGCGGTCAAACGACTTGCGGTGCTTCCTCGGCGCTGGGTTCGCTGGCGGTACTGGCTTCGGCCGGCGCCATACGCAGCCAGCGGGCCACGCGGTCAGCCTGGTCCAGGGCGCGGTCCAGGGCGGCCATGGTGGTCGAGAGATCCTCGCTCTCATCCTTCTCCCAGGCGCGCAGTGCGGCGAGCCAGACAACGCCGAGGCCATTGGCGCGGACCGAACCGGCCGGCCCGGCGGCGTCCAGGCCGGCGGCTTCCAGCATCCAGCCCATGGAGCCCGGCAGTTGCTGGGCAAGCGAGAGCCCGACAAGTGGCGCGCGCGGAAGGTCTCGCAACAGGCGGATGATGCCTGCCCGATCCGGCTGCAGAGCATCGAGCCGGCGCATCAATACGTCAAACAGCCGGTCGCGCGGGGTGGAGGAGAGGTCATCCACCGTGCCGGCGAGCACCGCGGCGTCCACAGCGCGGGAATGGGCTTCGAGCAGGCTCAGCGGGCAGGCGGCCTGCCGACACAGTTCGGCCAGCGGAATACCCGCCTCGGCCGCGATGGCGCGCATGGTGAGGCCGTTCCAACCGCTGCCGGCAAGGACGCGCCAGAAGGCTGTGAGGATCGCGGGATCCATCGCTGTGCTGCTCATTTCCCTCAAATTGGGAGCGGATGGGCCCTGTGCAAGCCGGTCTGTGTTCAGCGGCTGATTCACCGCTTGCTTTCGCGAAGCAGGCTCCGATCAGCCGTGATGCTGCTCGCCGCGATCACCGCGCGCCAGCGGGCGAGTTCCGAGCCGATCAGGGCGGTATAGCCCTTCGGTCCTGCGGCTCGGGGACGCACCCCGATGGTCGGTGAAAATGGCCCGCTCAATCACCCGGTGGGGCTAGCCACGCAGCGCATCATAGGCCGGATTGCGGTAGGGCATGGGGCAGATGCCGATTGAGGCCGCGCTCGACATCATGACCAGGAAACGGTCGCGCCCAACGCCGTGGCCAGGATCTCGCCCAGCGCGCCGCTCGCACCCGGCCGGGTCTCGACGACCACAGGCTGCCCAAGGCGCGCACTGACGATGGGTGCGCGGATGCGCGAGAGCGTATCGGCGGAACCGCCAGGCGGAAAATCCACCATCCACCGGATGGGGGGGGGCGGTCGGGGCATGGCGCTTGCGTGAAGGCGGGCGTGGCGAGTTCGGCGAGCATCAGGGAACGGCGGGCGCGGCCGGCGCAGCTTCACGCAACTGCACCGGCCCGGGTGAGAGGGGCTCAGATCAGGCCCGGGCGGGAAACAACCTCCGTGCGACCCGACCTCCGTGCAACACCGGGATCAGGCGTCACTCGATCTTCACCCCCGCTGCACGGATGATGGGGGCCCAGCGCGCATGCTCATCCCGCACAAAGCGGTCGGTGGTTGCCGCATCCATCCAGATCGCCTCGCTGCCAAGATCCACCAGGCGGGTGCGCATCAGCGCCGACTCCAGAACCTCGCGCGAAGTGGTGGACATGCGTTGGATGATCGCCGGTGGCGTACCGCGTGGCGCGAAAAGCCCGGTCCAGGATCGCACGGCGTAGTCGGGCACGCCGCTCTCCGCCACGGTCGGCAGGTCGGGGCGAAGGCTCACGCGCTCGGCCGTGCAGACGGCGATGATGCGCACACGGCCCGCCTCGGCCGGTGGGATCACGGTGGGCAGGTTCATGAAACCGAGCTGGATGGTGCCGGCAATCAGGTCATTCAGGACGGGGCCGCCCCCGCGATAAGGCACATGGGTCATGTCCAGCCCGGTGCGCATCCGGAACAACTCACCCGCCAGGTGATTGGAGGAGCCCACGCCCGACGAGCCAAAGCTCATCCCCCCGCGCAACGTGCGGATATGGGCGATCAACTCCTGCAGATTGCGCACGGGCAGGGCGGGGTGAACCGCGATGACGTTGGGCACATCCACCCACATCGCCATGCCGGCGAAGGCTTCCCGCACGTCATAGGCGACTTCGCCTGAGATCAGCGGGTGGAACACGTGGTTGGACGCGGAGGAAACGAGCAGGTTCTGGCCATCGGGCCGTGCGCGCATCGCCGCCCCCATTCCGATGGAGCCCCCGCCGCCGGGCCGGTTCTCCACCAGGAAGGGCTGGCCCAGCCGCGCCTCCAGCTGCGGCGAGAACAACCGCGCGATGACATCATTGGAGCCACCCGGCGCCCAGGGAACGATGAGGTTCACCGGGCGCGTCGGCCAGCCTTCCTGAGCTGACGCTGAGGAGCAGGCCACCAGGGCAGGAGCGGTCAGGAGGGTTCTGCGGCGCATCTTCTTGATCCTGAAAGGGTTTATCAAATTGGCGCGAAATTCTGGCCGCCGAAATCGTGCCACATGGCGGAACACTTAAAGTCAGGTTAAGACTAAACCCCCTGCGTGAGATGAGAGCAATGATGCGGACCCTTCACCTGTCCATTTTGGCCGGAATGGCCGCAATCTTGAGCGCCTGCGGCAGTTCCGGTGTGCGCTCCGTCGGGGGCGACGTCTTCGTGCTGGAAACAGCCAATGTCAGCGGCGCCCGCGCGGTGGAGACCGGGCTGGCCGAGGCGCAGGGTTTCTGCGTGGAGCATGGGCGGTTTTTCGTCATGGGGCAGAGCCAGGTCAGCGCCGACCGCTACCAGATGGAATTCCGCTGCATCAGCCCCGGCAACGTCGTTCCAGGCAATGTCCTGGCGCCCGTCGCCGTGGCTGCCCCATTGCCGCGCCAACGCACGACCCGTCGGCAGCGCGAGACCGCGGAAGCGCCGCGCGTGGTTCGCGGCCGGCGCTCCGTCACCACTGACACCACTGATCCCATCGGCGGGCCGGCAATGCCCTTCGCCGCGGCCCTGCCGCCCATGGCAGCACCCGCCTTGACACGGCCAAGCTTCGCCCCGCCCGTAGGCGGCTTTGTTGCTACGTCCCAACCACCATTTTCCCAGTCACCATTTTCCCAGTCACCATTTTCCCAGGCCCCATTTTTGGCTTTCGCGGCGCCGGGCAGCAGTCTGGCGCCACCCTTGCCGCCAGTGGCCACCACGCCGCTTTTCGCCCCTGCGCCGGGCACGACACTCAATGTGGCGCCCCTGGCGGCACCCCGGTTTCCGCCAGCCGATAATTCGCCTCTCGTCGCCTTGCCCCGGGCCGAGGCGGTAGGTGTGATTTCCCCTCTCGCCGGCGTGCCACGGGCCGAGGCGGTGCGGGTGATGTCCCCCGCCAATTCTTCGGGGTTTGTTTCTTCGGGGTTTGTCTCGCCAGGTCAGGCGCTTCCGCCAGTGGAAACGCTTCCCCTTCTTCGGGGCCAGGCAACGCCAGCGGCCATACAGGCACAGCCTCCTGCGCCCGCTCGGCCCCTCAGCGCACCACCAGCCAATTTCGGTCTGGTCGTGCCCAGCCAGAACCCTCTGCCCGGTGCCAGCAATTCCTTGCCGCCCATTGCAGGCGGTAGCACGCGGCCACTGGCCTTGCCGGGCAATGTCAGCCCCGGAAACGCGGCTCCGCCGGGCTTCTGGCAACAGGGCCGCTGAGGGTCAGTCGCTGGCCCTCAGTCGTAAACCTGGCTGAGCGTCTCGGCGACGAGGCAAGGGCGGGCGTTGCCTTCGACTTCCATCTCATTCTCCACGGTCAGCCGCACACCACCCTGGATCGGCTCGCAAGCCTTGAGCGTCATGTGCAGCCGCACGCGGGAGCCTGCCGGGACCATCGCCGTGAAGCGGACCTTGTTGCTGCCGTAATTCAGCGCACGGGAGCGATTCCGGATGAGATAGACCATGGGCGAAAGCCGTGGCAGCAGCGAGAGCGTGAGGAACCCATGCGCGATGGTCTTGCCGCCCGGCAATTCCCGCGCGGCGCGCTCGGCGTCAATATGGATCCATTGATGGTCGCCTGTGGCTTCGGCAAAGAGGTCAATGGTGCGTTGGTCCACCAGATACCAGCCGCTGGTGCCGAGCTTCTTGCCGACCCATTCGGCCATATCGCCGGGCTTTTCGATTTCAAGCATGTCCGTCTCCCCGCGCGTTTGCGCAACCTTGGAGAGGGTGCCCTCAGTCGTCCAGCCCCACCAGGGAACGCGCGAAATCCCGCGCCTCGAAGGGGCGCAGATCGGCCGCCTTCTCACCCACGCCCACGGCATGCACCGGCAGCCCGAATTCCTGTGCCAGCGCGACAACCACACCGCCCTTGGCCGACCCGTCGAGCTTGGTGACCACCAGGCCCGTGATATCCACCATCTCCTTGAAGACGCGCACCTGGCTGACGGCATTCTGCCCCGTGGTGGCATCCAGCACGAGCAGCGTGGTGTGGGGTACGCCCGCATCCTCGCGCTTGAGGACGCGCACCACCTTGCGCAGTTCTTCCATCAGCGCGGATTTGTTGTGCAGGCGCCCGGCCGTGTCCACCAGCAGCACATCCACACCGGCGGCCTTGGCATCGCGCAGCGCGTCGTAGGCGAGCCCCGCCGCATCGGCGCCAGGCTTGGCGGGGGCCACGACATGCGCCCCGGTCCGCTCGCCCCAGATTTGCAGCTGTTCGACGGCGGCGGCGCGGAAGGTATCGCCCGCCACCATCCAGACCTTCAGCCCCTCGGCGCGATACTGTTCGGCGAGCTTGGCGATGGTCGTCGTCTTGCCGGTGCCGTTCACGCCGGTCACCAGAACGACGTGCGGCGCGTGGTTGCGCTTGATGGCCAAGGGCTGTGCCACGGGAGCCAGGATGCTGGCGATTTCCTCGGCAAGGGCAGTCTTCACCTCGAAATCCGAGACCTCGCGACCAAAGCGCGTGCGGCGGAAGCCCTCGACGATACGCCCTGCCGCCGCCACGCCGAGGTCCGCGCCGATCAGCATCTCCTCCAGTTCTTCGAGTGCCGCATCATCCAGCTGGCGCTTGGTGAAGACGCCGCCGATGGCGTCCGTCAGCTTGGCGGTGGAGCGTGACAGTCCCGATTTCAGCCGGGCGAAGAAGCCACGCGGCGCCTCAGGCTCCTTGATGGGCGGGGGTGCTTCGACCGGCGGCGGCGGCTGAATGGGCTCGCGTACGGGGGGGGGCGTCTCGATCGGAGGCGGCGCCTGGACAGGTTCCGGCGAGGGGGGGGGCATTTCCGGCGGGGACTGGGGAAAGTCACTCGCCTCGGGCTTGCCGCGCAGCCTTCCCCAGAGATCACGCAGCGCCATCAGGCGGCCTCCGCCCAAAACGGTGTTCCATTGTACCCCCCGGCGAGCAACGCGCCGGGCGCTGCCCCCGATAGCCGCACCGGTACGAAATGCGCGCCTTGGCCCACGCCATTTGCCTCCCTCAACACCTGCCCGACGCGGCCGCACCGCGAGGCGAGGAAAGAGGCGCGCTGGGCGTCTCGCGTCTTGGTCAACCGTGCAATCCGCTCGGCGAGCGGTGCCACGGGCGGTTGCGGCATTCGCGCAGAGGGCGTGCCGGCCCGGGGCGAATTCGGAATGACATGCAGGAAGGTGAGCCCTGCCTCGGCCACCAATTCGTTCATCGTACACAGATGCTCCTCCGCCTCGGTGGGGAAGCCGGCGATGGGATCGGCACCCGGCGCCAGCCCTGGACGCAAAGCGCGCGGGCGGGCGGCGAGTTGCACCAGATCCACGCGGGACTGGCGGCGGCGCAGGCGCTTGAGGATCAGGTCACGCCCATGCTGCGCCGGGAGAGGCTGTTGCGGCAAAAAGCGCCCTTTCGCGGCGATGTTCGGCATGGAGCCGAAGGTGAGGATGTCAGCCAAGTTGCAAATGCCCGGTGAAGGCCGTCGCGACGGGCCCGCTCATCAACACATGTCCGTCTTCGCGCTGTTCCAGCACCAGGTCGCCGCCGGGCATGGTGATGGTGCAGCGCGCCTCCACCAGGCCGCGCCGCCGCGCATTCACCAACGCCGCGCAGGCGCCCGAGCCGCAGGCGAGCGTGAGCCCCGCCCCACGCTCCCAGACGGTCAGGCGGATATGTTCGCGGCTGAGCACTTGCACAAAGCCGATATTCGCGCGGTCGGGCAGCAGCGGGTCATGCTCCAGCGCCGGACCGATCCGCGGGATGTCCAGCGTATCGAGATCGCTCACGAAGAAGGTGGCGTGCGGATTGCCCATGGAGCAACAGGCGGCATCACTGGCGCCATCAGCCGCCAGCGGCACATGCAGCGTGTCCATGGCGCGCGCGAGTGGCACATCCTGCCAGCCGCAGCGGGGCGCGCCCATGTCCACGCGAACAGTGCCATCGGCCAGGCGTTCGGCACCCAGCATTCCCGCAATGGTGCGGATCGTGATGCGTTCCTGTCCTGTCTGAGCGAGCACCAGCGAAGCGGCGCAGCGCGTGCCATTGCCGCAGGCGCCGGCCTCGCTGCCATCGGCATTGTGGAAGCGGAAGAAGACATCGGCGTCGGTTGCGGGCTCCAGCGTGATGAGCTGGTCAAAACCGACGCCGCGATGGCGGTCCCCCACCCCGCGGATGGTCTGCGCGGGCAGGGCCAGCGGCGTGACGCGTGCATCCAGCACGACAAAATCATTGCCCAGGCCATGCATTTTGCGAAACGGGATCAGCATGAATGGCATATAGGCCATGCAAAGCCTTGGCGCGAAGGGGTGGGCGGGCCTATGTCCTGCGCACATGACACGTTTCCCGATCATCCTCCTCGCCGCCTTGCCGCTCTGGGCCTGTGGCAGCAAGTATTCCGCCGATGAATATTCAGCGCGCGCGGTGCAGCAAGCCAATCCTGTACAGCAGGGCGTCATTGCCGGCTCGCGCCGTGTGGCCATCGCCGCAGGTGGCGAGGCGGGCGCGGCGGCGGGTGCTGCAGCCGGCGGCGTGCTGGGTGGCGCGGCGGCGGCGGGCAATAGCGTGAGCGGCGCGCTGGGCGCCGTGGGTGGCGCGCTGGTGGGCGGCTTGGTGGGCTCGGCAGCGGAACGCAGCGGCGCCAATACCGATGCCGTGGAATATTTAGTGCGGAGGAATGACGGGGAGCTGGTTTCGATCACGCAGCGCGACGCGGTGCCCATTCCGCTCGGCACGCGGGTCCTGGTCATCACGGGCAACCAGGCGCGGGTGGTACCCGACTACACGGGCAGCGCGGCGGTGGCGCCCAACCGGTCCATCGTGCGGCGCGGCGGGGCCCCAGCAGTGGCGCAACCCGCACCAGCGGTATCGCCCATAACGGGAGAGACCAGCCTGAGCGCCCCAGTCGCGCCAAGGCCGGAGACGGAGCCGCTGGCCCCCCCACAGCTGGCCCCCCCCCCAGCTCGTCCCCCCGCAGCTGGGGGCTCCAGCCGCCGTGCCTGCTCTCGCCCCGGCTCCGGTCGCGCCTGAACCCATGCCGACCCCACCCGCCAACCCGGCATTCGCCGAGGAGGAGGCTCTGCGGCCGATCGCCGCCCCCCGCATGGCTCAATAGCGGTCTCTGGACTTTGCTGGCGGGCGCCGCTAAAGACCCGCCTCGCCTGCCACGGCCATTGGACAGCCTGGCTGAGCGAAAGCTTGCCTCCGCCGCATGGTGCGGTAGCCAGGGGCAGCCCCAACCCACCGACAGGAGGGCCCGAATGTCCAAGATGAAGACGACGTCGAGCGCCAAAAAGCGCTTCAAAATCACGGCCACCGGCAAGGTCATGGCCGGCCCGGGCCGCAAGCGGCACATGCTCTCCGCCCGCAGCCAGAAGGCCAAGCGGCAGAACCGCGGCTCCCAGGTTTTGGAACCGCAGGATGCCAAGACGGTCATGAACTGGCTGCCCTACGGGCTGCCCCGGTAAAGCGGCGGAAGGAGAAAGCAAATGGCTCGTGTCAAGCGCGGTGTACCCGCCCATGCCCGTCACAAGAAGATCCTGGACCTTGCGAAGGGTTATGTGGGGCGCAGTTCCACCACCTATCGCGCCGCCCTCCAGCGCGTTGAGAAGGCGCTGCAATACGCCTATCGCGACCGCCGCAACAAGAAGCGCGATTTCCGCGGATTGTGGATTCAGCGCATCAACGCCGCCACGCGTGAGCATGGGATGATCTATTCCCAGTTCATCGCCGGCATCAAGGCAGCCGGGATCGAGATGGACCGCAAGGTCCTCGCAGCCCTGGCCTTCGATGAGCCAGCGGCGTTTGCGGCCATCGTCGAGAAGGCCAAGGAAGCTTTGCAACCGGCCGCTTGATTGGCGTCTGGCTTCAACATTCCAAAGGGCCGCGGCGCGAAAGCGTTTGCGGCCCTTTTTCTTGATCGGATGCCCTGATGAGTGATGACCTCCTGGCCCTGGCCGCCAGCACCCAAGCCGAGCTCGCCGCCGCCACCGACCTGCGTGCGCTGGACGCCGTGCGCGTCGCTGTGCTCGGCAAATCCGGCGCGCTGACGGCGTTGCTCAAGGGCCTCGGCGCCATCGCGCCTGATCAGCGCAAGGAACGCGGCGCGGCCGTGAATGCGCTCAAGACGCAGCTCGAAGCGGCCATCGAGGCGAGCAAGTCCTTGCTGGAAGCCGCCGCCCTGGATGCTAAACTTGCCAGCGAAACCATCGACATGACCCTGCCACCACGCCCCTTCGCACCCGGCGGCACAGGCGGCATCCACCCAATTTCGCGCACCATGGAGGAGCTCACCGCCATCTTCGGCGCCATGGGTTTTTCCGTCGTCGAAGGCCCCGATATCGAGGGCGACTGGTATAATTTCGCGGCGCTGAACATCCCCGACCATCACCCCGCCCGGCAGGACCAGGACACCTTCTACCTGCCCGGCATGATCGAGGGCCGCCGCACGGTCCTGCGCACCCAGACCAGCCCGCTGCAAATCCGCACCATGATCGGCCAGGCGCCGCCCATCCGCGTGATCGCGCCAGGCCGCACCTACCGCGCCGACCATGACGCGACGCATTCGCCCATGTTCCACCAGGTGGAGGGGCTGGTGATTGATCGGGGCATCACGCTGGGGCATCTCAAGGGCTGCCTCACGGATTTCCTGCGCAGCTTTTTTGGCAACGCAACGCTGCCGGTGCGCTTCCGCAGCAGCTATTTTCCTTTCACTGAGCCTTCCATGGAAGTGGATATCGGTTGGAACCGGCGCACGGGCGAGCTCGGCGCGGGGTCCGATTGGCTGGAGATTCTCGGCTCGGGGATGGTGCATCCGCGCGTGCTGGCCAATTGCGGGCTGGATGCGCGCGAATGGCAGGGCTTCGCCTTCGGCATGGGGATCGAGCGCATCACCATGCTCAAGCACGGCATGGCCGATCTCCGACCCTTCTTCGAGGGCGATACGCGCTGGCTTTCCCATTACGGAACCAGCCCGCTCTCCCCCGCCAGCCTGCATGAGGGCGTGTGATGAAGTTCCCCCTCTCCTGGCTGCGCGAGCACCTCGACACCAGCGCCACGCTGGCTGACATCAGCACCACCCTCTCCGCCATCGGCATTGAGGTGGAGAGCATCGAGGATCGCGCGGCGGCCCTTGCGCATTTCCGCATCGCGCGCGTGATCGAAGCCGTGCAGCACCCCAACGCCGACCGCCTGCGCGCGCTGCGCGTGGATGTCGGCGATGGCGTGGAGCTTTCGGTCGTCTGCGGTGCGCCCAATGCGCGCACCGGCATGCTGGGCGTGGCCGCCCTGCCTGGCGCCTTCATCCCCGGCACGGGCATCACCCTCAAGACCGGCGAAATCCGTGGCGTAAAGAGCGAGGCGATGATGCTCTCCCTGCGCGAGATGGGCCTGGGCGAGGATCATTCCGGCATTGTGGACCTGCCAGAGGATGCGCCCGTGGGCGCCCGCTACGTGGATTACGCGGGCCTCAATGACCCCATCATCGAGATCAAGGTCACCCCCAATCGCGGCGATGCGTTGAGCATTCGCGGCGTGGCGCGTGACCTGGCCGCCGCAGGGCTGGGCACACTGAAGCCCCTGCCCACGCCCGCGATCACGCCCGCCTATGAGACGCCGCTGCGCTGGGAAATCGCCGAGCCGCGCGCCTGCACCTGGGTGCTGGGCCGCGCTATTCGCGGCGTGAAGAACGGCCCCTCGCCCACCTGGTTGCAGGACCGACTGACGGCGATCGGCCTGCGCCCCATCTCCGTGCTGGTGGATGTGACCAACTGGTTCACCTTCGGGCTCGGCCGGCCGCTGCATGTTTTTGACGTGGCGAAAGTGAAGGGCAACACCCTGACCATGCGCATGGCCCGCGCGGGTGAAGAGTTGCACGCGCTGAACGGCAAGACCTACGCGCTGACGGAGGAGGACGGCGTCATCGCCGACGCAGCCGGGCCGGAAGCACTGGGCGGCGTCATCGGCGGCGCACCCTCCGGCTGCGACGAGACCACCACCGAGGTCTTCATCGAATGCGCCGTCTTTGACCCCGTGCGCATCGCGTTGAGCGGTCGGCGGCACAATATTTTCACCGATGCCCGCGCGCGCTTCGAACGCGGCGTGGACCAGGCCCTTCCGCCAGCAGCACTTGAGGCTGCAACGGCCATGATCATGGAGCTTTGCGGCGGCGAGCCCAGCACCATCAGCGAAGCGGGGGCTGAACCGCTCTGGCGCCGCGAGGCCACGCTGCGCTTCGAGCGCCTGGCGAGCCTCGGCGGGCTGGCGGTGGAGCCGGACCTCGCCGTGTCACGCCTGGAAGCGCTGGGCTTCACCGTCACCGCACGCGAGGCGCATCGCGTGACCGTCGCCGTCCCGCCCTGGCGCAATGACATCGCGGCCGCGATCCATCTGGACCAGGACCCCGGCCTGGACCCCGAGCGCGCGCGCATCGCCGAGGAAGGCTGCGCCACCATCGAGGCCGAGTGCGACCTGATCGAGGAAGTGCTGCGCCTGGGCGGGCTGGATGCGGTGCCCGCCGTCTCGCTGCCCGTGACCTCGCCCGTGCCGCTGCCGGCATGGGGTGCGAAGCAGGTGCGCAGCGCACTGGCCCGGCGCGTTATGGCAACGCGGGGCATGCAGGAGGCGGTGACCTACGGCTTCGTGGAGCGGCGTATCGCTGCGATGTTCGGCGATACGCCGGATGCCCTGCATCTGGAGAACCCCATCGCCTCGGACCTCGATCAGATGCGCCCGACACCTATCGCGTCGCTGGCACTGGCAGTGGCGCAAAATGCAGCGCGTGGCTTTGCCGATGTGGCACTGTGCGAACTGGGGGGCGGGTATCGCGACACTTCGCCCGCCGGGCAGCTCGCCATGGCGTGCGGCATTCGCGCCGGCCGCACACCGGCGAACTGGGCCGCCCCCGCGCGCGACGTGGAAGCGCTGGACGCCAAGGGCGACGCCCTGGCCGTGCTGGAGGCGCTGGCCGTGCCCTTGGCCGCGCTTCAGGTGACGAAGGATGCGCCCGGCCATTACCACCCCGGCCGCTCGGGCGTGCTGCGCCAGGGGCCAAAGACGGTGCTGGCACAATTCGGGCAGCTGCATCCCCGGCTGTGCGCCGCGCTGGACCTTCCCGCCGGCGCCGTGGCGTTCGAGGTGTTCCTGGATGCCATCCCCGAGCCCAAGCGGCGCAAGAAATCCGCGCCAGAGCTTTCGACCTTCCAGCCGGTGCGGCGCGATTTCGCCTTCCTGGTGGACGCCGATTTGCCGGCCGAAAAACTCCTCCGCGCGGCCAGCGGCGCGGACCGCGCGCTCATCACTGAGGTGACGCTGTTTGACCGCTATGCGGGCGAGCGCCTGCCGGAGGGCAAGGTCAGCCTCGCCATCCAGGTCACGCTGCAACCGCGCGAGCGCACACTGACCGATGCCGAGATCGACGCGGTGGCGGGCAAGATCGTGGCGGCGGTGGGCAAGGCCACTGGAGCAACACTCCGGGGGTAGCTGCGCGTATGATCCCGATGAAAGCGCGGGGATGATGGCGGCGCCTGTTGGCTGGATGGCAATCACCGCCTTTCGGCGCATGGCAGTGCAATTGGCGCCAGATGGGTGCCGTGGGCCAGCGGCGTAGTGAGCCCGGCCTCCGGGTCCAGCGGAAACATTAAATCTTGCTTGCAACCATAGGTTGTATCTTTAATATCTGCTCAACCTATCATACTATGTAAACTCGGCATGAACGTGACGCCTTGAAGTTAAGGCGAATGCTCACTGAGCGAGACGAGATAGCAATTTTGAACCAATTACGAATGCAAGCTCCAACGCCCCCCGGCCTGCCACTGCTGACTGCCATCATCATGGTCGCCGAAGACAGCCGCGACGAACTCCAAGAGTTTTTGGCTCGGGTCGGCGGGCAGATCATTATGCTCACTTCGGCCGGCCCTGCGCCTGAAACGATGTCGCTTGCTCAGGACTTGCTTCAGGAGCAGTTGCTCCCGGATGGCACTTCGCACCTTGGCTCGGCTGGCCTTGGTCGCGGAAGTCGGATGGTTCGTGAAATACCTCATTCCGCAGGGCCAGCCTGGCTTTTGTCGCCGAACCGCCGAGACTTGCGCCGCCCCGATGGGCGCCTCTGCGGCTTGACCACCGCCGAATACGAAGCGCTGTTTCTGTTGCACGCGGCTGCTCCCGCCGAGATTTCTCGCGCGGAGTTGGCGCAGCGGGTCCTTGGTCGGGCGTACCGGGCGGGCGATCGGGCGATCGACACGCTCATCTACAAGTTGCGCGAAAAGATTGGCGCCGATGTCATCGTGACCCTGCGCGGGCGTGGCTACGCCTTCGCCGAATTCCCCGTCAACTGACGACGCAAGAAGCACACGCTATGGTTGCAGCTGGTCAACAGAAATCAACATTTCTCACCACTGATTAAAGGCAAAGCACACGTATAGGTTGTTAATGCTCACCATTAAAACAACCTTAACGAGTGCCTCCCTCGCGCCCCGCAGGAGCCTCCTCCTCGCCCTACCCGCCCTCCTTGCGCCGGGGGTGACGGCCCCGCTGACATTAAGCGAATTCCCATCCCACCACTTGCTTCCCCCGGGGTTCTCCCCGCCACTTCATGAGGGGCCTGCGCCAGGCGCCTCCGCGAATTGGGGACTCTTCAAACGCCGCTACCTTTCTGCGGAGGGGCGTCTCGTCGATAGCGACAATGGTGGGGTTTCGCATTCCGAGGGGCAGGCCTGGGGCATGTTCCTGGCCGTGGCGATGGATGACCGGGCGGCCTTTGACCAGATCATGGCCTGGACACGCACAAATCTCGCCATCCGGGGTGACCGCCTTCTCGCCTGGCGCTATCGCGCATTTCCGAATGCCGGTGTGGATGACCTCAATGCCGCCACAGATGCGGATCTGTTCCACGCCTGGGCGCTTCTGCGCGCCGAACAGCGTTGGCCCAACCGGGGCTATCAGGCCATGGCCCAGGGAGTAGCGGCCGATATCCTGCGCTTCGCCTGCCGGCAATTCGATGGGCGCGTGCTGCTCATGCCCGGTGCCTGGGGCTTTGATCACCCGAACCATCTCGTTCTAAATCCTTCCTATTACGTTTTCCCGGCGCTGGAGGCCCTGGCTGCCGCCTTCCCCCGCATGCCCTGGCGGGCAGTTCTGCACGAAGGCGAGCGCATGATGGCGCAGGCGCGCTTTGGCCAATGGGATCTGCCGGCTGATTGGGTCACGCTGCGCCGGCGCGGTGGCGCGCTACAGCCTGAGCCCGGCCGCGGCGAGCGTTTTGGTTATGACGCCGTCCGTATTCCGCTTTACCTCGCCTGGAGCGGCCGCTGGGACTCGCCCGTCCTGTCGCGCGCCACGCGCTTCTGGAGCGAGCCCGCCCATCCCTTCCTCCCCGCCTGGGTTCAACTCAGCACGGGTGCCATCTCGCCATTTGCTGCCAGCGGTGGTGTCGGTGCGATCCAGCTTCTTGCCGCTGCTGCGCCCAGTGCCCCCACTCAGCCGGCGCGCATTCCCCCCCGCGGGGCCGATCAGGGTTATTACAGCGGCGCCCTCGCCCTGCTCGCTGCCGTTGCGCGGGCGGAGGCCCCAAGCACGGCGCGAGCAGCCGCATGACGCCGGACATTGCGGCGCCAGACGCTGCGCGGGAGCCTCCAGACGCTGCGCGGGAGCCTCCGGGCGCTGCGCGGGAGCCTCCGGGCGCTGCGCGGGGGCCTCCTCTCGCGGAACTCATTGACGACGCCCTCGCCACGGCCGGCTTGGGAGCCTGGATTGTTGATCTGCGCAGCCAGGAAGTTTTCTGGAGCGCCACCACACACGCGATCCATGAGGTGGAGCCCGACTTCGTGCCGACGCTGGAACCCGCCCTCGCCTTCTTTGCCCCCGACGGGCAGGAGCGCATCCGCTTTGCCCTCGCCGCCGGCCAGGCCGAAGGGCGCGCCTGGGACCTGGACCTGCCGTTCATCACCGCACGCGGCCGTGAGATCCGCGTGCGCTCCTCCGGCCGCGTGATCCTGGCCGACGGCACGCCCACCCACCTGGTCGGAACCATTGCTGATGTGACGCAGCAGCGCGCCGAGGCTGCCGACAATGACCGCCTCTCCCTCGTGGTGCGCCAGATGAGCAATGCAGCCATCATCACCGACACTCAGGGCCGCACGGAGTGGGTGAATGAGGGCTTCACAAGGCTGACGGGTTATTGTCTTGAGGAAATCCGGGGCAAAAAGCCCGGCCACCTGCTGCAAGGCCCCGAAAGCTGCGGCGAAGCGCGCACCGCCATGGGCGATGCCATCCGCCATGGCCGGCATGTCCTTTCCGAAATCCGCAATTATCGCCGCGATGGCGCCGCCTACTGGATCTCGGTGGACATCACGCCGATCCGCAATGGTGATGGCAGCCTGCGCGGTTTCATCGCCATCGAAGCCGACATCACCGCGCGCAAGGACGCCGAAGCAGCAACAACGGCCGAAATCCAGCGCCGCAGGGAGGCGGAAACCCTCCTGCGCGAATTGATGGACGCCTCCGCCACGGCCGTGATCGCCTACGACGCGCAGGAGCGCGTGATCTTCTTCAACGGCGCGTATGCGGAGCTTTTCCCCCGCATGGTCGAAGTCATGAAGGTCGGCGCCCAGCTGGAGGATGTGATCGCCTACGGCGTCGCCCATGGTCAATATCCCGAGGCCGGGGAAACACCCGAAGCGCGAGCGGCGTGGATGGCGCAGTATCTCGCCGCGCACCGCAATCCAGGCCAATCGCGTGAGTTGATCCTGCCCGATGGCCGCTGGCTGCAATTGCGTGAGCGCCGCTCACCCAGCGGCCACCTGGTTTGCACCCGCGCCGACATCACCCGCCTCAAACAAGCCGAGGAACTGGCGCGCCGCCGTTCGGAAGAAGATCACCTGACCGGCCTGGGCAACCGTGCCCGGCTGTTCGACAAGCTGGCCGGGCTGGTCCCTGGCCGTCGTCAGGATGACCCGCACGCGGCCTGCCTGCTGATCTTTGACCTGGATCATTTCAAGGCCACGAATGACACGCTGGGCCATCCCGCTGGCGATGCCCTGCTGCGCGAGATCGCTATTCGCGGACGTGAGTTGATGCGCCAGGAGGATTGTTTTGTGCGGCTGGGCGGCGACGAGTTCGCCATCCTTTTGCCCGGCGTCGTCAATGCCGTACAGGCCACCTCCTTCATCGGGCAGTTGCGCAACCTCATGGAGCAGCCGCTGGCTTACGGAAACGCGACCATCACCCCCTCGCTTTCGATTGGTGCGGCCCTTTTCCCGGCTGATGCGCCCGATACCGATGCTCTGTTCCGCAGCGCAGATACCGCATTGTACCAGGCCAAGCGGCTCGGGCGGCATTGCCACTCCTTCTTTGACCGCACCATCGCCGCCGCGCTGGAGCGCAAATCCCAGCTGGCCGAGGAACTCCGCCGCGCCATCGCACGGGAAGACGTGCAAGTGGCCCTCCAGCCACAGGTGCGCACAACCGACCGCCGCCATCTGGGCTTCGAAGCCCTGGCGCGTTGGTCGGAGGGCCAGCTCCCGGTGCCGCCTTCGGAATTCATTCCCGTGGCGGAGGAGATGGGGCTGATCGCCCCGCTTGGGCGCCTCATCCTGACCCAGGCGCTCGCTGCGCTGAGCCGCCTGATCCAAAGCGGGCTGGAGCCCGGGCGCGTTGCCGTGAACATCGCCACCGCACAGCTTTTGACCGATGATTTCCCCCGCCAGGTGCGCATCGCGCTGGATGCGGCCGGGCTTGATGCCTCGCGCCTGGAGATCGAGATGACGGAGACGACCATGCTCGACCGCTCTGCCGAGCGCATCGTCCATGTCCTGCGGGAGCTGAAGGCGATGGGCGTGTTTATCGCGCTGGATGATTTCGGCACGGGCTACGCCTCCCTATCGCACCTCACTCAATTTCCGGTGGACCGCCTGAAAATCGACAGCCGCTTCGTGCGTGATCTGGGGATGGGGGGCACGCCTTCACCCATCGCGCGCACAGTCATTGGGCTGGCGCATGGCCTGGGCCTCGAAGCCGTGGCTGAGGGTGTGGAGACGGAAGCGCAGTTCCGCTACCTAGCGGATCTCGGCTGCGACGTGATCCAGGGCTACCTGATCGGCAAGCCACTCGATTATGCGGATGCCGAAGCCTATTTGCGATCCCAGGCAACGGGTGCCGCGCCCTGGCGGGCGCTCGCGCAGGTCGGGCGCTGATACGCCGCGTCAGCCGATCAGAAATGCTCGGCGCGCAGGACCATGCAATCGGTGATGCTCACGATGGCTGGCCGCGCGCCCAGCAGTTCTTCCTTCGCCTCAACCACGCGTTCGGCCACAAGCGGCCCGCAAATACAGATGATCACCACATTGTCGAGCACGCCCGAGAGGTCGCCACCGCGGCGCACACCCTGGCGGCCTCGCCCGGCCTGCACGGGAAGTTGCGTCCAGCCCGTGGCGCCCAGCCGGTCCAGCAGGGCCGTCACTTCCTCGGCGCGCAGCTCCTCCACCACGATTTCGATCCGCTTGCGTGCATGCATTATCCCACAACCCCCGCCAGCCGCATCCACAGCGGAATGCCGATCAGGATATTGAAGGGGAAGGTGATGGCGACGGATAGGGTGACGTAAATCCCCGCATCGGCGCGGGGCAAAGCGAGGCGCATGGCCGCCGGCACCGCGATATAGCTGGCCGAGCCCCCCAACACCGCCAGCAAAGCCACTCCGCCCGGCGAAAGCCCGATCAACCCGCCCGCGAAAAGCCCCGCCGCCCCGCCGATCAGCGGCATCAGCAGGCCAAAGCCGATCAGACTCACCGGCAGCCCCCTTCCACTCGCACGAAGCTGGCGCACGGCCATCATGCCCATCTCCAGCAGGAACAGGCAGAGCGCGCCGGGGAACAGCGCTTCGGTGAAGGGGGCAAGCTGCCGGCGGCCAGGCTCGCCCGCCAGGTAGCCGATCAGGAAGCTGCCCATGAGCAGCACCACGGGGCCGTTCAGCAGCACCTCCCGCGCGAGCTTGCGGGCGTTCAGCTTGGGGGCATCCGTCCCAGCACCCAGCCGCGCCAGAAGGATGGCCGTGAGAATGGCGGGTGTCTCCATGACGGCCAGCACGGCGGGCATGAAGCCCTCATGCGCCACACCGAGCGTGACCAGCGTGCCCGAAGCCGCGGCGAAGGTGACCACACTGACCGAGCCGTAATGCCCCGAAACCGCTGCGGCCGTCTCCCGGTCCAGCCGCGAGCCGGTTCGCAGCATCACGAAGGCGGGCAGGGGCAGCAGGAACGAGAGCGCCACACCCACAGCCAGCGCGGCCCAAAGCCCCTCGGCCGCGCCTGGCATGGCCAGCGCGGCGCCCCCCTTCAGGCCGATCGCCACCATCAGATACAGCGAGAGCGTCTTGGCCAGCGCATCGGGCACGGAAAGGTCTGCGCGCAGGGCGCCCGCCCCGAAGCCAAGGGCGAAGAACATGACAGGGGGCGGGATCAGGGCGACGAGACTGGACACTTGGCTCGCGTGCTTAGCCGCGCTGCGCCGCGGTCAGCCGTTGCAGCGTGGCGAGGTCCACGGCACCTGGCAGAAGCGTCGTGCCGCTGATCAGCGCGGGTGTGCCCTGGATGTCCAGCGCGCGCGCCAGATCCGTGTTGCGCTCGATCCGCGCCAGCGTCGCGGGGTCGTCCATGTCGCGGCGCAGGCGCGCCCAGTCCAGCCGAAGGCGCTCGGCCTCGCGGCGGAGCACGGGCTCGACCGGTTCCTCGCGCAGGCGCATCAGCGCGTCGTACAGCGCGACGTACTGGTTCTGGCGTTGTGCCGCGATCAGCGCGCGTGAGGCCAGGACGGAATTGGGGCCGAGGATCGGCAAATCCTTCATGACCACGCGCACATCGCGCTCGCGGGCCAGAAGCTGTTCCATGACAGGATGCAATTGCTTGCAGAAGCCGCAGCGCGTGTCGAAGAATTCGACGATGGTCACGCGGCCCTGGGGGTTGCCCTTCACCGGGTCTGCGGGGTCACGGAAAAGCTGCTCGGCGCGCATCGCGATGGCGCGGATCTGGGCGCTGTTGCGTTGAGCCTGCTCAGCCTGTTCCAGGCTGCCCATGGCGTCGCGCAGGATGGTGGGGTCCGTGCGCAGCGCCTCGCGCAGGATGTTGAGCACCTCGGCCCGCTGCTCGGGGCTGAGCGTCTGGGCAAGTGCGCCGCTGGGAAGCACGGCGCCCAGCGCCAATAGGCCACGTCGATTCATCATGCCACCTTCAGGGCGAGGGTTATTGGGCCGCACCCTCTCCTGTCCGGGCGTCGGATGCAATCGCCCGTTCTGGTTGATCCGGTGGGCGAAGGCGTTTAAGCCCCTCTGGCCCGCCGGACCACCGGCCGCCAAGGGACAGAGCTTCACTCGTATGAACATGAATGCCCGGGCTGCAACCAAGCCGCGCCACACTCGCCTCGCGGCGCTCCTGCTCGCCGGGCTTTCGCTGGCCGGCTGCGAAACCGCCCGCAACGCCACCGCCGCCCTGACCGGGGGCAGCACCACGCCAGCCGGTACGCCCGGCTTCGTGCGCGGCTTCCTCGGCGGTGTGGCCGCCGAGGAGCCGGTGGCCGCAACCATTGCGCGGGATGTTCTCTCTGCCGGCGGCAATGCGGCGGATGCGGCCGTCGCTGCGGGCTTTGCCATGGCCGTGACGCTTCCCTCGCGCGTGGGCCTGGGTGGCGGTGGTGCCTGCTTGCTGTTCGATGTGCGCCGCAACGAGCCCGAGGCGCTGATCTTCCTGCCCGGCGCGCGCGCCTCCATCCCGCCCAATGCGGACCGCCCGGCCGCCGTGCCGCTGCTGGCGCGCGGCCTGTTTGCCTTGCAGGCGCGCATGCGCGGCGGCCGCCCCTTCGAGGAGACGATTGCCCCCGCCGAGCAGCTCGCCCGTTTCGGCGTCCCCATGTCGCGCGCGCTGCACGCCGATCTCACCGCCGTGCAGGGACCGCTTTTCGCCGACCCGCAGGCGCGCGCCATCTTCGGCCGGCCGGATGGCAGCGTCATCCAGGTGGGCGACCGCATGCTGAACCCGGCCCTGGCCGCAACCATCACGGCGCTGCGCGTGGCCGGTGTGGGCGACATGCATCTGGGCGCGCTGGCGCGGCGCGTCGAGGAAGGCTCTGGCCAGATCGGCGCGGGGACCATCTCGGTGGCGGAGCTTCGCGCGGCCCTGCCTGAGGTGGTGCGCCCGGTCTTCGTCAATGCCAGTGGGGCGGACCGCATCGGCTTCCTGCCGGATGGCGGCCTGGCCGCTGCCGCCGCCTTCCAAGCGCTGCAATCCAACCAGCGGCTGGAGGAGGCGCAGTCGCGCTCGCTCGCCGTCGCTGCCGCCAGCCGCCAGCGCGGCGGTGACCCGGCCGCACTGCTGGCCGCGACCGACCTTTCGGCTGGCATGCTGGGCAACCTGCCGGCCTCGGCGGGCCTCACGGTGTTTGACCGGGACGGCAATGCCGTGACCTGTGTGTTCACCATGAACAACCTGTTTGGCACGGGGCGCATCGCACCGGGGATGGGTTTCCTGATGGCATCGGCCCCGGGCATTGGCCGGGTGCAGCCGCCTTTGCTTTCGGCCGGCATCGCCTGGAACCCCAACCTTCGCGCCTTCCGCATGGCGGTGGCCGGCTCCGGCCAGGACGCGGCACCCATGGCGGTGGCGGCGCCGCTTGCCGCGCAACTGCTCCGTGAGGCCAATGCCGAGGCTGGCGTGCAACTCGTACCCGAACCTGGTCGCTCGCAGATCGCCCTCTGCCCGCGGTATCTGCCGGGCTGGCCGGGGCTATGCACCGTGCTGAGCGACCCGCGCGGCGCGGGCGTGGCACTGGGCGCCACCGACCGGTGAGCCTGAAAATTGGGCGCGGCGCCGAGGCCCCGCCCTTCCTGGTGATGGATGTGATCGCCGCCGCCAATGCGCGCGCGGCGAGCCTTCCCCCGGGCGCGCCTGGCATCCTGCGCATGGAAGTGGGCCAGCCTGGCACCGCCGCCCCGCAAGGTGCCGTGGAGGCCGCCATGGCTGCGCTGCGCTCCGGCGCGCCGCTGGGGTATACCGAGGCCTTCGGTCTGCCCTCGCTGCGCGCGCGCATTGCCCGGCACTACCTGGAGCATTACGGCCTGACCCTGGCGCCCGCGCGGATCGCGGTGACGGTGGGAGCCTCGGCCGCTTTTCCGCTGGCTTTCCTGGCGGCTTTCGACCGGGGGGATCGCGTGGCCATGGCCGCGCCCTTCTACCCACCCTATGCGAATATTCTGACCGCACTCGGCATGGAGCCGGTGCTGCTGGAATGCGGGCCGGAAAGCCGCTTCCAGCCCACGCTGGCGATGCTGGAACGGCACGATCCGCTGCCCGATGGGCTGGTGATCGCCAGCCC
>JBBRVI010000016.1:0-22192 GCA_038247025.1 Acetobacterales bacterium
GCCGAGGAGAGCGAGGATAGCGAGGCCAAACCCGCCAAGTCGGAAGACGGTGAGGAGAAGGAAGAGGAAGAGAGCGGCGGCAATGTGGACGAGGAAACCCTCGGCCGCACCGATGACCCTGTGCGCATGTATCTTCGCGAGATGGGCAGCGTGGAACTCCTCTCGCGCGAGGGCGAGATCGCCATTGCCAAGCGGATAGAAGCCGGCCGCGACATGATGATCGAGGGTCTGTGCGAAAGCCCGCTGACCTTCAAGGCCATCGTTGCCTGGCATGATGCGGTGAAGGCCACCCCGCCGCGCATGCTGCTGCGCGACGTGATTGACCTCGAAGCCACAAACACCGCCGATACGCCCGAGGGTACGCCCGCCGAGCCGGAGGAATTCGAGGAAGGCGAGGAAGGCGAGGGCATGGGCCTTTCGCTCTCGGCGCTGGAGGAAAAGCTCAAGCCCGATGTGCTGGCCAATTTCGAGGCTATCGAAGTCATCCTCACCAAGCTGAACAAGCTCTCCACCAAGCGGATGGACCTCTACACCTCCGGCGAGGAGCTGATCGGCAAGAGCGAGAAGACCTATGAGAAGCTGCGCCAGGAGCTGGTTCAACTCGTCCAGAAGGTGCATCTGCACAACAACCGCATTGAGGAACTGGTCGAGCAACTCAAGGGGCTGAACCGCAAGCTGAACACGCTGGACGGCCAGGTGATGCGTCTGGCTCTCGGCCAGAAAGTGCGGCGCGAGGAGTTCCTGGAACACTGGATCGGCGCTGAGCTGGACCCCGGCTTCATCGAGCGCGTCGCCAAGCTCAAGGGCAAGGCCTGGCCAGCCTTCGCGTTGAAATCCAGGGATGACCTGGAAGTGGTGCGCGTGGAAATCGGTGCCATCGCCGCCGCCACGGGCCTGCCCGTGGGCGAGTTCCGCCGCGTGTACAAGACCGTCGCCGCGGGCGAGCGGGATATGAACCAGGCGAAAAAGGAGATGATCGAGGCCAATCTGCGCCTCGTAATCTCCATCGCCAAGAAATACACCAACCGCGGCCTGCAATTCCTGGATTTGATTCAGGAGGGCAATATCGGCCTGATGAAAGCGGTGGATAAGTTCGAATACCGCCGCGGCTATAAGTTCTCGACCTATGCCACCTGGTGGATCCGCCAAGCGATCACGCGCTCCATCGCCGACCAGGCGCGAACCATCCGCATCCCGGTCCATATGATCGAGACGATCAACAAGCTGGTGCGGACCAGCCGCCAGATGCTGCACGAGATCGGCCGGGAGCCCCAACCGGAAGAATTGGCCGAGAAGCTCGGCATGCCCCTTGAGAAGGTGCGAAAGGTTCTCAAGATCGCCAAAGAGCCGATTTCTTTGGAGACGCCCATCGGCGATGAAGAAGACAGCCATCTGGGCGATTTCATCGAGGATAAGAACGCGATCATCCCGCTGGATGCCGCCATCCAGTCCAACCTGCGCGAAGCGACCACGCGGGTACTCGGCAGCCTGACGCCGCGCGAGGAGCGTGTTCTGCGCATGCGCTTTGGCATCGGCATGAACACCGACCACACGCTCGAAGAGGTTGGTCAGCAATTCAATGTCACGCGAGAGCGAATCCGCCAGATCGAGGCGAAGGCACTGCGCAAACTCAAACATCCCTCGCGTTCGCGCAAGCTGCGCAGCTTCCTGGAAACATGATTCGGCCAACGCGATGAAACCTGCGTGATGAAATTGGTGGAGCCCACCACCCGGATCGCGGTGGACGTCACGTTTCTGCGGATGGATCGCCGACCCGAAGGTCCCTTCCCGGCGCTGCCGTTCGGGCTGAAGGTGGAGCAATTGATCCCCCGCTGCTCCGTGCTCCAGTACAGAGAGCTGTACGCTACCGTGGGCCAGGAATACGTCTGGTGGCTGCGCCGAACCCTGAGCGACAGCGAACTGAATCATGTGCTGGCCGATCGGGCCATCAGCATCCATGTGCTAACCGACAGAGAAGGGGCGTTTGGCTTCTACGAACTAGACCGTCGAGCGTGGCCGATACTTAACCTCGCCTATTTTGGCCTTTATCCTCGCGCTGTCGGCGGGGGTGTGGGAATGCCTTTCTTGTACCATGCGGTCATCAACGCATGGGACGAGTGCCCGGTGGCAGTCACGGTCAACACCTGCACTGCGGATCACCCCCGTGCCTTGCCAAATTACTTGAAGGCCGGGTTCGAGAAGATGCGCGTTGTGCGGGAGGAATGGCCCGTACCGGACCGGCTGGGCATGCCGATCCCGGCAAACCTTCGAATCTGAGGTGGGGCTGGTCGGGGCATCATCCGTTCAAGTACAAGCTTCTCACCCAATGATGCGCAAAACACTGAAGTAGAGCAGCCGGAGTGAGCCCTTGCGAACGCAATCTGCTCTACACGCCGAAGTAAAACACCGCGGCGATGCCTGCTACAATCGCAATCACCAGAGCCATCGAACGTATGGCCGCCCATCCCTCTCCATGCGCCTTCCCCTCCTCCATTTTTCCGTTGCGCATTGGAGCGGGACCGCCATCCTGCGGAAAGGCAATGCTTTGCGGGACGCCACGGTTGGGTAGAGGGGCTTGATGTTCCATCCTATGCAAACACCGCATCCGGCACCGGGTTGCATTGCATCGCCGAGCTCCCTTGCGCCCGGCAGGACTTGAACCCGCAACCAAGCCGTTATGAGCGGCCCGCTCTAACCAGTTGAGCTACGGGCGCGAAGGATGCGTCTATGTGCGGCTAAATCAGCCTTGGGTCCAGGGCCGCGCCGCCCAAAGTGTGCGCAGTTCTGCTTCCATACCCAGCGCCATGCTTCGAAACTCGGAGCCCAGAACCGGGCGCAGCGGCATGGAAAGCCGGTCGGCTTCGCGAATGAAGCCTGGATCGGCCAGCAAGGTGCCGAATGCGGCGACCAGGCGTTGCGTGATCTCCGGAGGCAGGCCGGGCGGTGCGATGAAGCCACGGCTCGCACTTCCCAAGACATTCACCCCCTGTTCGCGATAGGTGGGGAGATCGGGCATTGCTGGCCAGCGCGCCGCGGCTGCCTGGGCGATGCCACGCAGACGCCCTTCCCGCACGAAGGGCAGCGCCTCACTGACATTCATCGCGGCGAGGTCCACTGTGCCGTTGAAGACCTGCGGCAGCATCTGGCCGATCCCGGGGAAGGGGACATGCGTCAGCCGCGCGCCGGTCGCCGCCTCGAAGCGGAACATGGTCAGGTGGTCATCTGAACCTACACCAGTCAGACCATAGGTCAGCAACTCTGGCCGGGACCGGCCGGCGGCCACAATTTCGGCGAGAGTCTGGTAGGGGCTTTCCGGCCGCACAAAGAGAGCGCAGGGGTCATCCACGACGTTGGCCAGGTAGGTGAGTTCGGCCACGCGGTAGCGCACCGGCCGCTCAATCGGGTGTGAGACCAGGCCGGGCATGGAGGTGGCCCCCAAGGCAAAGCCGTCAGGGGCAGCATTGGCCGCGGCCTCATGACCGAGTTGCCCGCCTGCGCCGGGCCGATTTACGATGACGAAGCGGGCGCCGGGCAGGAGGTTGGCCAGAAACGGTGCGACGGCGCGTGCCATGACATCCACGCCGCCTCCTGCCGAAAAGCCGACGAAAACTTCGACAGGGCGCGCGGCAGGCCAGCCGGCCTGCGCCAGAGCTGGGGTGGTGGCAAGCGCCCCCGACAGAAGGGGTAGGGCACGGCGAGTTGGCATCTGGGGCGATCCTTCGGAAAGGTGAAGCCCCGGATATGCAAACTTCGTGCTACTTGGCGGCCTTGGCCCGTTCAACAGCTTCCAAAATGAGTTGGTGCGCCTCGGCCGCATTGCCCCAGCCGATAATCTTCACCCATTTACCCGGCTCGAGATCCTTGTAGTGCTCGAAAAAGTGGCGGATCTGATCCAGCGTGATCTGAGGCAGGTCGGACACCTCGTGCACATTCACATAGCGCTTGGTGAGCTTGGGCGAGGGAACCGCGATGATCTTCTCATCATGCCCGCCATCATCCTCCATCTTGAGCACGCCCACCGGACGCACATTGATGACGGCGCCGGGAACGATGGGCCGCGTATTGGCGACCAGAACATCAATCGGGTCCCCATCATCGGAGAGGGTGTGCGGCACGAAGCCGTAATTGCCGGGATAGCGCATCGGCGTGTGCAGGAAGCGATCCACAAAGAGCGCACCGGACGCCTTGTCCATTTCGTACTTGATGGGCTCCCCGCCGATTTCCACCTCGATGATCACGTTCAGGTCATGCGGCGGATTCTTGCCGATGGGGATCGCATCAAGGTTCATAAGGGGCTCCGGGGCATTGGCAGTTGAACATCATACCCTCAAACCACAAAAAACGCCGCGTTGCGAGGGGCCTGGCGGTTGCGCATCCCGCGAGACGCAGCCTAGCATCTTGACAATCGCGGCACCAATGCCGCGGTCGCAAGAGAAGGGGAGACTAAGTGATCACAGTGACCCTGCTGCTGGTCATCCTGCTGGGGGCGACGTCGCTCGCCTATGGCTGGATCACGACCAAGGAAATCATGGCCAAACCCGCCGGCAACGCGCGCATGCAGGAGATTGCTCAGGCGATCCAGGAAGGCGCATCGGCCTATCTCAAGCGGCAATACATCACCATCGGCGCGGTGGGTGCCGTGCTGTTCGTGCTGATCTGGATATTCCTCGGCGGGACCGTGGCCATGGGCTTCCTCGTGGGCGCGGTGCTTTCGGGCTTGGCCGGCTTCATAGGCATGAACGTCTCGGTCCGCGCCAATGTGCGTACCGCCGAGGCCAGCCGTGAGGGACTCGCCGCCGGTCTTGACCTCGCCTTCAAGTCGGGCGCGGTCACCGGGATGCTGGTGGCCGGCCTCGCGCTGCTTGGGGTTGCGATCTACTTCTTCATCCTGGTGATCCTGGGTGGTTATGAGGTCAATTCGCGGGTCGTGATCGACAGCCTGGTGGCGCTGGGCTTTGGCGCCTCGCTCATCTCGATTTTCGCCCGCCTCGGTGGCGGCATCTTCACCAAGGGTGCGGATGTGGGCGGTGACATGGTGGGCAAGGTGGAAGCCGGCATCCCCGAGGATGACCCCCGCAACCCCGCCACCATCGCCGATAATGTGGGCGACAACGTGGGCGACTGCGCCGGCATGGCGGCTGACCTTTTCGAGACCTATGCCGTCACGGCCGTGGCGACGATGGTGCTGGCCGCGATCACCTTCGGCGATGTGGGCCGCACTTCGGCCATGCTGTTCCCGCTGGCGATTGGCGCGGTCTGCGTCATCACCTCCATTGTTGGCACGTATTACGTGAAGCTGCCGGCCAACAACTCCATCATGGGGGCCATGTATCGCGGCCTTGCCGTGACGGGTGCGCTCAGCCTGGCCGCCCTCCTGCCGCTCTGCTTCATCTTCTTCGGCTTCGGCTCGACGGTGGTGGGCGGGCACAGCTTCGGCGCTTTCAGCCTCTGGCTGTGTGGCGCGGTAGGGCTTGGCGTCACGGCGGCCATCGTCTGGATCACCGAATACTATACGGCCACGCAATTCCGCCCCGTGCGCTCCATCGCCGAAGCCTCGCAGACCGGCCATGGCACCAATGTGATCCGTGGCCTCGCTGTCAGCATGGAAAGCACGGCGATCCCGGCCATCATCATCATCGCGGGCGTGATTTGCTCGCATTCGCTGGCGGGGCTTTATGGCATCGCCATCGCGACGACGACGATGCTGGCCCTGGCCGGCATGATCGTCGCACTCGATGCCTTCGGTCCGGTGACGGACAATGCCGGCGGCATCGCGGAAATGGCGGGCTTGCCGCCCGAAACCCGTGTGACGACGGATGCGCTGGATGCGGTGGGCAACACCACCAAGGCGGTGACGAAGGGCTATGCCATCGGCTCGGCGGGCTTGGGCGCGCTGGTGCTGTTTGCGGCTTACACGCAGGACCTCAACTACTTCATCGCCAATCCTTTGACCTACCCTTACTTCGCTGGGATCGGTGCGGTGGATTTCTCGTTGGCCAATCCCTACGTCGTGGTCGGGCTGCTGTTTGGTGGCCTGCTGCCTTACCTCTTCGGCGGCATGGCCATGACGGCGGTGGGCCGCGCGGCGCAGTCGGTCGTGGAGGAGGTCCGCCGGCAGTTCAGGGAAAAGCCTGGCATCATGGCGGGCACCGAAAAGCCCGATTATGCGCGCGCGGTGGACATGCTGACCAAGTCCGCCATCAAGGAGATGATCATCCCCTCGCTGCTGCCGGTGTTGAGCCCTATCGTGTGGTACTTCCTGATCGCGATGATCGCGGGCAAGGCGGCGGCGTTCGCTGCATTGGGTGCGATGCTGCTGGGTGTGATCGTCACGGGCTTCTTCGTCGCCGTCTCCATGACCACCGGTGGTGGGGCTTGGGACAATGCGAAGAAGTATATCGAGGAAGGGAATTTTGGCGGCAAGGGCAGTGAGGCCCACAAGGCAGCCGTGACGGGCGACACGGTGGGTGACCCATATAAGGATACTGCCGGCCCGGCCGTGAACCCGATGATCAAGATCACCAACATCGTGGCACTGCTGTTGTTGGCGATCCTGGCAAACTGAGGCGGGTGGAGACGCGCTTCTCCAGCGCGTCTCCGACGGTGTCGTCCAAAAGAAGAAAAACCTATCGGGAGAAATGCCATGCTTGGCCGCCGTATCATATTGACCCTGCCCGCATTGCTCGCTGCGCCAGCATTGGCGCAAACTTGGCCTGATCGGCCATTGACCATCGTGGTGCCCTGGGCCGCGGGCGGCAGCACGGATTTCCTCGCGCGGTTGGTGGCGCAGCGGTTGACGGAAACGCTCGGCCAGACGGTCCTTGTGGACAACCGGCCGGGTGGAACCGGAACGGTGGGCCACCTTTCGGTCGCGCGCGCGCGGCCCGATGGGTTGACCCTGCTTGTCGGCGCCAACGGCACCTACAGCATGGCGCCTCACATGATGGACCTGCCCTATGACAACGTCACAGCTTTCGCGGCGATTGGCATGATGGCGCGAAGCCCGATCTTCTTCTGCGCGAACCCCCGCGCTGGCATGGCCAACATGACGCAACTCATGGAACAGGCACGCGCGCGCCCTGGCCAGGTGTCCTTTGGGAGTGCCGGAGTTGGGTCCACGGCGCATCTGGCGGCGGAGTTGTTCGCCGTCATGTCAGGCGTGGAATTGCTGCATGTGCCCTATCGTGGTGGCGCGCCGGCCGCGCAGGCGATCATTGCGGGCGAAGTCGCCTTTGGGCCGGCCGATTCCCCTACTGCCCTGCCCCTGATGCGCGCGGGCAGCGTCAGGGCGCTCGGGATAGCCAGCCTGACCCGCAGCCCGCAGGCCCCGGACGTGCCGACCATCGCCGAGCAGCACCCCTCGTTGGCGGGTTTCGAATGCGCCAGCGAGTTCGCCCTGCTGGCGCCGGCTGGCACGCCCGCGCCCATCATTGCGCGTCTCTCCGAACAGATGCTTGCGGCCATGGCACATCCACCCTTGCTGGCGCGCCTGCAGGAAGGTGGAATGGAAGCCATCCCTGGAACACCTGATGCCTGGCCCGCCTATTTGGCGCGAGACAATGAGAAATGGGGCCGCCTCATCCGCGCGAGGGGGATCCGGCCGACTTGAAGCGGGGTGCCGCAAAGCTTGCGCGTCAAAAAGACACCGAACGGCGGACCCAGCCAAAAAAAGGGCCGTTGGATCACTCCACCGGCCCTCTCCTGTTTCAGCCCTGCAGGATCAGCGCAGGACGATCTCGACGCGACGGTTCTGCGGCTCACGCACGCCCAGGGCAGTCGGCACAAGCGGACGGTCAAAGCCGAAGCCCTGCACCGTGATCTCGTTGCGGGTGATGCCGCGACGGACCAGTTCGCCCGCCACCGCCTCGGCGCGGCGCACCGAGAGGCGCTGGTTGTAGACCGCCGTGCCCGTGCGGTCTGCGTGGCCCGATACCTCGATGCGGGTCGAGGAGACGGTCCTTGAATTGGTTGCCGCATCCGCGATGATCTGTCGGGCGCGGTCCGTCAGGTCGGCACGATCCCAGTCAAAGAAGACCAGATAGGTCCGAGCGGGGGCCGGTGCTGCGGCAGCCACAGGCTGAGGCGGAACAGGGCGCGGCGCCTGGTTGAAGGCATAGCGCAGTCCGATCAAACCGGAATGGTTGTTGTTGGAGCTCCGCAGCGTGCCGCCGCCTACGCCCTGGCCACTCGTGGTGCTGACGAGGCGCGTGTTGATGTCGTTCGGCTGAGTGCCGAGGTAGCGATACTCCGCAGTGACGGCGAGGCCGGGAACGGAAGCGATCGGGAAAGCCATGCCGCCGATGGCCTGGTAGGCGAACCGCCCGTCAATGTCAGAGGAGCGCAGCGAATTGCCGCCGCCCGAGACCGAAAGCCCGCTGATGTCACGCCAGACATAACCCACACCACCGCCGATATACGGCACGAACCATGGCACTCCCGGAATGCGGAAGTCGTAGAGGATATTGCCCATGGCGCCATAGCTGCGTTGAATTCCACCGGCCGTGTTCGTGAAGTTGCTGCCGCGAAAACCGCCCACCTTGTCAATGTCGTTCTGGCGGAAATTGCCCTCGGCCTCGATGCGCCAACCATTGCCAAAGCCGTAGCCGATGGACAGCACGCCCACGAAGCCGGCGTCGAAGATCGCCTCCCCGCGGCCATTGATGCCGCGCCCGACGAGCGCCGGTGCCAGCGACCTGCTGCTGTTCAGGGTGCTGTTCTCCAGAAAATTCACGCCAGCCCCGGCGGCAATGTAGAGACCAGTGACGGTCTGTTGCGGAGCCAGGCGGAAATTGTCGAAATATCCCGTGCGGGCTGGCTGGGCCATTGCGGCAACAGGAAGGGACAGGCCGGCGACGCCTGCCAGCAAAATCGTCTTGAAGCTCGTCATAAATTCTCTCCGGGCATGAAACGCCATGAGCGTGCCAACCCCGGCTGGCGCTTCGAGTTGCGCCGCGTTGCAAACTTCCTGGCGAGGGTTGCACGGAAGGCACGGATGCCCCTTCTATCCCTTATGGCCCGCGCGCTGCTGTTCCTCCTCGCCCTTCTCTTGAGCCCCATTGCCTGGGCCAGTGAATCCGCGCCCGTCACTTCGCCGCGCGCCAACGTTGTCCTCTACGCCGACCGCGCTGCGATTGCGCCCGGCGAGCCCTTCCGGCTGATGCTCCACCAACGCCTGGCCCGCGGCTGGCACACCTATTGGGAAAATGCCGGCGATGCCGGAGCGCCGCCCGAGCTGACATTGGATCTTCCCGAAGGCTGGACCATTGGCCCACTGCAATTCCCTGCCCCATCGCGCATCGCCTTCGGCCCGTTGATGAACTACGGCTACACGGGTGAGGCTGCTTTCCTGCTTCCCATCACCCCACCTGCATCGCTGACACTTGGCCAGCAAGTCACGCTGAACGCCGAAGCCACTTGGCTGGTCTGCGCCGAGGTCTGCATCCCCGAGGAAGGGCGCTTCACCCTCACCCTGGACGTCGCGGCCTCGCCCAGCCCGGCACATGCAATCCGTTTCATGGCGGCCGAGGCCGCTTTGCCCCGCGCAGCCCCTTTCACTGCCCGCTTCGGTTTTTCAGGCGCGCGCGGCACGCTGGAGGTGGAGAGCGACAGCTTCTCGCCGGCCTCGCTTCGTGGGGCGGAGTTCTTCCCCCTCGCCGCTGGCGTCATCGAAAACGCCCCACCCCAGACGCTGACCACTCGCGACGGTGGGCTCTCCCTTGCGCTGACGCGCGGCCCGGGGGAGCTTCCGGCCCGCCTGACCGGCGTGCTGACTGTGACCGACGCGGCCGGCGTACGCGGCGCCTATCTCATTGACGCCGCTCCAGGCGCGACGCCGGGTGGCAGCCTGCCCATCTGGCAATTGCTGGCCTTCGCGCTGCTGGGCGGGTTGATCCTCAACCTCATGCCCTGCGTCTTTCCTGTACTGGCCATGAAGGCCATGGCGCTGGCCCGCCTCGGCGGGGCCGATCGGCGCCATATCCGGCTCGAGGCTCTCGGCTATACGGCGGGCGTGGTGCTGGGCTTCCTGGCCATCGGCGGCGCCATGCTGGGGCTGCGCGCGGCGGGCGGTGTCGCCGGATGGGGCTTTCAATTCACCTACCCCGCCTTCGTCGCCGGGATGGCCTGGCTGATGCTGGCCGTGGGCCTCAACCTCTCGGGCGTGTTCCGGGTGAGCGGGCCTTCTACCTCCGGTACTGGTGGCAGCTTCGGCACCGGGCTTCTCGCCGTGATCGTCGCCACGCCGTGCACCGCGCCCTTCATGGCGACGGCCATCGGCGCGGCGCTGACCCTGCCGCCCGCCGCCAGCCTGGCCATTTTCGGCGCGATGGGATTGGGGATGGCGCTGCCCTACGCCCTGCTTGGTGTTTTCCCCGCGCTGGGCCGCCTGCTCCCTCGCCCCGGTGCCTGGATGGAGCGGCTGCGCCAATTCCTGGCCTTCCCCATGTATGCCGCCGCCGCCTGGTTGGTCTGGGTGCTGGCGCAGCAAGCCGGGCCGGACGGCGTTCTCACAGCCCTTCTCGGCGCTGTGCTGATCGCGCTCGCCGCCTGGGCCTATGGCGTGGCGCAGCAATCCGCCCGCACGCCGCGGCGGCTGAGCCAGAGCCTGGCAGTGGCGGCCCTTTTCGCCGCACTCGCGATGCTGCCGCTGCTGGGGACAGCGCCGCCCGCCTCTGCGGCGCCTGCCTCCGGCGAGGCTTGGTCACCGCAGCGCCTTGCCGAACTGCGCAGCGAAGGGCGGCCGGTCTTTGTGAACCTCACCGCCGCCTGGTGCATCTCGTGCAAGGTGAATGAGAGGCTCGCGATCCACACTGAGGCGACGCAACGCGCTTTTGCAGTGGCAGGCGTCACGCAGCTGAAAGGCGACTGGACGCGTGGCGATGCAGCCATCACCGCACTGCTGCGTGAGCACGCGCGGGATGGTGTGCCGCTTTATCTGCTTTATCCGGGTGGAGGCGGGCAGCCTGCTGTGCTGCCGCAGATCTTGACTGAGGGGATCATCATGGAAGCCTTAAGGGGCTTCGCCCCTTAGACCCCGCCAAAGGCCCGAGGCCTTGGGAAACCGTCTTTGGGTTTGACTTTTTGGGGTGCTGCACGTAAGCGACTTCCTATCAGCCATGGCTGTGCCGGTTCCGCATCCTGTGGAACCACCGTCGCTCCGCGAGATTCGCGCAGCGGCGTTTTCGTGTTTGGAGTGGATTTAGCGTGTTCGAGGCATTGGGCGGCAAGCTTCAGGGAGTGTTCGACCGCCTGCGCGGCCGCGGCGCCCTGTCCGAGTCCGATGTTGCCGAAGCGCTCCGCGAAGTCCGCGTGGCCCTGCTGGAAGCCGATGTCGCGCTGCCCGTCGTCCGCGATCTGATCGCCCGCGTGAAGGAGCGTGCCGTCGGGCAGGAGGTGGTCCGCTCCATCCAGCCCGGCCAACAGGTGGTCAAGATCGTCCATGATGCGCTGATCGAAGCGCTCGGCGGCAATGACGAAGGCCCGCGCGGCATCAGCCTGGAAGCGGCGGCCCCAGTCCCCATCCTGATGGTGGGCCTCCAGGGCTCAGGCAAGACAACGACTTCGGGCAAGATTGCACTCCGCCTCAAGGGGCGTGAGCGCAAGAAGGTTCTGCTTGCCAGCCTAGACGTGCATCGCCCCGCCGCGCAGCTGCAACTGGCGCAACTGGCCGAGCGTGCGGAGGTGACGAGCCTTCCCATCATCGCCGGCGAGACGCCCCTGCAAATCGCCGAACGCGCGATGGATCTGGGCCGGCGCGAACTCTACGACGTGGTGATCCTGGACACCGCCGGCCGCCTCTCGATTGATGAGGCGCTGATGGAGGAAGTGGCGGCGGTAAAGGCCGCAGTGCGCCCGCATGAGACGCTGCTGGTCGTGGATGCCATGACCGGCCAGGACGCGGTGAACACTGCGCGCATCTTCAACGAGCGCCTGGGCATCACGGGCATCGTGATGACGCGCGTGGATGGCGATGCGCGCGGTGGCGCGGCGCTCTCCATGCGCGCGGTTACCGGCGCGCCGATCAAGCTTCTGGGTGCCGGCGAAAAGCTCGACGCGCTGGAGGATTTCCACCCCGACCGCATCGCCGGGCGCATCCTGGGCATGGGCGACATCGTCTCCCTCGTCGAGCGCGCGACGGAGAATATTGATCAGGCGGAAGCCGAGAAGCTTGCAGCGCGCATGTCAAAGGGGCAGTTCAGCCTCGAAGACTATGCGAGCCAGCTCAAGCAGATCGGCAAGATGGGCGGAATGAGCGGCCTGATGGGCATGCTGCCGGGCATCGCCAAGGTGAAGGCGCAGTTGCAGGACGCCAAACTCGATACCAGCATGCTCAAGCGCCAGGCCGCCATCATCGGCAGCATGACGGTAAAGGAGCGGCGTCAGCCAGAGGTCATCAAGGCCTCACGCAAGCGCCGCATCGCGGCCGGTGCCGGGGCCTCCGTGCAGGAGGTGAACCGCCTGCTCAAGCAATTCGAGGACATGCGCGACATGATGAAGCGCATGAACAAGATGGGCCAGAAGGGAATGATGCGCGGTGGTCTCGCCGCGTTGCTCCCGCAAGGCCGCCGCCCTTTTTGATTTTTTGATTTCAACTCAGGAGAAAGCCCGATGGGCCTCAAGATTCGCCTCGCCCGCGCCGGTGCCAAGAAGCGCCCTTACTACCACATCGTCGTGGCCGACAGCCGCTCGCCGCGCGATGGCCGCTTCATCGAGAAGCTAGGCAGCTACAACCCCATGCTGCCGGCCGAGCATGCGGACCGCCTGCGCCTGCAGGATGACCGCATCAAGGAATGGCTGGGCAAGGGCGCGCTTGCGACCGACCGCGTGGCCAAGTTCCTCGGCCGCGCCGGCCTGATGGAAATGCCAGCGATCCCGACGCAGCCCATCCAGTCCGTGCCGAAGAAGAAGGCGCAGGAACGCGCCGCCGCCGCGGCCGCGCGCTGAATTCTCCATGGCAACGGCGATGATCCTGCTGGGCGAAATCGGGAGGCCGCACGGTGTGCGGGGCCTTCTGCGCGTCCGCAGCTTCACCGCCGAGCCAGAGGATCTGGTCGCCTATGGCCCGCTCACGGATGAGGCCGGCCAGCGCCGTTTCGCGCTGGAACTCCTCTCGCCTGATCTGGTGCGCATTGAGGGCGTGACTGACCGCGACCAGGCGGCACGGTTGACCGGCACGAAGCTTTACGTGCCGCGCGAAGCCCTGCCGCCGCCCGAGGACCCGGAGGAATTCTACCTCTCCGACCTCCAGGGCGTTTCGGCCTTCACGGCTGAAGGTGTTGCACTCGGCCGGGTTCGCTCGGTCGAAAATCACGGGGCAGGGGCGTTTCTTGTGCTGGAAGGTCCGCCCGAGCGGCTGGTGCCCTTCACGCTCAAGGCCGTGCCGGCGGTGGATCTGAAGGCGGGCCGCATCACCGTGGCCCTGCCGGAAGAAATCATCGTGCAGCCCTCGGCTGAGGACGCGGCATGAGCTGGTCCGCCACCATCCTCACCCTCTTTCCGGAGATGTTCCCCGGGCCGCTGGATGTGTCCCTCGCCGGGCGCGCCCTGCGGGAGGGGCGCTGGCATTGCGACGCGCGCGACATCCGGGGCTACGCCACGGACAAGCACCGCACCGTGGATGACACGCCCTTTGGCGGTGGTGCGGGCATGGTGATGCGCCCCGATGTGGCCGATGCCGCGATCACGGATGTGATGCCTGACGGCGATACACGCCCACTGGTCTATCTCACGCCGCGCGGGCGTCTGCTCGACCAGGCGATGGTGCGCGACTTCGCGGCTGCCCCGGGCCTCGTGCTGCTTTGCGGCCGCTATGAGGGCGTGGATCAGCGCGTGATCGAGGCGCGGGGTATGCTGGAAGTCAGCCTCGGCGATTACGTGCTGAGCGGTGGCGAGATCGCGGCCCTGGCGCTGCTTGATGCCTGCGTGCGCCTGTTGCCGGGCGTGATGGGCGCGGCCGAAAGCGCCATCGAGGAAAGCCACAGCGCGGGTCTGCTCGAATACCCGCATTACACCCGCCCCGCCGAATGGCAGGGGCGTTCCGTGCCGCCGGTGCTGCTCTCGGGCCACCATGCCGAAGTGGCGCGCTGGCGGCGCACCCAATCCGAGACGGCCACGCGTGAGCGGCGGCCTGATCTCTGGTCCCGTATCCAGGTTGCTGGCGGTGGAGCCGCAGGAGCCTTTTCCATTCGAGCAGATTCACGCCAGCACCCGATACCGGGTGCAGGCGATTTGCTCTAAACGAAATCTATCGAAAGGACTTGACCATGAACCTGTTGCAGCAATTCGACGCCGACCAGAAGGCCCGGCTCACCGCCACGCGCGCCATCCCCGAGTTTGCGCCCGGCGACACCGTGCGCGTCATGGTGAAGGTCGTCGAAGGCGAGCGCACCCGCGTCCAGGCCTATGAGGGCGTGGTGATCGCGCGCTCCAACCGCGGCCTGCACAGCAACTTCACGGTGCGCAAACTCTCCTATGGTGAGGGCGTGGAGCGCGTCTTTCCGCTGCATTCCCCGGCCATCGCGGAGATTGTGCTGGTTCGCCGCGGCAAGGTGCGTCGTGCGAAGCTCTATTACCTGCGTGGCCGCACCGGCAAATCCGCGCGCATCGCCGAGAAGCTTGGCCTGCGTGCGCCCGCCAAGGACGCCGCGAAGGAAGTCGTGAAGGACACGGCCGAGGGCTGACGTCCCCGGATGGAGGGGCCGCAAGGCCCCTCCATCCATTTGCCGATGTGAGAAGGGATACGCCATAATGAGCGACGGAAATCCGCGCACGCTGTTCGACAAGATCTGGGCCAGTCATGTGGTCGAGACGCTGCCCGATGGCACGGCCCTGCTCTACATTGATCTTCACCTCACGCATGAAGTCACGACGCCGCAGGCCTTCGATGGCCTGCGTGCGGCTGGCCGCAAGATCCGCCGCCCGGACCTGACGCTGGGGGTGATTGACCACAATATCGCCACCGACGCCTCGCGCTACACCGGCATCGCGGACCCCGAGAGCCGGCTGCAAGTCGAGACGCTGGAGAAGAACGCGGCCGAATTCGGCATGCCGCTCATTCCGCTTCTCGACCGGCGCCAGGGCATTGTCCACGTCATCGGGCCGGAGCTGGGGCGTTCGTTGCCGGGCATGACGATTGTTTGCGGGGACAGCCACACTTCGACGCATGGCGCGATGGGCGCGCTGGCCTTTGGCATCGGCACCTCCGAGGTGGAGCATGTGCTCGCCACGCAAACGCTGCTGCAGAAGCCCGCGAAGAACATGCAGGTGCTGGTCGAGGGCAATCTGGCGGTCGGCTGCTCCGGCAAGGACGTGACTCTCGCCATCATCGGCAAGATCGGCACGGCGGGCGGCACGGGCCATGTGATCGAGTATTGCGGCGATACCATCCGCGCGCTCGACATGGCCGGGCGGATGACCGTCTCCAACATGGCAATCGAGGGTGGCGCGCGTGCGGGGCTGATTGCGCCCGATGAAACCACTTTCGAGTATGTTCGCGGCCGGCCGATGGCGCCCAAGGGCGAGGCGCTTGAGCGCGCCACTGCCTATTGGCGCACGCTGCCGACAGACCCCGGCGCGCATTACGACAAGATCGTGCGGCTCAACGCGCATGAAATCGCGCCCCAGGTCACCTGGGGCACTAGCCCCGAGGATGTGCTGCCCATCACCGGCATCGTGCCCGACCCCGAGGCGGCCGATAACGAAACCCGCCGCGCCCAGCTTCGCCGCATGGTGGAGTATATGGGCCTGACGCCGGGCCAGCGCCTGACGGACCTCAAGATCGACGTGGCCTTCATCGGCAGTTGCACCAATAGCCGCATCGAGGATATCCGCGCCGCCGCCGCCATAGCGCGCGGCCGCCGCGTGGCCGATGGCGTGCGCGCCATGGTTGTCCCCGGCTCGGGCCTGGTGAAGGCGCAGGCGGAGGAGGAGGGGCTGGACCGCATCCTGCTCGAAGCGGGCTTCGAATGGCGCGAGGCGGGCTGCTCCATGTGCCTGGGGATGAACCCCGACAAGCTCACGCCCGGCCAGCGCAGCGCGAGCACGAGCAACCGCAATTTCGAGGGCCGCCAAGGGCCTGGGGGGCGGACGCATCTGCTCTCGCCCGCCATGGCAGTTGCCGCCGCCATCGCTGGCCATCTGGCCGATGTGCGGGACTACCAGCCGAGTGGGAGCATCTGAGATGCAAGCCTTCACGACGCTCACCGGCATCGCCGCACCGCTCCCCAAGGCGAATGTGGATACCGACCAGATCATCCCCGCGCGCTTCCTGAAGTCCATCGCGCGCACGGGTTTCGGCAAGAACCTGTTTGCCAATTTCCGGTATCGGGAGGATGGCTCGGAAAATCCGGATTTCGTGCTCAATACGGAGCCTTACCGCCGCGCTGAAGTTCTCATCGCGTTTGAGAATTTCGGCTGCGGTTCCTCGCGTGAGCATGCGCCCTGGGCGCTGCTGGATTTCGGCATTCGCTGCGTGATCGCGCCGGATTTCGCCGATATCTTCCACAATAACAGCTTCAAGAATGGCCTGCTGCCCATCCGTCTGCCGCGCGAAATCTGTGAGACGCTGATGGAAGATGCGAAGCTCGGCGCCAATGCGCGCATCACGGTGGATCTGGAGCGCTGCGTCGTGGTGCGGGCCAATGGCGAGGAAATCCCCTTCGAGGTTGACGCCTTCCGCCGCCACTGCCTGCTTAACGGTCTCGACGATATCGGCATGACCATGCAGCACACGACCGCCATCGACATCTATGAAGAGAAGCAGCGCTCGACGCAGCCCTGGCTTTCGCGCTGAAGGACCGCAACATGATCGCGAACAAGAAGCTGCTGGTCCTGCCGGGTGACGGCATCGGCCCCGAAGTGATGCACGAGGTTCGCCGCGTGATCGACTGGATGGAGCAGGCCCGCATGGTGCGCTTCGAGATGACCGAAGGCCTGGTCGGCGGTGCGGCGATTGATGCGCAGGGTTCGCCCTGCCCGGACGGCACGTTGGATGCGGCGCGCGGGGCGGATGCAGTGCTGTTTGGCAGCGTGGGCGGCCCGAAATGGGACAGCCTGCCCTTCGACCAGCGCCCCGAACTCGGCATTCTGCGCCTGCGCAAGGAGTTGGGCCTGTTTGCCAATTTGCGCCCCGCCATCGTGCTCGATGCCCTCGTGGATGCGTCATCGCTCAAGCCTGACGTGGTGCGCGGCCTGGATATCATGATCGTGCGCGAGAGCACGGGCGGCATTTACTTCGGCGAGCCGCGCGGCATCCACATCAACTCCAGTGGCAAGCGCGTTGGCATTGATACGGAGGTCTATTCGGAGGACGAGATCGCGCGTGCGGCGCGCGTTGCGTTCGACCTCGCACGCAAGCGCCGTAACAAGGTGACGAGCTGCGAGAAGGCGAATGTCATGCAGTCCGGCCGCCTTTGGCGCGCCGTGGTGGGTGAGGTTCACCGAGCCGAATTCGCCGATGTGGAGCTGGAGAACATGTATGCGGACAACGCCGCCATGCAGCTCTGCTCTCGCCCCAAGCAATTCGACGTGATCCTGGCGTCCAACCTGTTTGGCGACGTGCTGAGCGACCTGGCGGCGGCCCTGACGGGCTCCCTGGGAATGCTGCCTTCGGCGACGCTGGGCGCGGTGGGTGCCGATGGCCGGCGGCACGCGCTGTATGAGCCGATCCACGGCTCGGCGCCGGATATTGCGGGCAGGGGGATTGCCAATCCCTGCGCGCAAATCCTTTCCTTCGCCATGCTGCTGCGTTGGTCCTTCGGCATGGAGGAGCAGGCGCGGATGGTGGAACAGGCGGTGGAGAACGTGCTCGCCGGTGGTCTGCGCACGGCGGACATCATGCAGGCGGGCACGGCGCGCGTCAGCACTTCGGTGATGGGCGAGGCCGTGGTGCGTGAGTTGAACAAACTGGCGGCGTGATGCGCGTCTGCCGCATGGCGTGACGTCACAAAGCTGACGCCGAGGGGGTTGCGCGGTCCGGCGCACACGGGTATCTCCCCGGCCACGGCAAGCACCCGTAGCTCAATGGATAGAGCACCAGACTACGAATCTGGGGGTTGGAGGTTCGAGTCCTTCCGGGTGCGCCAAATCCACTTCAGACGTTGAAGCGGAACAGCATCACATCCCCATCGCGCACAATGTAGGTCTTGCCTTCGACGTTCATCTTGCCCGCTTCCTTGGCACCCTTTTCGCCACCAAGCGTCACGTAATCCTCATAGCCGATGGTCTCGGCCGCGATGAAGCCGCGCTCGAAATCGCCATGGATCACGCCTGCCGCCTGGGGGGCCGTCATGCCGCGGATGATGGTCCAGGCGCGCGTCTCCTTCGGCCCCACCGTGAAATAGGTGATGAGGCCCAGCAGGTCATGGCCCGCGCGAATCACCCGATCCAACCCGCTATCCGAAAGCCCCAGCGTCTCCAGGAATTCGCCGCGATCCGCCTCGGCCATCTGCGCGATTTCGGCTTCGATGGCGGCGCTCACCACCACGGCGCGGGCGTTGTTCTCGCGCGCGAAGGCCATCACGCGTTCGCTGTGGGCGTTGCCGGTGGCGGAGGCCGCCTCATCCACGTTGCAGACGTAGAGCACGGGCTTGGTGGTCATCAGTCCCAGACGCTTGGCGGCCTCTTCCTCGCCCTTGGGGATTGCGGTGCGGGCCGCGCGGCCCTCCGTGAGCGCCGGCAGCAGCGCCTCGACCAGCGCCAGTTGCGCGGCCGCCTCCTTGTCATTCCCGCGCGCCTTTTTCTGCAGCGTAGGGACGCGCTTTTCCAGGCTATCGAGGTCGGCCAGCATCAGCTCCGTCTCGACCGTCTCGGCATCGCGCAGCGGGTCCACATTGCCATCCACATGCGTCACATCGCTGTCTTCGAAGCAGCGCAGCACATGCACGATGGCGTCCACCTCGCGGATGTTCCCCAGGAACTGGTTGCCCAGCCCTTCGCCCTTGGAGGCGCCGCGCACCAGGCCCGCGATATCCACGAATTCCAGGCTGGTGGGGATGATCTTCGCACTCTTGCCAATGGCCGAGAGCTTGCCCAGGCGCGGATCGGGCACGGCAACGCGGCCGATATTGGGCTCAATCGTGCAGAAGGGGTAATTGGCTGCTTGCGCCGCGACAGTCTGCGTCAGCGCATTGAACAGCGTGGATTTGCCGACATTCGGCAGGCCCACGATTCCACAATTGAAGCCCATTGCGTCAGTTCCATTCCCGGATCATGTCAAAAGCCCCGCCAATTCCTGGGCGCGGATGGAGGCCGCGATGCGCGCCGAGGCGTCATCGGTCGGCAGCGAAAGTGCGGCGGCGCGCAGCAGGGGCGCGAGTACGCCAGGGGCCAGGCCGGCGCGCTTGGTGGCCGTGGCCAGGGCTTCGGCCAAGGTGGTGGCGTCGCCGCCGGGGGCCAGGATATCGGCCGCCTCCAGCAGTAGCGCGGCGCGGCTGGCGGCCTCGGCTGCCGCGAACGCCACGGCTTTGGCGCGGCGGATATCGGTGATGGGGCCAGGGTCGCCTCCACGCGGCAGGCAGGCGCTGAGCCCGCCGGCGGCCTGCGCCTCGACTGCCGCAAAGCCGCGCATCGCCTGGGCGAGGGCTGCGGCCGCGTTCAGCATGTCCTCGGGGCCGGGGCCGCCGAAGAACTCATTTTCCATCAGCGGTTCCATCAGCGAGCCTCCTGGGTCAACAGTGCGACCCGCGTCATGAATTCAGCGTCCTTTCCGTCCGCAAGGAGCGGCGCCGCGTCCGCCATGGCATCGAGGAGGGGGGTGACCCATTCCTCATCGTTGGCGAAGTTGCCCAACACATGGCCGCTCACGCCGTCCTTGTGGCCGGGGTGGCCGATGCCGAGGCGAATGCGGCCGAAATCGGCGCTGCCGAGAGCCCGTTGCATGTCACGCAGCCCGTTATGGCCAGCCGTACCGCCGCCCTTCTTCACGCGCAGCTTGCCCGGCGCCAGGTCCAGCTCGTCATGCCACGCCCAAATGTCAGGCGGCGCGATCTTGTGGAACGCGCTGGCGGGTTTTACTGCATCGCCGCTGAGGTTCATGTAGGTTTGCGGCTTGAGCAAAAGAACCTTGCGGCCGGCGAATGTGCCTTCGGCCAGCTCGGCCTTGAATTTGGACCGCCACGGCGTGAAGCCGTGGCAGCGTTGTATGACGTCCAGCGCCATGAAGCCGATATTATGGCGCTGCTTCGAATGTTCCGGGCCAGGATTGCCCAGGCCCACCCAAAGCAGCACGGTATTACCTTACTTCTTCTTGGCAGGCGCCTTTGCCGGCGCCTTGGCAGGACCGCCTGAGGGGGCGGCGGCCTTGCCGGGCGGCAGCTTCTGCTTGGTCGCCTGGACCTCGGCCGGGGCGGCGGCCACGACATCTTCGACGATGGTCGGGGCGGCCAGCGTGGCCACCACGAAGTCACGGCCGACAATGACCGGCTTGCAACCCGCCGTGTCCTTTACGGCGGACCAGCGCAGGCTGTCACCGATCTTGGCTTCGGCCAGATCAATCTCGAACTTCTCGGGCACCGCATCGGGTTCGGCCATCACTTCGACGTCACGGCGGACCACGTTCAGCACGCCGCCGGTCTTGAGACCGGGCGAGACATCTTCGTTGAGGAAGCTGACCGCCACTTTCACCTTGATCCGCGCACCGGGTGCGAGGCGCTGGAAATCAATGTGCAGCGGACGATCCGTCACCGGGTCGAATTGGATGTCGCGCATCAATGCGCGTTCCGTCGGGCCGTCCTTCACTGCCACCTCATAGAGGTGCGATTGCCAGCCGCCCTTGTGCAATTCCTTCATGATGTCACGTGGATCGAAAGCGACCAGAGTCGCCTCCTGCTTCGCTCCATAGACAACACCGGGGACCAACCCCTCTCGCCGGGTCGCGCGCGCCGCCCCCTTACCGGCACGCCCGCGCGCCGCGGCTTCGATCCTGATGGTTTGGACCATGCCAAAGCTCCTAATACGGGTGTGATTCTGCGGCGCACGATGGGCGCGCGCCGAGCGGCGGCCTCCAGGGGTGCCGCCGTGGGGGTGTCTAGGGGATTGGGACGGGGATGGGAAGGGGCGGGCGGCCATACCCAGCGGTCGGCATAGCCCGTCTAGGGCGATCCGTGCCCGTAACGCTTCAGGCCGAACTGGCACGCACCGTGGGCCGTGTCGGCAGCGCCAAGGCGAGCGCCCAGCACGCGGTCAGCATGAGTGCTGACCCGATCAGGCATGCCGCCAGCCCAGCCCAGGCGTAGAGCAGCCCAGACAGCAGCGTGCCGGCGAAGCGCCCGGTGGCATTCGCCGCATAGTAGAAGCCCACATCCTCAGCCGCCTTCTCGGTCCCCGCATAGGCGAGCACCAGGTATGAATGCACCGAGGAATTGACCGCGAAGGCCACACCGAACAGGCACAGCCCGACCGGCACATAAAGATCTGCCCGAGGGAGGTCCGCCATAAGCATCGCTGCCATCACTGCGGGAATCAGCGCCAGACCCAAAGACCAGGCCCGCGCCGCAGGCACTTCCGCAGAAAGCCCGTCCGCGCTCTTGCGCACCAGCGCGGGGGCAGCGGCCTGGATCGCGCCGTAGCCTATGGTCCAGACCGCCAGGAAGCCGCCGACCATGGTAAAGCTCCAGCCCGAGGCATAGAGAAACACCGGCAGTCCGACGACGAACCAGACGTCGCGTGCGCCAAACAGGAACACGCGCGCCGCAGCCAGCAGGTTCACGCCCTGGTTCTTCGCGAACAACTCGCGCGCGGATTTCGATGCTTTTGCGCGGCCCATCAGCGGCGGGAGCGACAGGACGACAGCGACGAGGATGCATCCCAGCACAGCGGCCATCGCCCATAGGGCGGCACGGAAGCCCATAACCTCCAGCAACAGCCCGCCCAGGAAGAAGCCGAGCCCCTTCATCGCGTTCTTGCTGCCGGTAAAGAAGGCCACCCAGCGGAACAGCCGCCCCGCCGCATCGCCGGCGGTCAGCTTGATGGCGGATTTGCTGGCCGTCTTGGTCAGGTCCTTGGCCACGCCGCAGATGCCCTGGGCCACGACGACCCAGGCCACCGAGAGGGTCGCGCTCCAATCCGGAGAGACGGCGGAGAGCACCAGGAACCCCAGGATCTGCGTGGCCAGGCCCACCGACAGCATGCGTGCGATGCCAAAGCGCGTGGCCAGCCAGCCGCCGATCAGATTGGCGCCAATGCCCGCCGCCTCATA
>JBBRVI010000017.1:0-21901 GCA_038247025.1 Acetobacterales bacterium
GTGCTGCTCATCAGATTGCCGATGATGGCCGTATCGCTGATGCGGTTCTCGCGGTGCAGAAGCGCCAGCATCCACCGGAGGCGGTGCTCATCCATCGCCGCAATGACCGAGCGGGCCTGGATGGAAGGCACGCGGTCCACCACGACGGCATAGCCCGTCCAGCAACCCAGGAAGATGGCCAGCGCGAGAAGGTCCAGGCCGGAGAGAACGCCGCCGATCATCCCGCCGCGAGCCGTTTTTCCACGAAGTCCAGGCGGTCCTGGCCCCAGAAGATTTCTCCGCCGATCACGAAGGATGGCGCACCGAAAATACCGCGGGCCAATGCGGCTTCACTGTCGGAATGGCGCATCGCTGCCCAGCGAGGGTCTTCCGCCTCGGCCAGAAGGGCCGCGCCATCCTGGCCACACTCGGCGGCCAGGGCGGTAAAGTCGGCCACTGGATCACGATCCTCGGCCCAGAGGGCGCGCATGATGCGGTGAGCGAGCGCCATGGCGGGTGCGTTGCCCTGTGTTTCGCGCAGCGCGATTACCGCTTCAGCCAGCTTCGCCTCGGGGAAGGGAAAACAGCGCGGCTCCAGCGTGAGGGGCAGGCCCGTTGCCTCCCGCCAGCGCTTCAATTCCATCATTCGATAGGCCTGGCGCTGGGGCGAGCGCCGCGGCAAGGGCAATCCGCCCGAGGCAGGCAAGATCAGCCCGAAATCCACCGGCCAGAATTTCAGAGTCGCGCGGTGGTGGGCACAAAGCACCTCGATCCGGGCCGCGCCCAGATACGTCCAGGGTGAATTCAGGGAGCCGTAATAGTCAATATGCATGGCGGAATCCTTGTCGGTAAGAAAGCATGCATCCTGCACTCTCGGGCACGAGCACCGTACGACAATGCGATTGATTCATCGCCCAAGACAAAATTAGACCGCCTTATGCCTTTTAAGGCGATATAAAGCCCTTGCCTGTTCGCTTCGGTGTAGGGCACCCTGCAAATCACGTATGGGAGAGCGTCTGAATGATGATAAGATTCGGCGGCTGGGATCGATTTAACGGCTACTCTGTTTCAGTCGAAAAGCCGATTCAGGAGGGAACGTTAACAGAAGACGGAGCATATCCTAGTAAAGGCGTGCATTATTCAGTTTCTTCCAACGGAGTAGATATTAGATTTAAAATGCCGCATATGATTATGAACGGACACTATCGCGCTGGATTAAGATTAAATCGTGATGAAATAGCATTTCTACATAATTCTATTGATGATCCAATGTCGTAGGAAAGTGAAATTTTACAAGAAGATAGTCAAGAAGACCTCGCTTCGACGCCAAGCATAGACCTGCTCCATGATTTAATTTCAACCCTAAAAAATCATTTTACTACCCATGATATTCTTGATGCTTTGACCGCCGACCCAATGGACGTTCTTGATTCCGTGAAGCACCATCTCGGCACTATCGACGCCGAAAAAATGATGCAGATTATGGCCAGACTGACAGCACGCGAATAATGACGAACTAGATCAGGGCGGCTAGTGGCCGCCCTGACAGTCGCAATCTGAGTCAGGCCATCGCCTTCTTCAGATTTTCATCCAGCGCGGCGAGGAACGCCTGCGTCGAGAGGTAAGGCTGGTCCTTGCCGATCAGGATGGCGAGATCCTTGGTCATCTGCCCGCCTTCGACTGTGGAAATGCACACTCTCTCCAGCGTCTCGGCGAAGGCCGTCACATCGGGCGTCTGGTCGAACTTGCCGCGATAGGCGAGGCCGCGCGTCCAGGCAAAGATGGACGCGATGGGATTGGTGCTGGTTTCGCGGCCCTTCTGGTGCTCGCGGAAATGGCGCGTCACCGTGCCGTGCGCGGCCTCGGATTCCACAGTATTGCCATCCGGCGAGAGCAGCACCGACGTCATCAGCCCCAGCGAGCCGAAGCCCTGGGCCACGATGTCGGACTGCACGTCGCCATCATAGTTCTTGCAGGCCCAGACATAGCCGCCATCCCATTTGAGGGCGCAGGCCACCATGTCGTCAATCAGCCGATCCTCATAGGTCAGGCCGGCAGCCTTGAACTTGTCAGCGAATTCGGCGTCGAACACCTTCCTGAAGATGTCCTTGAACTCGCCGTCATAGGCCTTGAGGATGGTGTTCTTGTGGCTGAAATACACGCTATAGCCGCGGCCCAGCCCGTAATTCAGGCTGGCGCGGGCGAAGCCCTCGATGCTGGCGCGGGTGTTGTGCATGCCCATCATCACGCCGCCTGCGGCGGGAAAATTGGTTACTTCCAATTCAACCGGCGCGCCGCCATCGGCGGGCGTCCAGGTCATGGTCGCGCGGCCTGCACCGGGAATCTTCGCCTCGACGGCGCGATAGATGTCGCCATAGGCGTGGCGCCCGACGACGATGGGCTTGGACCAATGCGGCACCAGGCGCGGCACGTTCTTGCAAATGATCGGCTCGCGGAAGATCGTGCCATCGAGGATGTTGCGGATGGTGCCGTTGGGGCTGCGCCACATCTTCTTCAGGCCGAATTCGGCGACGCGCGCCTCATCGGGCGTGATGGTCGCGCATTTGATGCCAACACCGTATTGCTTGGTGGCGTTCGCCGCATCCACCGTGACTTGGTCATCGGTCTGGTCGCGGTATTGAATGCCGAGGTCATAATACTTCAAGTCAATATCGAGATAGGGCAGGATCAGGCGGTCCTTGATGAACCCCCAGATGATGCGCGTCATCTCATCACCGTCCATTTCGACGACGGGGGTTTTGACCTTGATCTTAGCCATGTCCGGATAGCCCTTTATGCCGCCTTGCCCGAGTAGTCAGGGCAAGCGCTTAATCGTGATGATGCATTGCGGCGAGCAACATCGCACCACGTTCCTGGGCGGACAAGACCGCGGCCCGAAATCAAGGCTCGCGGCAGCCCTCGCCACCCTGCTTGTCAGGACCGTATCATTTTGGGGATTGCCCTGTCACGGCCCTGATTCGTGTTCCGTTCGTGGGGGCTCAATCCATGCGCTTCAGGCCTGTGTTTTTGGGCAGCTTTAACCGCACACATGATTTTATTTAATCGGATGTTGCCCTAATCGGGCGGCGCATGATGGCGTAGCACTTGGCGGCGTGGGGCTTCCCATCACGATGAACTGATCGCGCATGGCTGCAAGCGGCTGCCATGCTGCTTCGTTTTCCCAGATTTGCGTGCCGACGCTTGATCGGGTTTAACCGTTGGCTGCATGGCACGCAGCGTCATCTTTTTGGCCACGCCCACCAGTTCGAACGGCTCGATGTTCCGCTCGCTCTCCATCATAGGGCAGCAGCACTACCGCCCCCTCGCGTGGGTCGCCGACTTTTGGGACAAGGATCGGATGGAGGCGATCCGCAGCGAAAGCCCGCCCGCCGACGATCATCTGGTCAAGCACAACGCGCCGGAGCGGTTCAATACCGCAACCCGGTTGAGCGATTATCGCTTCATCCTGAACACCCGCGACCCCAGGGACCTGCTTTGTAACCAGTTCCACTGGCAATTCGTGCATCCGATTCTGGGCGAGGCACCCGAACAGGCAGAGCGCCGGCGGCAACGCATACGGGAGGCCGGCATCGACCAATGGGTGCTTGAGCAGGATTTCCGGCCGCTCCTGCAGGGCTTTCTCAACGTCGCCCGCAGGATAGCGCCGCCCGATCGCATCTTCATCGGCTATGCCATGTATTGTCTGCACTTCGACGAAATAACGGAGCGTGCGGCCGCCTTCCTGGATTGCCCGCTGAAGGCGCTGCCCACTGAACGGCGCGCCGCGCTGGAGAGAGAGCGCGTGGAGAACCTGCCCGGGAACAGCAAATGGATCGGCCACTCCTGGCCAGGGGCAGATACCTGCCCTGGCCGCCATCGCCAGGAATTGCGGCGGGAGACCATCTCCATTCTCAACCAGCGCTACGCCGTCTATCTGGATTTCCTGCGCCGGATGGATGACCCGCGCATGGCACATCATTATGAATGACGCTCCACGCAGCGTTATCATGCTCTCGACACCGACCAGCGCCAATGGGTCGCTGTTCCGCAGCATCAGTGCCATCGGCCATGCGCGCTACCGTGCGGTGCCCTGGGTGAATGACCTCATCAAGGCGGGGCGTATCGAGGATGTCGCGCGCCTTGTTCCGCCCGCGTCAGGCTGCCTCATCAAACACAATGCACCGGAGCACTTCAACCCGGCCACACGGCTCGCCAATTACCGCTTCATCCTCAATGCGCGTGACCCGCGTGACCTGGCCTGCAACCAGTATCATTGGCAATTCTCGCACCCCTCCCTCAAGGAGACTGAGGAGGAGACCAGCCTGCGTCGTGCGCGGGTGGCGGATGCGGGTATGGATGCATTTGTTCTCGCCCAGGACAACACTCGCTATTTGCGCGGCTTTCTCAATGTGGCCCGGCGCATCGCACCAGGGGACCGCATCTTCATCGGCTATGCGATGTACTGTCTGCATTTCGACGAGGTGGTGGCACGCATCGCGGATTTCCTGGGCGTCGCGCTGGAGGAGATGCACCGCAAGCAGCGCAAGTTCCTCACACGTGAAAGGGTGGAGAATCTCGGCACAAACCGCGTTTGGATCGGTAGTATCTGGGCCGGCGCGGACACCGCCCCCGGCCGGCACCGCCAGGAATTGCGGCCCGAAACCATCCGCTCACTGAACCAGCGTTATGCGTGGTTCCTGGAATTCCTGCGCCACATGGATGATCCACGGGTGGGCGCGACTTACGAATGATAGCAAAACCCCAGGAGTTTGACTTATGTCTTGCGCCCGGAAGGGCGCCGCAGCTGATGCCGCGAGCCAGGTAAACCTGAGCTTTCCGCCCCTGAGGGCCGAGAAAGTCAGACCAAGGGTCGCTCTCCGCGAGGCGTGCTCTGAGCCCGCTCCATCATCTGCCGCTCATCATTCCAGGCCTGGGCGAAATCCACACCGGTGGTCTCAGCAAACCAGGGCCCGCCATTGGTATAATGGATGCCGAGCGGAAGCCGTTCGGGGTGTGCCCCGTCGCCCACGAGGAAGTTCCAGGCCGGGTCTAGGGCGCCGATTGCGCCCTCAGCCCATTCCATGCGGTGCAGATGCGCCGGTGTTGCGCCGTTCACCAATGCGGGCGTGAGCGAGCGCACGGCCGGATGTGCGTTGTTGAACAGCATGAGCGAGGACCAGTTCTTGCGCGGATATGCGGCCTGCACCTGCCCGTCCATCTTGACTGTCCGGCTCGGCACGTAATCATGCTGCACCACAAGCACAGCCATGGACGGATCCACCCCATCGAGAACGCGCCGCGGATCGGTGGTGAAGAGGATGTCGCAATCGGCGAAAAGGCTCCAACCCTCGGGGCCGGCCAGATGCGGCGTCAAAAATCGCGTCAGAGAGAATTCCGTGCTGGCGCCCGGATCGGGCGGTCGGGTGTAGAGCCCGGCCGCACGCAATTCGGGCTGGCGCAGCGGAGTGACAGCGAGCCCTGGTGCATGGCGCAGGATCGCATGGCGGCAGACGCGCCATGCGATATCCTCCCGCGAGTCATAGCCAATCCAGACTTTCAACCCACTCGGTTCTCTACCAGCTCCTGCACCACGGCCGGGTCCGCCAGCGTCGAGGTGTCGCCCAGCTGGTCCGTCTCATTGGCGGCGATCTTGCGCAGGATGCGCCGCATGATCTTGCCCGAGCGCGTCTTGGGCAGGCCTGGCGCCCATTGGATCGCGTCGGGCGTGGCGATGGGGCCGATCTCCTTGCGGACCCACGCCACCAGCTCCTTCTTGAGCGCGTCCGACGGCTCCTCGCCGGCGTTCAGCGTCACATAGCAATAGATGCCCTGGCCCTTGAGGTCATGCGGCATGCCGACCACCGCGGCCTCGGCCACCTTGGGGTGCGCCACCAGTGCCGATTCCACCTCGGCCGTGCCCATGCGGTGGCCGGCCACGTTGATCACGTCGTCCACGCGGCCGGTGATCCAGTAATAGCCATCGCCGTCGCGCCGCGCGCCATCGCCAGTGAAATAGGTGCCGGGGAAGGTGGAGAAATAGGTCTGGATGAAGCGCGGGTGATCACCATAAATCGTGCGCATCTGCCCAGGCCAGCTATCGGTGATGACCAGCATGCCATCGGCCGCACCTGCCAGGAACTTTCCTTCCGCATCCACGATTGCCGGCTGTACGCCGGGCAGCGGCAGCGTGGCCGAGCCGGGCTTCTGCGCCACGGCGGCGGGCAAGGGCGAGATGAGAATCCCGCCGGTTTCCGTCTGCCACCAGGTGTCCACGATGGGGCAGCGTTCCTCGCCCACCACGCGGTAATACCAGAGCCAGGCCTCGGGATTGATCGGCTCGCCCACGCTGCCCATCACGCGCAGCGACTTGCGGGAATGCTTCTTCACCGGGCCCTCGCCCTCGCGCATGAGCGCGCGGATGGCGGTGGGGGCGGTGTAAAAAATATTGACCTGGTGCTTGTCCACCACCTGCCACATGCGGCCGTAATCGGGGTAGTTGGGCACGCCCTCGAACATCAGCGTGGTCGCACCATTCGCGAGCGGGCCATAGACGATGTAGGTGTGGCCGGTCACCCAGCCCACATCGGCCGTGCACCAATAGACCTCACCGGGGCGATAGTCGAAGACCAGCTCATGCGTGAAGCTGGCCCAGACCATGTAGCCGCCCGTCGTATGCAGCACGCCCTTGGGTTTTCCGGTGGAGCCGGAGGTGTAGAGGATGAACAGCGGGTCCTCGGCGTTCATCACCTCGGGCGCGCAGGTGGCGGGTTGGGCGGCGGCGGCCTCATGCCACCAATGGTCGCGGCCTTCCTGCATGGGGGTGGGCGAGCCCGTGTTGCGCACCACCAGCACATGCTGGATCGAGGGGCAGGCTTTCAGCGCCTCATCCGCATTGGCCTTGAGCGGCACACGCCGCCCGCCGCGCCGGCCTTCATCGGCCGTCAGCAGCATGGTGCATTCGGAATCCTGGATGCGGCTGGAAAGGCTGTCCGGGCTGAATCCACCAAAGACAATGGAATGCACCGCGCCGATACGCGCGCAGGCCAGCATGGCGACCGCCGCTTCCACGATCATGGGCAGATAGATGCAGACGCGGTCGCCCTTCTTCACGCCCAGCGCGCGCATGGCATTGGCGATGCGGCAGACCTGCTCATGGAGGTCGGCGTAAGAGACGCGGCTATCGCTGTTGGGGTCATCGCCTTCCCAGATGATGGCCACCTGATCGCCGCGCCCGGCCTCGATATGGCGGTCCAGGCAGGAGACGGAGGCGTTGAGTTCGCCATCCTCGAACCACTTGATCGAGACATCGCCGGTGAAGCTGGTGTTCTTGATCTTCGTTGGCGTCTTCATCCAGGCGATGCGGTTCATTTCGCCGCGCCAGAAGCCGTCCGGGTCGTTCTTTGCCTGTTCGACCATGGCGGCACGAATCGCGGCCGTGATCTTAGCCGTGCTGGCGATCTCGGGCTTGATGGCGATGAGCGCGTCATCGGGCATGGCGGGTCTCCCTCCCTGGGCGGATGCTTCTTGGGGGGATATCCACACGCTCCCCTGCGCTGCGTCAATCGTCCAGGGCCATGCACGAAAAAAACCCTCCCTGGAGTGATCCAGGGAGGGCCAGTCAGGGAGTTGGAAGGCTCAGTTGGTGCGCGGGGCCATCGGTGCGGGCGTGGTGGCCGCCGTGCCGGAGGGCTGGGCGGGGCGGACGGGTGCCTGGACGCTGCCCTGGGCAGGGGTCGCCGGGCGCTGCGTGCCGGCCTGGCCACCCGGGGAAGCCGGGGTCGCGGGCACCGCGGCGACGGGGCGCTGCGTGCTGGCGGGGGCCGGCGTGGTGGTCCCCTGAGCGAAGACGGGCGCCGCACCGAGCAGCAGGGCGGTGGCGAGAAGAGCGGGACGGAAGTTCTTGACCATCTGGATGTTCCTCCTTGGGGAACCACGATCCCCGGGGTCGGGCTTCGTGTGAGGAGGAATTTGCGCGTGGCCTGTGCCATGCGTTGGGCGCCGCCAAGGTATGTTGAAGGCGGGCGCGGCGGATTGAGGGCGATTGCGGCAGGGTGCCGCAATCCTCCCCCGATCACGCGATCAGCGGCCCCACCGGATGCATCGCTACGCGCTCGGCGCCATCCTTCATCGCCACCGGCAGCGGCTTGAACCCTTCCGGCACCGCGAGATCCGGCCGCTCCGCAAACAGCCGCGCCCAGGCACGGTCTGAGATTTCGGCAGCCTCGCGGAGGATGCGCGCCTCATCCATGCTCAGCACCACGCCGTCGCGCATCAGCCAGCGCCCATCCACCATCACATCCTCCACATCGCGCGCCTGGCCTTGGTGCACAAACACCGAGACGGGGCGCAGGAAGGGGATGAGATGCGCGCGGTCCGTGCGGATCATGATGAGGTCCGCCAGGTTGCCCTCGGCCAGCCAGCCGCCATCCTTCACGCCCATCGCCTGGTAGCCATTGCGCGTGGCCCAGCGCAGTGCCTCCTCCGGCGAGGGGTTGCGGCCATCGCGGCGGCGGATGCGCTCCATGAAGAGGCCGGTGCGCATCACCTCCACCATGTCCTCGGCCATGTTGTCCGTGCCCATGGCGATGTTGCAGCCGGCTTCCTCCATCTCGCAGACGCGGGGTGACAATCCGCGCCGCGCGGCGATGGCGGAGTTGAAGGCCACATTCACGCGATGCTTGCCGAGGATCTTCTCCTCCAGCGGCGCCATGCAGCGGCAATGGGCGGCCACCATGCGGTCATGCAAGAAGCCGATGGACTCCAGGAATTCGGTCGGCAGCATGTTGTGATGCGCCTGGACGGCGGCCACCTCGCCCCAGATCTGGTTGAGGTGGATGGTGCAGATGGTGTCCAGGCTCTGCTGCAATTCGCGCAGCTCGCGCAGCAATTCCGCCGAGCACATATCCGGCGCCCAGGCCGAGACGCCGATGCGAATCCGCCCCTCGCCGGCGCCATCCCACTTGGCATGCAGCGCCTTAATGCGCTCGACGCCGGCGCGGCCCACCTTCTCGTCACGCACGAATTCCGCGGGGTCACCGATGGAGGTGCCGATGCGGTCCCAGCTGCGTTCGGCCAGCACCATGCGCAGGCCGGTCTTCACCATTTCGGCCGCGTAATTCTCGATCTGCGAGGCGTCCTCCAGCACGGCCGTGGTGCCTGAGCGCAGCGCTTCCAGGGCGCCCAATTCGCACATCACCGCCTGTTCATGCGGCGAGAGCGGCGGCAGGGGGATGGGCGAGAGCCCGCCGCAGAAGGGCGGCTCATGTGGGGGCGAGAGATCCTCGAAGACGCCGCGCGCCAAGGTCATGACGAAATGCGTGTGGATATTCGCAAAGCCGGGGAAAATGGCGCGGCCCGTGGCGTCAATCACCTCGGCATCGGGGAAGCGCGCCGCGATTTCGGCATCGGGGCCGAGGCCAGCGATACGGTTGGCCTCGATTGCGATGGCACCCTGGTGATGGATGGTGCCGGCGGCATCGCCGGTGACGATGGTGGCGTTGCGGATCAGCAGCATGGGCCTGGCCCCCTCTATTCGGCTTGGATGTTGGCCTCACGCACGAGGCGCGTCCAGAAGGCCCGCTGCTCGCGCATATGGGCATCGAGCGCGGCGCCCGGCGTGAAGGCAGCGACGGAGCCCATGCTGCTCATCTGCGCCACCATCTCGGGCGTGGTCATCACGGCGCGGAAGCCATCCTCCAGGACCTGCCGCCGCGCGGGCGGGATGCGCGCTGGCGCGAGCACGCCGTTGAACCCCATCAGCGCCCAATCCGTGCCCGTCTCACGCACGGTGGGAACATCGGGCAGCGCGGGATGGCGCGCGGGCGAGGAGATGGCCAGCACCCGAACGCGCCCGCCCTCATGCGCGCCCCGGAACACGCCGTAATTGCCCACCATGAGCTGCACATCGCCCGCCAGCAGCCCCTGAAGGGCGGGCCCCGTTCCACGATAGGGCACATGCGTCATGCTCACCCCCGCCGCGCGCCGCCAGGATTCGTAGAAGAGATGCGGCCCCGAGCCGATGCCGGCCGAGCCAAAGTTCAACGCATCGGGCCGCGCCTTCAGCAGCGCCAAGAATTCCGGCATGGTCTGCGCCGCCACGCTGGAGGAAACGACAAGCACCGAAGGCCCCGCCGTAAGCTGCGCCACGCCCACGAAATCGCGCTGCGTGTCGAAGGGCAGGTTGGGATAAAGAGCGTGAGTGATCGCCAGATTGCCGGCATCGCCCATGAAGAGCATGTGCCCATCGGGCTCCGCGCGCGCCATGAATTCCATCGCGATGTTGCCATTCGCGCCGCCGCGGTTTTCCACCACCACTGGCTGTCCCAGCCGCTCGGACAGGCGCTGCATGATGGGCCGCCCGATCACATCCACGCCGCCACCGGCCGGATAGCCGATGACCAGGCGGATCGGTCGGTCGGGGAAGCCCGCCTGAGCTGCGGCCCGACCGATGAGCGCGGGCATGGCGATGGGCGCGAAAAGCAATACGCGGCGCGTGGCATCCATGTGAGCTTCTCCATCTAATGACGGCACCTGAGCACGCCGCCTCGCGCGGCGGCAAAGGCAGAAGCTCAGCGGATGTGGCTCAGCGCACGTGGTTATGCCTACCGGGGCGGCAGCGCAGGCTGTCATGCCCAAAGCGGCGGCAGCCGCCCGATCAACTTGGCCACCTGGAAACTTCAGCGGCGCGTCAGATCAACTCCCCGCGCAGAAAACCGAGCGCGGGCAAAGGCGTCCATTTGCGCGGCAGGTCGGAGCGGCGGATAGGTGCCACCGAATAATGCGGCAGGGGCTGCTTGGATCGTTCCAGGAAATCCGCATAGGCACGCACCTGCTGGGCACGCCAGGCGCGATCCGCCAGGGCGGCCGCGCGGCTGCGGAAGATTTCCGCCACGCGATTGGCGCGCCCTACCGTGGCCACCACGGCCCATAACGTATCCTCATCGCCCCGTGAGGGGTGGGGGGGCAGCGCCGCAATATTCCGCATGGATCCCAGTGAAGAGAAAACGACCGCGCCGCGTCAAGGGAACTCGTCAGGTTTCGGCGTCGTTCATTTGTTGCACCTGCCCGTTGATGCAGCCGCCCTCCGCGCTGACCAGCAGGCGCAGAAGGGCTGCCACCCCATCGGGCCGGCCCAAGTGGGCCACCGGCAGCCGCGACCCGCATGCCTGCGGGGTGAAATGACCATCCGGGCTCCGGCCCGATGGAGATGAGATCGGTGAAGGTGCCGCCGGTCTCGATGCCGACCGAAAGCGTCATTGAGCCGTGATGCCCGCTTGCCGGATCACCTGGCCCCAGCGCTCGGTCTGCTCACGGGCGAGCGCGCCGAGCGCCTCGGTGCGGCCCGCTGCCGCGATAAGGCACGTGCACGATATTGCCCTCAGCTTGAACAGTTCGCCCGCCAGATGCGCGGTGCCGATGGGGCAAGGATGGGCAAAGTTCTTCCGCTCTGTGTCAGAGGCGGTATAAAAGCGCCCAGCTTTCGGAGGAAAACACATGAACGCCACCCGCCGCGCCCTTTTGGCCTTGCCAGCCTTGGCCTTGCCAGCCTTGGCCTTGCCTGGCTTGGCCTTACCCGCCAGTGCACAAACCCCCTGGCCCGACCGACCGGTGCGGATCATCGTGAGTTTCCCTGGTGGCTCCACGCCCGATATCGCGGCGCGTTCCGTGGCAGGGCATTTTGCGCAGGTGTTTGGCCAACCCTTCGTCATTGATAACCGTGCCGGCGGGGGCGGCACCATTGGCGCCGAGGCCACGGCACGTGCAACCGATGGGCACACCTTGGGCGTGACCATCGGCGGTCCGGGGTCCATTGCGAAGATCCTCAACCCGCAGCTGGGCTATGATCCGGTGACGGCTTTGCAGCCCGTCTCGTTGCTGGCGCGCATGCCCTTCGTGCTCGCCGTCAATCCCGGAGTGCCGGTGCGCAGCATGGCGGAATTGATCGCCTATGCGCGCGCCAACCCGGGCAAGCTCAATTATGGCTCGGTCGGGGCAGGCAGCACGGGGCATATGCTGGTGGCTGAGATGGTCGCCCGGCATGGGCTGGACATGACGCATATCCCCTTCCGCTCGGTGCCGCAGAGTGTGACGGAGATCGTCGCCGGACGCATCGAATTGATGGCAGCCGCGGCAGGCGCAGTGCTGGGCCAGGTTCGGGGCGGGCAGGTTCGGGCGCTTGCGGTCTCGGGCGATGCGCGCATGCTGCAACTACCCGATGTGCCGCTTCTGACGGAGGCGGGCGAGCCGGGGGCTGGGATTTACGCCTGGATAGGCCTTTTCGCGCCGCCGGGCGCGCCGGCTGAGCGGGTCGCTCGGCTCTCGCAGGAAGCTGGCCGCGCGCTGGCCGGCCTGGAGACAGCGCGCGTGCTCGAAACGGCGGGGTTCGAACCGCTGGGCACCCCGCCCGCCGTTCTGGCCGCATTGATCCGCGACGAGGTGGCACATTGGGGGCCGATCATCCGACGGTTGAACATCCGCCCAGAGAGTTGATCAGCGGGTCGCGCGGTCAACCGCCCGACCCGCGCGTTCCACAGGGCCGGACGGCGGGTCAACCGCATCCCGCAAATTATCAACGGCGCGGTCCATGCTGCGGCCGGCACGTTCGGCCGGCCCGGCAGGTGGCGGCGGGTCGCAGGCGGCCAGCAGGGTCAAGGCGAGGAGGGCGAAAACACGGGGCATTGGGGGAAACCTCCAGGACGGGATCAGGCTGAAACGCCCGATCCGCCCAAAAGTTTCACCCTCCCGCGTCAGTGTTTGGCTGAGCGTTCGGATTCGCGCGTCTTGTAGAGCGAAAAGACGATGCCGCCGGCGATCAGCGCCAAGGTGACGCCCAGCGAAAAGGCCGGGTCCAGCTTGCCGAAGAGTTGGTTCCAGAAAATCTTCGCGCCGATGAAGACCAGCACCATGGCCAGAGCGTATTTCAGATACTCGAAGCGATGCACCATTGCCGCCAGCGCGAAGTACAGCGCGCGCAGGCCCAGAATGGCCATGATGTTCGCCGTATAGACAATGAAGGTGTCAGTCGTAATCGCGAAGATGGCAGGCACGCTGTCCACCGCGAAAATCAGGTCCGCGATATTGATGACCACCAGCGCGAGGAACAGCGGCGTAGCGGTCAGTGCCAGCTTGCCGGTCTTGGGGTCCGGCTCGCGCACGAAGAATTTTTCGCCGTGCAGCGTGTCGGAGACGCGCATGTGCTTCCTCATGAAGCGCACAACCGGGTTCTTGGAGATATCCGTTTCGCCCTCAGCCACGACCAGCATCTTCACGCCGGTGCCGATGAGGAAGGCGGCGAAGATGAACATGATCCAGGAATATTCCTGTACCAGTGCGGCACCCACCGCGATCATGATGCCGCGCAGAATAATGACGGCGATGATGCCCCAGACCAGCGCGCGATACTGATATTTCCGCGGGATCGCGAAATACCCAAAAATCAGGCTGATGACGAAAACATTGTCGATCGACAGCGCTTTTTCGATGAAGTAGCCGGTAAAGAAGGTGACGCCAGCATGGGTGCCGTCGCTCGTCACCAGGTGCCCATTGTCATAGGCCCACCAGACTCCTCCGCCGTACAGCATGGCAAAGGCAATGTAGAAGGCGGACAGCCAAAGGCTTTCGCGAATGCCCATCTCCTTGTCCTCCTTGTGGAGGACGCCAAGGTCGAAGGCGAGCAGCGCCATGACAATGGCCAGGAAGCCGACCCACATCCAGATCGGCTTGCCGATAAATTCTGTGGCCAGGAATTCCATGTTTTCACACTCCTCTGGGCGGGGCGGCGGAGGTCTGCCCCGCAAATTGGCAAAACATCCGACATCGCGGGGCGGGCCGTAAGAGGCCTCGCCCGCGCCAGAGGGGCCCGGACATTCGCCAAATGGCTGATTTCTTACGAGCACGCAAGATGTCGCTGAATGAAAGCTGAATGATTCTTGGCATTGCGTCGGCTCCATTCATCTCCCACATAAGGGGCAAGCCTGTTCTGGTGTTTGCGCGATCCGCGCGGCCGCTTTAGGATGAGGCCACACTTAAGCTCCACGGGATCGAGGCGCGACAATGGGTTCATTCAGCATCTGGCATTGGGTGGTTGTTCTGCTGGTCGTTCTGCTGCTGTTCGGCAGCGGCAAGATCAGTGGCCTGATGGGTGACGTCGCGAAGGGCATCAAGTCCTTCAAGGCGAACATCAAGGACGAGGAAAAGCCTGGAGATGCCTCCATGGCGGCCGAGAGCGCGCCGCCTGCCGGCACGATCGCTGGTCCGCAGGCGGCAGCGACCACGGCGCAACCGGCAGGGCAACCGGCCGCCGCGTCGAGCCGCCCCGCGGCTTGACGAGCCGCACCGGGCCCAGCGCCCGGTGCAGATGGGGGCAGCAAAGTGATTCCGGCCGAAGCGACCGAGGCAATCCGTGCCGCGGGGCGACGTCTGGATCTGCGTGGCTGGGTTCCAGCGACGGCGGGAAACATCTCGCTGAGACTGGCCGATGGCCGCATCGCCATCACCCGTTCCGGGTTCCACAAGGGCTTCATCCCCGAGGATGGCGTCATGACCGTGGACCTCGGCGGGCGCGCGGAGAACAGCGACCTCCGGCCTTCAGCCGAAACCGGCCTGCATTGCGGCATCTACCGCCGCTTCACCGAGGCCGGCGCAGCGCTTCACGGGCATTCAGTGCCCGCCACGGTGCTTTCGCGCCAGTCTGGCAATGCCATCATCCTCGACGGATATGAATTGTTGAAGGCATTTCCTGGCCTCCCTACGCACGACGCCGCAATCCACCTGCCCGTGCTCGACAATGACCAGGATATTGAACGCCTACAGTCGCGCGTGACGCAAATCTGGGATGCAGCGCCACAATCGCCTCCGGGGTATGTGATCCGCGGCCATGGCGTCTATGTATGGGCCAGTGACATGCCAAGCGCGCTGTTGCGCCTGGAGGCCCTCGAATTCATGCTTGCCTGCGAGCTGGAAGCCAGGAGATCAAAATGAGCCGATTGACCATCTGGGACGCTGATACCCAGCAGGAAGTGCTCCGCACCGAGGACGCCGAGACCATCGCCGCCACGCTTCGCGAAGTGGGGGTGCGCTTCGAGCGCTGGCCCGTCGCCCCCTTGCCCAAGGGCGCGCCGACCGATGCAGTGCTGGCGGCCTACAAGCCCCATCTAGACGCCTTTCTGGCCGAGACGGAGGCCGGCACGGCTGACGTGATCCAGCTCACCCCCGACCATCCGATGAAGACCGCGCTGCGCGAGAAATTCCTCAAGGAACACATCCACACCGAGGATGAGGTGCGCTTCTTCCACGAGGGCGCGGGCAATTTCGTGCTGCACATGAATGGCCGCGTCTATGACGCCCATTGCACGCAGGGTGATTTGATCAGCGTCCCGGCCCATACCCAGCACTGGTTCGACAGCGGCGATGCGCCGGATTTCACCGTGCTACGCGTCTTCACCGAAACGACCGGCTGGACGCCGCACTATACTGGCACCGATATGGCGGAGAAGTTTCCGGTTGTCGTGGGCTAGACGCGTTTGGCCGCCGCAGACGTGAACCACCCCGGCAACAACATCACTCATATCCTCACGGATATTGAGGGCACCACAACCGCCATCGCCTTCGTACATTGCACGCTATTCCCCTATGCAGCCTCGGCGCTGGAGAGTTTCCTCGCACGGCGCAGCGGTGACGCAGAGGTGGCAGCGATCCTGGAGGAGGTTCCCGGCGACGACAAACTCGCCACCCTTCGCGGCTGGATGGCGGCTGATGCCAAGGCAACCCCGCTCAAGGCTTTGCAAGGCATGATCTGGGACCAGGGTTACGCGCAGGGTGTACTGCGGGGGCACCTCTGGCCCGATGTCGCCGGCAATCTGCAGAACTGGCACGCGCGCGGCCTGCACCTCGCGATCTATTCTTCCGGCAGCGAAGGCGCGCAGCGGCTGCTCCTCCGGCATTCCGACGCGGGCGACCTTGAGCCGCTGTTCGAAGGCTTCTTCGACACGCGCATGGGCGGCAAGCGTGCGGCCGCCAGCTACTCGCGCATCGGCGCTTCCTGGAACGCCGCGCCGGGGCAGATCCTCTTTCTCTCGGATGTGGCCGAGGAGCTGGACGCAGCGCAGGAGGCCGGCCTTGCTACATGCCAGCTGGTCCGTGCCGAGGATGGCACCATCCCCTCAGGCCGCCATCCGCAGGCCAGTGATTTCAACGACGTGTCAGCCTTCCTGGCAGCGTGACACCGTGCATCGGTCTGGCTAGAACAGGCCGACCCGCGGAGCGCCCCCGATGCTGACGACCTACACCGTCGAAAACGGCCACATCGCGGTCCGGGATCATGTGCGCGACCCTGACGCGCTGCGGTCCGCCGTGTGGATTGACCTGATGCAACCCTCGCTCGAGGAGGAACACGCCGTGCAGGGTGCGCTCGGCGTCGAAATCCCCACGCGCGAGGAAATGCAGGAGATCGAAAGCTCCTCGCGCCTGTATCGTGAGGGTGAGACGCTCGTTCTCACGGCCAACTTCCTCTACGGCGTGGATACGGGCGAGTTCAGTTCGACGGCGATTTCCTTCGTGCTGGCGGGGGAGGCGCTGATCACCGTGCGCTATGCCACACCCAAGGCCTTCCCGGTCTTTGCCGCGCGTTGCCAGAAGACGCCCGCGCTGTTGACCAGCGGGGATGCGGTGATGCTGCATTTGTTTGAGCAGATCGTGGACCGTCTCGCCGATATTCTGGAGCGCATCGGCGCCGATATGGACCGCGCGAGTCAGGGTGCCTTCAAGCGCGGCAAACCTGGCGCTGTCACGCTGCGCGAGCAGGATTTGAAGGAGGTTCTGCTGACGCTTGGCCAGGTGGGGGAAGTCACTACCCGCGCCTCGGAGACGCTGCTGGGGTTGAACCGCATCTTCTCCTTCATCAGCGCTGAGAAGGCGATGGTGAGGAAGGAAAACCAAGTCTACATCAAGACCCTCGTTCGGGACGTGCGATCCCTGGTGGAGCACGCGAATTTTCTCAACAACAAGGCGACCTTCCTGCTGGATGCCGTGCTGGGCATCATCAATATCGAGCAGACGAACATCATCAAGACCTTCACCGTGGTGAGCGTGGCGCTGATGCCACCCACGCTGATCGCCAGCATCTACGGCATGAACTTCCAGCATATGCCGGAGCTGGAATGGACCATTGGCTACCCCCTCGCGCTGGGGTTGATGATGGCGACCGGGGTACTGCCGATCTGGTATTTCAAGCGGAAGGGTTGGTTGTAAAGTCAGCTTTACATCGCGTGAACCTATAGTAAATTACCTTATGGATATTTCATCGGTCATATTTTCTGACCCACTAAACTTCTGGTTTTGTACTATTATTTTTGGTTTTGCTGCGTTGGCCCTCGTCGGCATATGGCGCGGGTCGGGCTGGACGAGTCGCCTCGCGGGCGTGGCACCTGGTGTCCTGACCGGGCTTGGAGTCTTGGGGACTTTTGTCGGTATTTTCCAAGGACTGATCAGCTTCGACGTCAGAGACATCTCAGCCAGCGTGCCGTTGCTTTTGGACGGCATGAAGACCGCTTTCGTAACAAGCGTTATCGGAATGGGCTGCGGCCTCATCGTCAAAGTATGCGCGGAAATCTTTCGGACACAGGGTGATGCGCGCCAGGACGCGTCGGCTGCCGATATCGTAGCTGGCCTGGAATTACTGGAGACCTCCAACCGTGAGGGCCTCGACCGCTTGCGCGGCGCAATTTCAGGGGATGGTGATGGCAGCCTTGTGACGCAAATGCAGAAATTGCGAACCACCTTGGATGATCGTCTTCAATCCAACGGAAAGCTTGTATCAGATTTGGGTTCGGAAGTTCTTGTCGAGATCAAAAACATCTCAACCCGACTTGCTGAAGACAACGCCAAGGCGTTCATGGAGGCTCTGGAGCGGGCAATCCAGGATTTCAACACCAAAATTACGGAACAATTCGGCGAGAATTTCAAACACTTGAACACCGCGGTTGGCCGGCTGCTCGAATGGCAAGAGCAGTATCGCCTTCAGATGGCCGATATGGCGGAGCGGCTCCGGCAGGCGACGGAGGCGGCCGACCAGTCAGCGGATGCTCTCACGACGATTGCCTCGCGAAGTGAGGCAATCGTCGAAGCGTCCGCGCAGCTTGCGGCGCTCCTCAAGTCATACGCAGTCGCCCAGGCTGATATCGAGCGCAAGCTGGAGGCATTTTCGGGGATGGCCGCCCGAGCGCAGAGCGCGTTGCCAATGGTCGAAGAGAGGTTGCGTGCCATGACTGATGGCTTCGGCAATGCCGTCGAGGATGCAGTCAAGCGCGCCCGCGAGATCGCGGAAGAGCAGTCGGCATCGTTCAATGCCCTCAAAGCTGGTCTTGAACAAATGCGCAAGACCAATGAGGAAACGGCGAAAGCGCTCGCAAAGCAGGCGACTGACGTACTCCTGGCCAACGAGCAGGCGGTGCGGAGGGCAATGGAGGCATCGTCTAGCCAACTTGAAACGGCCATGCGCGAAACCAACGACCGGGTTGCCATTCGGCTTGAGGAGCATGCAAGGAAGCTCGCTGAGCGACTTGATAAGCAGGTTTATGAGCTCGACGCCGCATTGCAGGACGAGCTGACGCGTTCCATTGAATTGCTTGGCAGCCGCTTGGCCGCCGTCTCCAAGCACCTCGCTGCCGACTACACACGCCTCGCCGGAAAGCTTAACGAGATCGCGAGGCGCGCGAATGAGGGGTGATGGCTCGCGGCCCAATTTTCTCCGGTCTGCGCGGCGGGGAGGCGACGAGGAAGAGTGGATTTCCGTAGCCGACCTGATGTCGAGCCTGATGGTCATTTTTCTGTTCATTGCGATCAGCTATTTGCGTCCCACGGTGGACGAACGAAACAAAGCGGAGACGGCCCAGCAAGAGGCCCGTGTCGAACGAGACCAAGCCGAGGTCGCAAGAGGAAGAGTCCGCTCGCTGGTGGTCGCGTTTCAAGAGACGGAAAACCAGATCGCCCTTCGGCTTGAAGAGGCGTTCCGGGAGGATCTTCCGCGCTGGGGCGCGGAGTTTGATCGCCCGGCGTTGACGATCCGCTTCCGATCCCCCGACGTTCTGTTTGAACAGGGACGCGCGCAACTGAGACCAGCATTTCGGGACGTGCTGAGCAATTTCCTGCCGCGTTACGCCTCCATTCTTGCCGAATTCACCGAGGCCATTGAGGAGGTGAAGATTGAGGGGCACACCTCGTCCGAATGGAGCGGCTCAACCAGCCCTGCGGACGCTTATTCGAACAATATGGCGCTCTCTCAGGAGCGAACCCGCATCGTGTTGCAATTCTGGTTGGCGCAGAACCAATCTGTTGAACGGGCCGAATGGCTGCGGAGAACTGCGACAGCCAACGGGCTCGCCTCTTCTCGTCCGATCCGACGCCCTGACGGAACGGAGGATCGCGAACGCTCCCGCCGAGTCGAGTTCCGTGTCACGACGAGAGCAAGAGAGCGGGTTCTCCGCGTCCTGGAGGAAGTTCAGTGAAAATCGGTTGTGGCTTCAACGATCTCGACCAGCTCTTGCGCAAATTTGGTCTGGCGCCTGTTCCGTTCCGACTGCCAAGCCAGCTACGCCTCCCCCCACCGGGCAAGCCCACCTTCTTCGAAGGCGTGGTCGATTTGGACGCGCTACAACGAGGCAAGGATGGCACATTCATCGGGCCAGAAGGAGGGTCCGTATTTTTGTATATTAATCGCTTTCAAACCGATTACGCGACGGCAGAAGAGGCAGTCGCTTATCCGGTTAAGCTCAAGAGATTTCATGTCATGGAGTGCAAAAAAATAAGGGAGATGCGTTCAGAAAACCGTTTCGAGCGATATGTTTATACAGACTGTGACGAAGGCCCCTTTAACGTCACCCTTGTTTCACAAGGGAAAAAGGCACAGAAAATTGGTGCACACCTGCATGTCTGTAAAAACTGCCTCCATGCAATCAACTGGAAGGGATATCGCGGAGAGCGCATAGAAGGAAGGGACATAATCGTTGAGACGTTCTCACGCGAGGAGTTTTTACAAGAATATAGCCCTTCTTTTGTATCGCGTCCGTCGAAAAACGGGAACACCACAACGATTGTCGACTATCCTTTGGATTGGTCAGAGATCAGCCGCAACTTCCGAGCCTCACGCGGATATCGCTGTGAAACGCAGAATTGTGGAGTGGATTGCACCTCGCAACCGGGCCTCACTGATGCGCACCACATCAACCACGATGTAACGGATTGTCGCCCAGAAAATCTCCAGGTCCTCTGCAAACTTTGCCACGAACAACGTCATCGGGGATGGTATCGGGTTCGTGATCGCGCACGTCGCGACATCCTTGAGCTCCGGAGACTTCAGAGAATCAAGGTCTGAAGTTGCAAAACGGGGAATCATGTGCCCCGCATGACCAAACTTGTTCAAACCAGTCGTGAAAGGCCATTTCGATCGCCACTGGCGTGTTGCCGATCTCGCATTCCACGTGGAAGGGTTGGTTGTAGCGCTTCCCTGAATGCCTTCAGCCTATTGGAGGTGCCACCCCGCTGGCCCCAATCCGGCGCGGCAGGCTCGCGAGGATCGCGGCCCCCAAACCCAGCAGCACCAGCACAACCGCCATGCCGGCGCGTTGGCTATCCATCGCATCAGTAACGAGCGCCAGCGCCGCCGGGCCGAGAAATCCCGTCGCGCGACCGGAAAAGGCGAAAAGCCCGAAATACGCAGCAACTTCGGCCGGGGGAGCCAACTGCGCCATCAGGCTGCGGCTGGCCGCCTGGGCCGGGCCAAAGAACAGGCCGAGCATCACGCCCAGTACCCAGAAGGCGGATTTGCTCTCCACCAGAAGCATTCCACCACCCAGTACCATCAGGGCCACCAGCGCGCAGAGCACGGTGGTGCGCGCGCCCAGCCGCTCCTCGATCCAGCCGCCAGCAAAGGCGCCGATCCCCCCCGTGACGTTCAGCGCGATGCCAAAGAGGAGGATTTCCTCAAAGCCCATGCCAAAGACGCCCGCCGCATAGATCGCGCCAAAGGCGAACAGCACATTCAGCCCATCCGTGTAGAAGATGCGCGCGATCAGGAAGCGCGCGATCAGGGGCTGACGCGGCAGGCGGCGCAGCAGGCGCAGCAACTCCGCCATGCCCTGCTTCGCCGCGACGCCCCATGGCGTGCGGTTCACCCGCGTCTCTGGCACGAAGACCAGCACCGGCCATGCAAACAACAGCAGCCAAGCCGCAACCAGCCAGGCCGTGGCCCGCACATGCTCAGAGGCATCGCGGTCAAGCCCAAGTGGCGAGGGGTTGGGCTGCACCAGCAACACAAGGCACAGCACGAGGCAGCACAGGCCACCCGCATAGCCCATCGCCCAGCCAATGCCCGAAACCCGGCCCAGCCTCTCACGCGTCGTCACCCCAGGCAGCATGGCGTTGTAGAACACCGTGCCCAGTTCGAAACAAAGCGTGGCGAGCCCTACGCACAGCAGCGCCCAGATGGCGTAGCCTGGCTCGGGCCGCGCAAACCAGATGCAGGCGGTGAAGCCTGCCGTCAAAAGCGTGCAGATCAGGAGCAGCGTCCGCCGCCTGCCCCCGGCATCGGCGATGGCGCCCAGCAAGGGAGAAAGCAGGCCTATGGCCAGCCCCACCACCGCCTGCATCCAGCCCCACATCACCTGGCCCGTCACCGGATCGGGCGCGATGCCGCGCGTGAAATAGGCGGCGATGACGAAGGTGGAGACCACGGTGGGAAAGGCGCTGTTGGCCCAGTCATAGCTGGCCCAGGCCCATTCGCGGCGGGTCATGATGCCGCTCCGTAGCGGGTCATGATGCCGCTCCGCAGCGGGTCATGATGCCGCTCCGCAGCGGGTCACAATGCCGCTCCGCAGCGGGTCACAATGCCGCTCCGCAGCGGGTCACAATGCCGCTCCGCAGCGGGTCA
>JBBRVI010000018.1:0-21653 GCA_038247025.1 Acetobacterales bacterium
GGGATGGAGGGGTTGCCCATGAGCAGCGTTGAGTACGGTGCCTATATCGCCCGTGACCGCGCCCAATGGGCGGAACTCCAGCGCGCAACAGGGCTCAGGGCAGAATGACCGTGGCCACAATTCCAGAGTGATTTGCCCGGCATATTACTCTGGAAGCCCTTCATCCTGGATAGCCTCAAGGAGTTGGTCTCATGCCAAGGCTGCTTGATTGCCTTCAGTAAAAGAAGCGTTCTTCCACGACCTTCCCGTCCTGGACAGTATAAAGACCGACTTCCTTCATCTGGATGCGCTGGCCCGTGGCCCGATCCGTGAAGTCGATCTCCATGTGAAGCGCGAACTGGTCGTCATTCACATAGGGACCTTCCACCACGAGAGAGTGCTCCTCATGCGCTGCGCTCCAGGCGGCGCCCTTGGCCGTGACGGCTTCCTTGCCATGGACGGCGGGCGACCCACCCATCGCCTCGATGCTGGAAACATCCTCATGCCAGAAGGCTTCACCCGCATCCTTGCCCTCGCGCAGCATGGCGGCAAACGCCTGAGCCGTTTCTCGTGTGTCCATGTCGGACCTCCTGTCTTTGCGGTTCGACCCTAGCTGGGATTGGCGCGCCACTTTGTGAAGCTTGCGTCTCCGCCCGCTACAGCAGGCCGCCCAGAACCTGCCCGCCCGCCATGGGGCGAGGGACGCCGGTGGTCTGCGGAAAGCTGATAGGCAGGCCGCGCGCCGTGCGGGCCGCGAGAACCGCAAAGCATTGCGCCTCCAGCGCATCGCCATTCCAGCCTGCCACCTCCACGGGGCGCACCGGCTCGCTCAGCGTCGCCGTCAATGCGCGCATCATGGCCGGATTGCGCCGCCCCCCGCCGCCCACCAGCCATTGCATGGGAGGTTCAGGGAAATGCCGCGCCGCGGCTGCCACGCAGACCGCGGCAAAAGCCACAAGCGTCGCCGCTCCGTCCTGCGGCGAGAGCAAATGCGCCCCCGCCTCGCGCAGGGCGCGGTCAAAATCGAGGCGGTCGAGCGATTTCGGCGGAAGCTGCGCCAGGTAGGGATGCGCCATGAGCCGGCCGAGCACCGTCCCATCTGCCTGTCCGGCCAATGCCAGGTTGCCATCCTTGTCGTAATCCCGCCCCAGTGAGCGCTTGGCCCAGTCATCCAGCGGGCCGTTGGCGGGGCCGGTGTCGAAGGCCAGCAGCGCGCCATCCGCTCCCAGGTAGGTGACGTTGGCGACGCCCCCCAGGTTGAGAACCGCGAGCGGCTTGGGCAGGCCTGACGCCAGCGCGGCATGTGCGATAGGCACCAAGGGCGCGCCCTGGCCGCCAGCCGCAACATCGGCAGACCGGAAATCGAACGCCACGGAGAGCCCGGTATCACGTGCCAGCGACCGCGCATCGCCGATCTGCCAAGTGAAGCCGCGCTCATTCTTGCCGTCCCGGGCTGGGCTGTGGAGGATGGTCTGGCCATGGAAACCGATCAGCTCAGCTTCGGGCAGGCCGGCCCGCGCAGCCTCCTGCGCCAAGCGGGCCACGGCGGCAGCGTGGCGCTCAGTCAGCCGCGCCGTGCAGTCGAGCAGGAAAGCATCGTCCGCCAAAAGCTCCGGCGCCAGTTCCAACAGGCGGCGCAGATCGCGGCGCAACGCAGGGTCATAGGGAAGCGTCAGCGTGGGACCCAGTTGGCCCACCTGCTCTCCATCTGTTTCAACCCACGCGGCATCCACGCCATCAAGCGAGGTGCCGCTCATCAGCCCAATGATTCGCAACATCCACACACTGTGCTACGGCCTCGCGCGAAACGCCATTCGGGTCCGTATCAAATGTCAGCGTCAGATTTCCTTACGATCATCCGCGAGCGCGGATTCGTCCATCAGATGACGGATGAGCCCGCTTTGGCCGCGCATTTCGCGAGGGGTCCCGTCACCGCCTATATCGGCTTCGACGCGACGGCCGACAGCCTTCATGTGGGCAGCCTCGTGCAGATCATGCTGCTGCGCTGGCTGGCGGTCACCGGCAACCGCCCCGTCGTGCTGATGGGCGGGGGCACGACCAAGATCGGCGACCCTTCAGGCCGCGACGAGACGCGCATGATCCTCACCGAGGAGCGCATCGCAGAAAACAAGGCGGGCATCCGCCGCGCCTTCACCCCCTTCCTGACCTTCGGCGACGGGCCAGGCCAGGCCATCATGCTCGACAATGACGAGTGGCTGGCGCCACTCCATTACATCCCGTTCCTGCGCGAGGTCGGGCGGCATTTCAGCGTGAACCGCATGCTCAGCATGGACAGCGTGAAGCTGCGCCTGGAGCGCGACCAGCCGCTGACCTTCATCGAATTCAACTACATGCTGCTGCAAAGCTATGATTTCGTGGAACTGAACCGCCGCCATGGCGTCACGCTGCAAATGGGCGGTAGCGACCAATGGGGCAATATCGTCCTGGGTGCCGACCTGGTCCGTCGGATGGACCAGAAGGACGCGTTCGGAATTACCGCGCCACTCATCACCACCGCCTCCGGCGCCAAGATGGGCAAGACGGCTTCGGGTGCCGTTTGGCTCAATGCCGAGCGCGTCTCGCCTTATGAATACTGGCAGTTCTGGCGCAATGTTGAGGATGCCGATGTGGGCAAGTTCCTCGCCCTTTTCACCGACCTGGCCATGGCGGAGGTGCGCCGCCTGGCCGCGCTCGCGGGGTCGGACATCAACGAGGCGAAGAAGATCCTCGCCACCGAAGCCACCGCGCTGCTGCATGGGCGCCCGGCCGCCGAGGCAGCCGCGGCGACCGCGCACCAGACCTTCGTGCAGGGAGCCGCCGCCGAAAGCCTGCCGAGCATTGTCCATGCTCTGCCCGCCTCGCTCGCTGATCTTCTGGTGAGTGCCGGCCTCGCCGCAAGCAAGGGTGAAGCGCGGCGGCTCGTTGCACAGAATGGCGTGCGGCTGAACGACACCGCAGTGAGCGACGCCGCCATGGCCGTGACTGTGAGCGACCTTCGCGACGGCGCGGCGAAGCTCTCGGCGGGCAAGAAGAAGCATGTACTGGTGCGTGCCGCCTAGCCTTCGCGTGCCCGGCGCTTGGGTGGCCTCGGTCTTGCTATGTTCAAGCACCCAATTTCACGGACACGTCCCGCATGTCATCCAACACCTTCTCCCGCCGCGATGTTTTGACCCTGGCCACCGCTGGCGGCATGGCCGGACTGCCCCTCTCCTGGGCGGATATGGCGGCGCATGCTCAGACCGCAGGCAGCGAACGCGTGCTGCGTTACGGCATCTCCATGGCCGACATCCCCCAGACCACGGGCCAACCCGACCGCGGCGCCGGCGCTTATCAATTCACCGGCCACACCCTCTATGACCCGCTTGTAGCGTGGGAGATGGATGTCTCGGACCGCCCAGGGAAGCTCGCGCCGGGCCTCGCCACGAGCTGGGAGGCTCTCGCGTCGGATCGGACCAAATGGGTCTTTACCCTGCGGCCCGGCGTGACCTTCCACGACGGCTCGACGTTCAATGCCGATGCCGTCATCTGGAATTTCGAGAAGGTCCTGAACGCCCAGGCGCCCCACTTCGACAATCGCCAGGCGGCTCAGGTCCGCCCCCGCCTGCCCTCCGTCGCCAGCTATCGCAAGCTCGACGACATGACGGTGGAAGTGACCACCCGCACCGTGGACAGCTTCTTCCCCTATCAGATGCTCTGGTTCCTGATTTCCTCGCCCGCGCAGTATGAGCGCCTGGGCCGCTCCTGGGAACGCTTCGCGCAGGAGCCCTCGGGCACCGGCCCCTTTCGGCTGGGCCGCCTCGTCCCACGCGAGCGCGCCGAGCTGGTGAAGAACCCCACCTACTGGAACCCGGCCCGCGCGCCCAAGGTGGACCGGATCATCCTGGTGGTCGCCCCCGAAACGTTGACGCGCACCAACGCACTTCTCACCAACCAGGTGGACATCATCGAGGCACCCGCGCCCGACCTGCTTCCCCGCCTGCGCGCGGCGGGCGTGCGGATCATCGAGAACGTGACGCCGCATGTCTGGAATTACCATCTCAGCCTCGCCGAGGGTTCTCCCTGGCGCGATGTCCGCCTGCGCCGCGCGGCCAATCTCGCCATCAACCGCGATGAGGTCGTGGCGCTGCTCGGTGGTCTCGCCAAGCCGGCCGTGGGCGTGGTGGATCCCTCCTCGCCCTGGTTCGGTCGGCCGGAGTTCCAAATTCGCTTCGATCCCGCCGAGGCGCGGCGCCTGCTGGCCGAGGCCGGCTTCACCCGCGCCAATCCGCTGCGCACACGCTTCATCGTGCCCTCGGGCGGCTCGGGCCAGATGCTGTCCATGCCGATGAACGAGTATATCCAGTCCGCCTGGCGCGAAGTCGGCATCATCGTGGACTTCCAGGTGGTGGAGCTGGAAGTGCTCTACACTGCATGGCGTCAGGGCGCGCTCGGCGAAATCAGCCGCGCTGGCAACATCACCGCAAACAACGTGGCCTATCTGACGAGCGATCCGCTTTACGCCTTCATCCGCTTCTTCCACTCGGACCAGGTTTCGCCGCGCGGTGTGAATTACGGCCATTACCGCGATGCGGAGATGGACCAGATTCTCAACGCCGCCATGCAAAGCTTTGACGAAACAGAGCAAAACCGTCTGATGCAGCGCGCGCATGAGAAGGCAGTAAACGAGGCGCTGTGGGTGTTCGTGGTGCATGACACGAACCCGAAGGCCGTGGGGCGTGCGGTGCGCGGCTATGTGCCGGCGCAGCATTGGTTCCAGGATCTGACGACATTGGCTTAAGTCGGCGATGCAGGGCTCGGCCCTGCATCCGCCTGGGCCACCCCTTGATGGCCAGGGTGGCCCAGGGTCCCTTCAGTTGTTGCTCGTGACTGCCGGTTCCAGGCCGGGGCTTTTGGCTGCCGGGTGGCTGGGGTTGCGGAAGCGAAGTTCGCCATCGGGGGCGTAGTCGCCGAGGGCAAAAAGCTCCTGCCGGGTCGTGCAGGTCACCGCCACCACGACCTTGGCGACGGGCTCGGTCAGGAAGCGGCGGATCACACCCTCCAGCTCAAGGGTATCACGCAGGGCATTCCATTCGGCGGCTTCCAGATCGTCCAGGAAGACGGCGACAATACCGGGCCGCGTTCCGCTCAAACGCGCCGTTGCGACCGAAGCGCGGCGCTTCACGGCCAGGGAAATCTCGTTCTCGCGCCCGCTCCGGGCAGCCATGACCAGCACGCTTCCACTCGTGGGATCGGCCGTGACGGCCAGATGCGCTTCCAGACCAAACACCTCCCGCAGCCGGGCCGGAAGTGCCCGCTGGGGGTCACCCGCGGCATGTGCGCCGGCGAGGATCAAGGGATCCAGCTTGAGCACGGCGTCCGCGCTCGAATCCTGGCGCTTCTGGCTGGAGAGCATGGTCGTGATGCGCGCGTGAAGCTCGGAAAGCTGGGTCTGATCCGTAACGCCCTCGGGCAGGGTCATCTTCAGGATGTAACGGCCAGGGTGGTCGGCCAGCCAGGTCTGCAATTCGGGGTTGACCCGGTCCACCAGCTTCGCCCAGTCGCCCTTGTGCAAAGGGCGGCCCTCCTCGGCAGAGACGGTTTCGCACACCACTTCGGCCTCGCAGCCGCCGCGCTGGATCACCAGATCATACGCAGCGCCATGCAGCAGCCCATCAAAGGAGACGGTGAACCCGCGTGAGCGAAGCAGGGCGGCAGTGCGAACCAGATGGAACAGGGGCACCAGGGTTGCCTTGCCGCAGAGGCTTTCCCCGACCAACGCCTTCAACCTTGCGCGCGGCCCTTCAGGGAGAGACTTGCCCAATTCGGCTGCCTCGCGAGCAAAGGCAAGGACGCGCCGTTCGGCACGGCCAGCCTTGGCAAGCAGCTCAGGTTTGGAAAGCCGTGCCAAAATCAGTTCCAGCGCATGACGTTGCTGCACGGCGCGGCCAGTGAGCGAGCCGGGCTGGACCATGGCCCCCAGCGCCTGGACGCGTGATTTCCAGACCGCCGCCCCGGCGAGCGCCACAAAGGCGCGTAGCGCCGTCGGATCAGTGCGGGGGTCGGAATGGGGCATTCGGGTCTCGATGTGATATCGGTGTCAGCCGAGAACATCGTTATAGCCCATTCATTCCGCGACCTCAACGCACATCATTGACGCGGCAGCCTCCCAGCCCCTGGCGAATCGGGATTTTGCGCCCGATGGCGCAGCAGATGGTCCGCCAGCACACAGGCCAGCATGGCCTCGCCGACCGGAACCGCTCGGATTCCCACACAGGGATCGTGCCGCCCCTTGGTCAAAAGATCGGTGTTCTGGCCCGAATCGGTCACGGCCTGGCGTGGCGTCAGGATGGAGCTGGTGGGCTTCACCGCGAAGCGCGCGATGATCGGCTGCCCGGTCGAAATCCCCCCCAGCATGCCGCCCGCGTGATTTTCGAGAAACTCGACCGATCCGTCCTGGCGCATGCGCATTTCATCGGCATTCTCCTCGCCCGAAAGCGACGCCGAAGCGAAACCATCACCGATTTCAACGCCCTTCACGGCGTTGATGGACATGAGGGCGCCAGCAATATCGGCGTCCAGCTTGCCGTAGATGGGCGCACCCAGCCCCACCGGCACGCCCTCCGCCTGAACCTCGATCACCGCACCAATGGAGGAACCTGCCTTGCGCACCTGGGCCAGCAGCGCCTCCCAGCGCAATGCTGCGGCCAGGTCGGGGCACCAGAACTCATTCTCGGTGGTTTGTCCCCAGTCCCATGCGGTGCGGTCCACGCGGTCGGCGCCGATCTGTACCAGGGCGCCGCGGATCAGGACCCCCTCGCCGAGCACCAGCCGCGCGATGGCGCCGGCAGCGACGCGCATCGCAGTCTCACGCGCCGAGGCCCGGCCACCCCCGCGGTGGTCGCGAATGCCGTATTTCCAGGCATAGGCGATGTCTGCATGACCTGGACGAAAGGATTTGGCAATGTCTCCGTAATCTTTGGAGCGCTGATCCTGGTTCTCGATCTGAAGCGCAATCGGGGTGCCGGTGGTGCGTCCCTCAAACACGCCGGAGAGGATACGGACCTGGTCCGGCTCCTGCCGCTGGGTCACGTATTTGCCCGAACCAGGCCTCCGCTTGTCCAGGAAGGGCTGGATCCAGGCCTCATCCAGGGGCAGCCCGGGCGGGCAGCCATCCACGACGCAGCCAAGGGCTGGGCCGTGGGATTCCCCCCAGGTGGTGACACGAAAGAGATGGCCGAAGCTGTTGTGCGACATGGTGCTTCGCAACTAGCGCAGAGTGCCGCGATGCGCCATCACGCAGGGATGCGGATGGCGCTGATCCTCTTGATGATGCTGACGGGCGGTGCCCAGGCCCAAGTGACGGAACTGTGCCGCATCTACCCGCGCGACGGCGTCCATGCGCGCTGTGGCCTTTGCGGTGGGCCTGGCTGGCGCCGCGAAGATGGGCGCTGCGCCCGCTGGAGCGATGTGGGACCACCCGATTGCCGGGCCCTGCGGCGGGAATTGAGTGACCCCGCCAGATGCGCCCAGCAGCGCGAACGCGGCCGCACCATCAGTCGAAATGCAGCGCCATAAGCAGCGTGGTCGCATCCACCCCATTCACCCGCAGCGACGCCAGTTCGGTCCCGTAAAGGCGAAACCCGGCGCGCTCATAAAGCCGGATGGCGGTGGGGTTGGCAGCACCCACGGCAAGTTGCAGCACCGCCACACGCGATCGCGCATGGGAGATGGCAACATCCATCAATGCGGTGCCGAGCCCGTGGCCGGAAGCCTCGGCGCGCACATACATCCCCCAGAGATGGCCGATATGCCGCCGCTTGTGCAAGGGATCATCCTGATATGCCAACATGCCCAAAAGGCGCCCGGCCCCATCCTCGGCGGCAAAGACGGCCGAGAGCCCCAGCGCCGCGCCGAACCAGGCGAGCGGCTGGTGCGCAACATCCTCCGTGGCAACAGCGAAGGCGGCGGGCGCGACGCGCAGCCCCTCCAGCCGCAATTCCCGAAACGTCTCGGCATCCAGTGACGAGAGCTGCCGGATGGGCATGGACAGGCTCAGGCTTTTTCGATGGTCAGATCGGGCGCATCGGGATTCTTCATCCCCACAATGTGATAGCCACAATCCACGTGATGCACCTCGCCCGAAACGCCGGTGCTGAGCGGACTCAGCAAATATAGCCCGGCCCCGCCGACCTCATCCAGCGTCACATTGCGCTGCATCGGCGCATTGTACTGGTTCCACTTCAGGATGTAGCGGAAGTCGCCGATGCCGCTGGCCGCCAGCGTCTTGATCGGCCCGGCGCTGATGGCGTTCACCCGGATGCCATCTGCGCCCAGATCGGCCGCCATGTAACGCACGCTGGCCTCCAGCGCGGCCTTCGCGACACCCATCACGTTATAATGGGGCACCCATTTCTCGGCGCCCAGATACGTCAGCGTCAGCAGCGCGCCACCCGGACCCATCAGCGCCGCGGCACGGCGGCCTGTGGCGGCGAAGGAATAGCAGGAGATATCGAGCGCCTGGAGGAATGCCTCGCGCGGCGTGTCGAGGAAGCGGCCGCGCAAATATTGCTTGTCGGCGAAGCCCACGGCGTGGACGAAGAAATCCAGCTTGCCCCATCGCTCCTCGACGGCGCCGAAGGCTGCGTCCATGTCATCATCGCTCGCAACATCGCAGGGCACCACGAGATCGCTGCCCACACTCGCGGCCAGAGGGCGCACGCGCTTCTCAAGCGCCTCGCCCTGGTAGGTGAAGGCCAGTTCAGCCCCCTGCGCGGCACAGGCGCGCGCGATGGCCCAGGCGATGGAGCGATCATTGGCCACACCCATGATGAGGCCACGACGGCCCTGCATCAGCGTGCCGGTCGGGAGAGCAGGAGCGGCGTCTTCCTTCATGGGGTTCCGTGTTCCGGTTGCGGGAGGCGTTTTGTGGTGGCACATGCCCCACAACCGGGCAAGGCCCCGGCAGGATATCCACATGACCGAAGCGCCCGATCCCTACCTGATTTTCGCCGAATGGATGGCGGAAGCCACGACCTCGGAAATCAATGATCCCAATGCCATGTGCCTGGCCACCTGCACGCCGGAAGGCCGGCCCAGCGCGCGGATGGTGCTGCTCAAGGGCCAGGATGCGCGGGGCTTCGTGTTCTACACCAACCTGGAGTCGCGCAAAGGCCGCGAACTCGCGGCGAATCCGTTTGCCGCGCTGTGCTTCCATTGGAAGACCCTGGCCCGCAGCATCCGCATCGAGGGCGCCATCGAATCGGTCACCGATGCCGAGGCGGATGCGTATTACGCATCGCGCTCGCGCGGCAGCCGCATCGGCGCCTGGGCTTCGCGCCAGTCGCGCGAGTTGGAGGGGCGCTGGGCGCTGGAAAAGGCAGTCGCCGAATACACGGTGAAGTTCGGCCTGGGCGACATCCCACGCCCGCCGCATTGGTCGGGTTTTCGCCTCCTCCCGGATCGCATCGAATTCTGGCGCGACATGAATTTCCGCCTGCATGAGCGCCGCGTCTTCCTCCCGGTATCCGGGACCTGGAAACTGCAAACCCTCTACCCCTGATGACAATCCCTGCCGAGCAGCGCGAGGCCGCGGAATACCTGGCGGCCCTGACCCAGGGCACGGTGGTGGAGACCCATATCTCCGCCGTATTCCTCGGCCGAGACGATGCCTTCAAGCTGAAGAAAGCCGTGGATTTAGGTTTTCTGAACTTCACCACCCTGGCCGAGCGCGAGCGCCTGGTGAAGTTCGAGCAAGCACTCAACGCCCCGAATGCGCCGGGACTGTATCTGGGCGCCCTGCCCCTCACGCGCGGCCCGGATGGTGGGTTGCGCCTGGGCGGTGATGGACCGGCGCTGGAATGGGTGCTGCGCATGAAGCGCCTGCCGCCCGAAGCCTTCCTGACCGGCCCGATGGACCCTGCCCTGCTCGACCCTATAGCCGATGCGGTGGTCACGCTGCACAAAGCCGCTCCGCGCCGCGCGGGCGACGGACGGATGCTGCGCGTCATCGCCGGCAATCGCGAAGCGGCGCTTTCCGCCGGCTTGCCGCAAGCCCAGGTCCAGGCGTGGGCCGAGGCTGCGCTGGCCCTGGAAGCCAGCCTCGCCCCCTTCTTGAGCCAACGCGCGGCGGCAGGCTTCCTGCGCCGATGCCATGGCGATCTGCACCTGGGAAACATCTGCCTGATCGAAGGCCGCCCCACCCCCTTTGATGCGCTGGAATTCGACGAGGACCTCGCCACGATTGATGTGGGTTACGACCTCGCCTTCCTGCTGATGGACCTCGATCAACGGCAGTCACGCGCGATGGCGAACCGGGTGATGAACCGTTATCTGGCGCGCACCGGGGATGTTGCGCTGCTGCGCGCCCTGCCCCTTTGGCTTTCGCTGCGCGCGCTCATCCGCGCGCATGTGGCCGCGCGTTCCGGCGAAGATGGCAGCCAGTTGCTGGACGCCGCCCTGGGCTACCAGTCGCCGCCTCCGCCGCGCCTGGTCGCGATCGGCGGTTTGCAGGGCACGGGCAAGTCGCATCTCGCGCGCCGCCTGGCGCCGGACCTCGGTGCCGCACCCGGGGCTGTCATCTTGCGTAGCGATGAGATCCGCAAGCGCCGCGCCGGCGTGGCACCGCAGACGCGCCTGCCGGCCGAAGCCTACTCTGCGGGGGAAAGTGCCGCCGTCTTCGCCGAAACCAACCGCCTCGCCGCCATTGCGCTGGAAGCTGGCCATGCGGTCATCGCCGATGCCGTGTTTCAGCGCGCGGCGGAGCGCGAGGCTTTGCAGGCCCTGCATCCCGGCTTCGCAGGCTTCTGGCTGGAAGCGCCGCTGGAACTCCTTCGCGCGCGCATAGCTACGCGCCAGGGAGACGCCTCCGACGCCACGGAGGATGTGCTCGCCGCAACCTCCGCGCGTGATGCGGGGGAGATCACATGGACCCGATTGAATGCCGCGGAAGGCACTGAGGGGGCGGCACGCAAGAGGCTGGACTTGCCGGCCACATTTTCGCCATAACCGCCCAACAACCGGTTGAGGGATCAAACACATGGCCTATCGCCGCCTGCTTCTGCCGATGACCGGAACCGCTGCCGGAGAAGCCGCTCTGGCCACTGCCCTGATGGTTGCGCGGATCTGGGGTGCGCATGTCCATTGCCTGCATGTGCGCGTGGATGCGCGCGATGTCGCACCCCTCGCCGGCGAGGGGCTATCGGGGGCGATGATCGAAGAAATGATGGCCGCAACCGAGCGCGAAAGCGGCGATCGCGCAGGGCGCGTGCGTACCCTCTTCGAAGGCTTCGCCGCGACGGCTGGAGACATCACCATCGCCAATTCGGCTGAGACGGCGTTGAAATCGGGCGGCCCGACACTCTCCTTCGAATCCGTCGCGGGTCGTGAGGAGGATGTGGTGGCGCAGCAATCGCGCCTCTACGACATGGCGGTGGTGCCGCATCCCGAGAGCGGCGAGGATGTCAGCAGTTCCGACGCGCTGCACGCCGTGCTGTTTGATTCCGGCCGGCCAGTGCTGATTGCCCCGCGCGTGGCACCCGCCTCAATCGGCACGCGCATCTGCTGCGCCTGGAACGGGACGGCCGAGAGTGCCGCCGCCATGGCCGCCGCCCTGCCCTGGCTGCACCGTGCCGATGCGCGCCGCGTCCTCTACGCCGATGACTACCAGCGGCGCGGCCCCAAGGTGGAGGGCATCCTGGCTTATCTGCACTGGCACGAAGTGCAGGCCGAGGCGATGCAGTTCAAGCCGGTCACAAAGGATGTGGGTGCGGGGCTGTTGGGTGCGGTGCGGGATTTCCAGGCTGACCTGCTTTGCATGGGTGCCTACAGCCATTCGCGGCTGCGCCAACTGATCCTGGGCGGGGTTACGCGCCATGTGCTGGAAAACGCGGATGTTCCCGTGCTGATGTGCCGGTAACGCTGCGACGCGCGCCATTGGCCGCACGAATGAGGGCCATGCGGTATGGCGCATGGCGAGGACGCGGCCGCCTCCCTATTTGCCGGCCATCGCGGCCACAAACCGGCCCGTCAGGGAAAGATCATGATTGACATTCGCCCCTTCAACTCGCTCGGCCACGCTGATTTCGGCTGGCTCAACGCACGCCATCACTTCTCCTTCGGCCAGTACAACAATGCCCAGCGCATGGGCTGGGGCCGCCTGCGCGTGTGGAATGATGACGAGATCGCGGCTGGAACCGGCTTCGATCCGCACCCGCATCGCGACATGGAAATCATCACCTATGTGCGCGATGGCGCGATTACCCATCGCGATAATCTGGGCAATGAGGGCCGCACCGAGGCGGGAGATGTGCAGATCATGTCGGCCGGTACGGGGGTGACGCACAGCGAATACAACCTCGAACCCACAGCCACGAAGATCTTCCAGATCTGGATCCTGCCGGACACGCGCGGCGCAAAGCCCAACTGGGGCGCCAAGGCCTTCCCCAAGACAGCAGGCGAGGCAAGGTTCGAGGTGCTGGCCGGCGGCCGCGAGGGTGACGTGGAAGCCGGAGCACTGCCGATCTACGCGGATGCCGCGGTGATGGCGACCACGCTGGCCAAGGGACAGGAAATCAAGCTGACCCTCGCCCCGGGGCGTGCAGCCTATCTCGTGCCGGCACGCGGCAACGCCACCGTGAATGGCCATCCACTCAGCGAGCGCGATGGTGCAGCGATTGAAGGCGAGAGCGAGGTGACCATCATCGCCACGGATGAGGTGGAACTGGTTCTTGTGGAAGTGGCGGCGTAACCCGCATCAGCTCTGCTCAAGTTCGCTGTCCCAATACAGGTAGTCGCGCCAGCTCTCATGCAGGTGGTTGGGTGGGAAGCTGCGCCCGTTCTCCTGCAACTCCCAGCTGGTGGGTTGGCGCGGCACATGGCGGGGCACCATGTTGCATTCCTTCGGCAGCTTGTTGCCCTTGCGCAGATTGCAGGGGCCGCAGGCTGCCACCACGTTTTCCCAACTGGTGCGGCCGCCCAGGCTGCGCGGGATCACGTGGTCGAAGGTGAGGTCCTGCGCGGGAAGGTCATGGCCGCAATACTGGCATTCGAAGCTGTCGCGCAGGAACACGTTGAACCGTGTGAAAGCTGGCCGGCGTGAGGCCGGGATGTAGTCCCGCAGCGCAATCACCGAGGGCAGGCGCAATTCGAAAGAGGGCGAATGCACCTTGGTTTCATACTCGCTGAGGACGGAGACACGGTCCAGCACCACGGCCTTGACCGCGTCCTGCCAGGACCAGACTGAGAGCGGAAAGTAGGAAAGCGGGCGAAAATCGGCGTTCAGCACCAAGGCGGGAAACCCGCCTGGACCTGTGATCTGAGGGATGAGACTGCCGTCAGGCAAACCAAGCTCCTCCTCGCCATGCGGGCGGAGGGACACGCAAGCCGGTAAAGGCAAGAAACCGGAATCGGTGAACCGCCAGCTACTGCGCAAACTGAATGACACCCTTGCGGAATGCCCGCAAGCGGGGCATGGCGGCTTTCACGGGGCCGTCACAAGGGCTCAAACCCCTGGATGCAACGCCAGAGAGCAGCGAATGACGACACGCTTTGCGCCCTCGCCCACCGGCCTGCTGCATCTCGGGCACGCATATGCGGCCTTGTTTGCGCATGGCGCGGCGCGGCAGGCGGGCGGGCGATTCCTCCTGCGCATCGAGGATATTGACTCCACGCGCTGCCGGCCGGAGTTCACGCCCGCCATCCTCGAGGACCTGGCTTGGCTGGGTCTTGATTGGGAGGAACCGCCGCGTATCCAGTCACAGCGCATGCCGAATTACCGTGCAACCCTCGAAGCATTGACCACACGCGGGCTGCTCTACCCGTGTTTCTGCACGCGCGGTGACATCGCCGCCGCCATCGCGGCACAGCACACCCCCGCCGCCCAGTATCCCGGCACCTGCCGCAAAGGCATGGATGGCGCCGCACGGGTCGCGGCTGGGGAGCCATATGCGCTGCGTCTGGATGTGACACGGGCGCTGGCTGTCACCGGCGCGCTGGGTTTCACCGATCAGATCCGTGGCCTGCGCCGCTGTGCGCCCGAAGCACACGGCGATGTGGTACTGGCGCGCAAGGATATCCCTGCTTCCTACCATCTCTGCGTCACGCAGGATGATGCGGAGCAGGGCGTCACCCTCGTCACGCGCGGGGAGGATCTGCTGGAAGCCACAGATATCCATCGCCTGATCCAGGCCCTGATGGGCTGGCCGGAACCACTCTACGCCCATCACGGGCTGATCGCGGGCCCCGATGGCAAGCGTCTGGCCAAGCGCGATCAGGCGCCCACGCTGCGCGCCCTTCGTGCATCCGGGGCGAGCCCGGCCCAGGTTGCGGCGATGGCGGGCTTCCCCCTGGCGGGCTTCCCCCTGGCCTGCCCAGCGTGACACCGCGCAACCTGGGCTTCGTGCTGCTGCTGCTGACGGCGGTGAACTGGGGCACGACCTGGCCCATCCTGAAGCTGCTGATGACGGAAATGCCGCCGCTCACGCTTCGCGCCATAGGGTCCAGCACCATGGCCACGCTCCTGGCGCTGGGGGCCACCGCCTTCGGGATCAGCCTCGCCGTGCCGCGCGCCGAGTGGGGGCGGCTGGTGCTCTATGCCCTGCTGAATTTCACGGCCTGGATGGCCTTCGGAACGCTCTCGCTGCTGTGGCTGAACGCGTCGGAGGGTGCGATCCTGGCCTACACCATGCCGGTCTGGGCCGCGCTCTTCGCCTGGCCCATCCTGGGCGAAAAACCCCGCCCGGCGCGCATCGTGGCGCTGGCGCTGGGCTTTGGCAGCATCGCCATGCTCTTTGCCGGGCAAGGCGCCTCGCTGGGGGTGGAAAAGCTGCCGGGGCTTTTGCTGATCCTCGCCTCGGCGCTGTGTTTCGGGCTGGGCGCCGTGCTCTCCAAGCGTTGGCCACTCACGCTGCACCCCGTCAGCGCGTTGACCTGGCAAATGGCCATCGGCAGCATTCCCATCGCGATGCTCGCACCGCTGCTGGAGCATTTCGAACCTGGGCTGGTTTCCACCGGCATCTGGCTCTGGTTTGTATGGTTCACCGTATTTTGCATGGCCATGTCCTACTTCACCTGGTTCGGCGCGCTGGCCCGCCTGCCCGCCTCCACCGCGACGCTGGGCACGCTGCTCGCCCCCGTGCTCAGCGTGATCGGCGCGGGTTTTTTTCTGGGCGAGACGCTTGGCTTGCGGGAATGGGCTGCGTTGGGAGGCACGGTGGCCGCGGTGGCGCTGGCGGTGGGTTCGCGCGATAAGCCCGCATGAATGATCTTCCCAGTCTGCGTCTTCAACCCGGCCGTGACCGCCGCGTGAAATCCGGCCATCCCTGGGCCTTCTCCAACGAGATCGTCATGGATGCCGCCGCCCGCGCCATCCCGCCCGGCTCGGCCGTGCAACTGGCCGGCGATGATGGCGTGAAGCACGGCATTTGGCAGTTCAACCCGCATAGCCTGATCGCCGGACGCGTGCTGGACCACGACGCCGCGGCGACACCCGATGCGGCCTGGTTCCTCGCCCGCCTGCAAGCGGCACTGGCGCTGCGCGAACGGCTTGGCATCGCGCGCTTCTGCCGCCTCGTTCACGCCGAGGCCGATGGCCTGCCCGGCCTGATCCTGGACCGTTTCGATGATGTGGTCGCGCTCCAGGCCAATACGGCCGGCATGCAAGCCGCCACACCGCTCATCGTTGAAGCGCTGCTGAGCCTGCTGAACCCCCGCAGCATCCTCGCGCGCAATGACAGCCCGGTGCGCGCGCTGGAGGGCCTCGCCCTGGAGACGAAGCTGTTGCATGGCACCGAGGCACGGGCGCGCGTCGAGGAAGGCGGGCTCGCCTTCGAGGTGGACCTTCTCTCCGGCCAGAAGACCGGCTGGTTCTTCGACCAGCGCGAGAACCGCGCGCGTGTGGCGGCCCTCGCACCGGGCGCGACGGTGTTGGATGCCTTCGCCCATACTGGCGGCTTTGGCCTGCTGGCGGCTCGTGCGGGCGCATCACAGGTGACGCTGCTGGATCGTTCGCAACCGGCGCTGGACCTCGCCATGGCGTCCGCCGCCGCCAATGGCCTGGAAGGACGGGCCACCGCCATGCGCGCGGAAGCACTTGAGGCGCTGGAGCGTATGGTCGGCGGCCAGCGGCGCTTTGACATCGTGGTGGCGGACCCGCCCGCCTTCGCCAAGTCGCGCAAGGACATTCCGGCCGCGCTGCGTGCCTATCAACGGCTCGCCCGGCTTTGCGCGCAGTTGGTGAACCCCGGCGGGTTCCTGTTCATCGCCTCCTGCTCGCACCACGCGGCCCCGCTGGAATTTGCGGATGCCGTGGCCCAAGGCGTGTGGAAAGCAAAGCGCGACGCGCGGCTGTTGGGCAGCCATGGCGCGGGCCCGGATCATCCGGTGCATCCGCAACTGCCTGAGAGCGCCTATCTGAAAGCGCAGCTTCTACAACTGCGATGAAGCTGCGCGAGGCCTACAGGAAGCGCTGAATATCGAGCGTGCTTTCGCGCCCCACCTTGTCCAGGCTTTCGTTGATGAACAACTCCGCCGCCTCTCGCCCGTAATCACGCAGCGTCTGCAGGAAGTTCCAGTCCCCGTTGAACTTGGTGCTGAGCTTGAACTTGCGCATCCGCTCCTCATCCTCGATCACGTGCAGGAACAGGCGCCGATAGCGCGGCTGCTCCAGGCGGCCGGAATCCAGCATGCGCTGGACGAAATCAATGGCGCGCATCTCGCTCATCAGCGAGGCATTGAAGCTGATCTCGTTCAGCCGGTTCATGATGTCGCTGGTCGAGGTGGGCAATTCCGGGCGCAGCAGCGGGTTCAACTGCACCAGCACGATGTCGGCGGCCATCCGCTCATGATACAGCGGCCACAACGCCGGATTGCCCAGATAGCCGCCATCCCAATAGGCCTCGCCGTCAATCTCCACGGCCTTGAACACATTGGGCAGGCAGGCGGAAGCGAGCAGCGCATCCACCGTCATCTCCTCGCGCTTGAAGACCTTGGGCTTGCCGGTGCGCACATTGGTGGCCGAGATGAACAGCCGCATCGCCGATTTATCGGTCCGCAGCCGGCTCAGATCGAGGTTTTCGGTCAGCGCCTTGCGCAGCGGATTCAATTCGATCGGGAAGGGATTGATCTGGTAGGGCGACATGACGCGCGTCATCGTGTCGAAGGCGTTGTAGGCCAGACTGTAGGTCAGGTCCCAACCCCAGAGCGCCTTCTCCATGGGTGTCGCCTTCAGCGGCGACACGGCGAATTTTGCGCCGAGCGAACGCCAGAAGCGGTTCAGTGCGTCCTTTGCTCCCTGCCGCCCGCCCTCAAGCAGGCCCAGGGCCAGGATGGCGCCGTTGATCGCGCCCGCAGACGTTCCCGAGAGACCGTCATACTCAATCCGATCCTCCTCCAGCAGCCGATCCAGCACGCCCCAGGTGAAGGCGCCATGCGTGCCGCCGCCCTGGAGTGCCAGGTTGATGCGCCGTGTGGTCTTCTGCGGCAACGCGGGAGCTGCGATTTCGACCGGATTGATGTCCATCAGGCCGCGACCCAGCCACCATCAATGGAAAACGCGCTGCCATTCACACCGCCCGAACCGGGGTCGGCGAGATAGAGCGCCATGCGCGCCACCTCATCCACCTCGATCCAACGCTTGGAGGGCTGTTTATCCAAAAGGTGGTCCTTCAACGCGACTTCCTCGCTCACGCCGAATTTCTCGGCCAGCGGCTTCACCTGCGCCTCGGCGAGCGGCGTGCGCACGAAGCCCGGGCAGATGGCGTTGCAGGTGACGTTGGCCTGGGCGATTTCCAGCGCGACCGATTTGGTCAGCCCCACCACGCCATGCTTGGCCGCGACATAGGCGGTCTTGTAGGGGCTCGCGACCAGGCCGTGCGCGCTGGCCACATTGATGATGCGCCCGTAGTCACGCTGCAGCATACCCGGCAGGGCAGCGGCGATCGCATGGAAATTGCTGCTCATGTTGATGGCGATGATCGCGTCCCACTTCTCGATGGGAAAATCCTGGACGGGGGAGACGAACTGGATGCCGGCATTGTTCACCAGGATGTCGAGCTTGCCGAATTCGGCCTCGGCTGCGGCCACCATGGCGCGCACCTCCGCGGGCTTGGACATGTCGGCCGCGCTGTAGGGGGCCTGGCCCACTCCCATGATCGCGCCGATTTTGGCGCGGGCGGCGGCGATATCCTCAGCCTTGCCAAAGCCGTTGAGCATGACGCGGGCGCCGGCTTGCGCGCAAAGAAGAGCAATTCCGAGGCCAATGCCGCTGGTCGAACCGGTGATGAGGGCGGATTGCCCCTCCAGAATGCGTTCCATGGCGCGGCCCTCAAGTTCTTGCTGCGCTGCACTACCGCTAAATCCCCTTTCGCTCAAGCTTGTCGCCCCCGCGTTACAGGGCGCCTGCAACCTGCGACAATCGCGCGGCGTACCCGCATCCTCTGTCCATGCAGCATCGGCCCATATTTTGGAGACAACCTCATGCGCCAGATCATGCTTGCCCAGGCGCAAATTGGCGCGCCGGTTCAGCCCTGGCGCATGCGCGCCCGTAAACTAGCAGAAGGCAGGCCAGAGGTCAGCCAGCGATGACGGACCGCAAAGCCCGCTCTGCGGCTGCACTCCGCGCCAATCTGCGCCGGCGCAAGGTCCAGGCGCGGGAAAGGGAGGCGCTGGCGGCAGACCAGGGCCAATCCCCGGCCAATGGACGCGAACCCCTCAAGGAGGCTAGACCCGCCCCCTCTGAAGAAGACCGGAAAGACCCCTGATGTCCATCATGCCCGACCACTGGATTCGCCGCATGGCGAATGAGCACGGCATGATCTCGCCCTTCGTCGAGGCGCAGAAGCGTGAGGGCGTGATCTCCTACGGCCTCTCCTCCTATGGCTATGACGCGCGCGCGGCCGATGAGTTCAAGGTCTTCACCAATGTGGACAACGCCCTGGTGGACCCGAAGGAATTCTCGGAGACCGGCTTCGTCACCCGCAAGGGCCCGGTCTGCATCATCCCGCCCAATTCCTTCGTGCTGACCCACACCATCGAGTGGTTCAGGATCCCGCGCGATGTGCTGGTCATCTGCCTCGGCAAATCCACCTATGCGCGCTGCGGCCTGATCGTGAACGTCACGCCGCTGGAGCCCGAATGGGAAGGCCAGGTGACCATTGAAATCAGCAACACCACGCCACTGCCCGCCAAGGTCTATGCCAATGAGGGCATCTGCCAGTTCCTCTTCTTCCAGGGCGCTTCCGCCCCGGAAGTGAGCTACGCGGACCGCAAGGGCAAATATATGGGGCAGCGGGGCGTTGCCCTGCCGAAGCTTTAGCATGCGGCCGATTCACGCTTCGGGGCTTCGCCCTTCAACGATCGGACGCTGACGATGGATCGCATCAGAATTCGCGGCGGGGTCAAGCTCAACGGCACCGTGCCCATCTCCGGTGCCAAGAACGCGACCCTGCCGCTCATGGCCGCCGCCCTCCTCGCCGATGGTCCGCTGACGCTCACCAACGCGCCCGACCTCGCCGATATCGCCACCATGGGCGCCCTGCTCATGCAGCACGGCCTGAGTGTCGTGCATGACAGGCAGGCGCGCACGCTCACGCTCAGCGGTGCGGCCACCAACCTCGAAGCGCCCTATGACATCGTCCGCAAGATGCGCGCCTCCGTCCTCGTGCTCGGCCCGCTTCTGGCCCGCTACGGACAGGCGCGCGTCTCGCTGCCGGGCGGCTGCGCCATCGGCACGCGGCCCGTTGATTTCCACATCAAGGCCCTGGAGCAACTCGGCGCCGAGATCGAGATCAACGCCGGCTACATCGAAGCCCGCGCGCCGCGCGGCAAGCTGCATGGCGCGAAGATCATCTTCCCCCAGGTGAGTGTGGGTGCGACCGAAAACCTTCTCATGGCCGCCTGCCTGGCCGAGGGCGAGACGGAACTCGTCAACGCCGCGCGTGAGCCCGAAATCAGCGACCTCGCCATGTGCCTCATGCGCATGGGTGCCCGTATTGAGGGACTGGGCACCGGCACGTTGCGCATCGAGGGCGGGGCGTCCCTCATGCCCGCGACCCACCCCATCGTGCCTGACCGAATCGAGGCCGGCACCTATGCCTGCGCGGCCGCCATCACCGGCGGCACGCTGCATCTGCAAGGCGCGCGCCTCGAACATCTGGGCTCCGTCGCGCGCGTGCTGCGTGATGCCGGCGTGGATGTGGCCGAAACCCATACCGGCCTCACCGTCTGCCGCATGAATGGGTTGCGCGGCACCGATGTCGTTACCGAGCCCTTCCCCGGCTTCGCGACCGACATGCAGGCCCAGTTCATGGCGTTGATGGCCGTCGCCGAGGGGGCCTCGATGATCACCGAGACCATCTTCGAAAACCGCTTCATGCACGTGCCCGAGCTCATGCGCATGGGGGCGCGCATCAATTTCCACGGCACCTCTGCCATTGTGCGTGGCGTGCCCCGCCTCGCCGGCGCGCCCGTCATGGCGACCGATCTGCGCGCCTCGGTAAGCCTGATCCTCGCGGGCCTGGCCGCCGAGGGCGAGACCATCGTCAACCGCGTCTATCACCTCGACCGTGGCTATGAGCATGTCGAGGACAAGCTCGCCGCAGTCGGCGCCGATATCGCCCGCCTGCCTACGTGATGCTCAGTCATGCCATGACGCAGACTGGCTTGGTGCTGGCCCTGCCCAAGGGCCGCATCCTCAAGGAACTCAGCCCCGTCCTCGCGCGCGCCGGCATCATCCCGGCAGCCGATTTCGCCGACGAGGATAGCCGCCGCCTGCGCTTTGAAACCAATGACCCGGCACTCGATGTGGTGCGTGTCCGCCCCTTCGATGTAGCAACCTTCGTGGCCCATGGCGCGGCACAGATCGGCGTCTGCGGCGGCGACGTGCTGATGGAATATGACACGGACCAGATTTACGCCCCGCTCGATCTGGGCATCGGCCTCTGCCGCGTCTCCGTCGCCGAGCAAGCGGTCACCGCCGGGCAGGACGACCCCTCGCGCTGGTCGCGGATTCGTGTTGCGACGAAGTATCCCAACATCGCGCGCCGGCACTTCTCCGCGCGCGGCGTGCAGGCCGAGATCGTCCACCTCAATGGCGCGATGGAGCTGGCCCCTTCGCTGGGGCTTTCGCGCGTCATCGTTGACCTCGTGCAGACTGGCTCCACATTGATGGCCAATGGGCTGGTGGAGACGGAGGTCATCGCGCAGGTTACCTCGCGGCTGATCGTGAATCGGACGGCGCTGAAGACTCGGCCGGAGGAAATCGCCGCTTGGATTGAGCGGTTTCGTGCGGCGCTGCAGTAAGACAGGGGCGCTGCCCCTGGACCCCGCCAAAGGCCGGAAGGCCTTTGGAAACCTTGAGTCAGAATATGCAAAACATCTCTACGACTGACGCTGAATTCGACGTGCAATTCAAGGCCATCATGGAGGATGGGCGCGATACGACCACACGCGTGGATGCCGCCGTCAGCGCCATCATCGCCGAGATCCGGGCCGGAGGGGATGCTGCACTGCTGAGGCTGACCGCACGCTTTGATAACTGGACGCCGCCAGATACCCACGCGCTGCGCGTTACAGCAGAAGAAATTGACGCAGCCACCGCCAGCATCGAACCAGCGCTGATGGCCGCACTCGACATCGCCGCCTCCCGCATCGAAGCCTTCCACCGCGCCCAAATCCCGCATGACCTCACACTCCCCGGCACC
>JBBRVI010000019.1:0-21309 GCA_038247025.1 Acetobacterales bacterium
AGCGAGCGCCATGTCCTCACGGACATTGTCATTGGCACTTGTGATTTAGCCCGATAACGGCGGTACCATGCCGGGCAAAAGCAGCGTCTTTACCACGCACGTCGAGCCTGTTTCGTCCCCACATTCGGCGCGCCCGACAAAAGGGGCGGCTCTGCGTCCTCGAAATCCTGTCCGGAGGTTGGTCCCCTCCGGGGGATTTTTCGCACGCAGCGAAAAATGGTGGAGACGCCGGGCACTGCCCCCGGGTCCGTAACGATTATTCTACGCTGTGTTTATCGCCATATTCGTGGGCAGCGAACTGCCCGCGGCAACACGTATATAGGGGGCCGCGTTGGCGAAAGCGAGGCCCTCCGCTACATGAACCTGCAATAGAGGGTTGCAGAGATGGCATTGACGGACGCACAGCAGGCGGAACTGACCGAGGCGCGGGAAGCACGGGCGCAGACCCGCCGCGCCACCGTGCCCGCGCTGGAGGAAATGCTCTACCAGGCCATGCCCGTGCTGGATCATGGGTTCGTGCGCGTGGTGGATTACATGGGCGATGACGCTGGCGTGGTGCAGTCCGCGCGCGTGTCCTACGGGCGGGGCACCAAGGCGGCCAATGAGGATCGCGGGCTGATCCGCTATCTGATGCGCCACCGCCACTCCACCCCCTTCGAGATGTGCGAGATCAAGTATCACGTGAAGCTGCCCATCTTCGTGGCGCGGCAATGGATCCGGCACCGCACGGCCAATGTGAACGAGTATTCCGCACGCTATTCCGTGATGGACCGGGAATTCTACATCCCTGAGCCCGAGCAGCTTGCCGCGCAATCCTCCGCCAACCGCCAGGGCCGGGGCGATGTGCTGCAAGGCGAGGACGCGGCCCTGGTGCTCGACATGTTGCGCGAGGACGCGACCCGCAACTACGACCACTACGCCTGGATGCTCAACGAGGATGAGGCGGGCGAGCCGGTGGAGCGCGGCCGCACAGGTTTAGCACGCGAATTGGCGCGGATGAACCTCACCCTCAACACCTACACGCAATGGTATTGGAAGACGGACCTCCACAACCTGCTGAATTTCCTGAGCCTGCGTGCCGATTCGCACGCGCAATACGAAATCCGCGTCTATGCCGAGGCGATGCTGGAGACGGTGAAGGCCTGGGTCCCGCTGAGCTATGAGGCTTATGCCGATTACCGCATGGGTGCTGTGACGATGTCCGCGCAAATGCTCGGCATCGTACGCCGCATGCTGGGGGGCGAGGCCGTCACGCAGGAAACCAGCGGGCTGTCCAAGCGCGAATGGCGGGAGTTGATGGAGACCCTCGGGCGTGCCGCCTGAGGCGCTCCTTGGGTTCATTGCACTCGCCGACCGGCTGAAGCACGTCCTGCGCGCCTCCCGCACCGGCGAGCGTCGCGAAAACGCCGGCGAACACGCCTGGCATGTCGGCCTCATTGCCGTGCTTCTGGCCGATCAAGTCACCCCACACCCCGACCTGGGGCGGGTGCTGTCCATGATCGCCATCCACGACCTGATCGAGATCGAAGCGGGCGACACCTTCGCCTTCGATGATGCCGGCCTGCTCACCCAGGCCGTGCGCGAAGAGGCCGCCGCCGCACGCATCTTCGCCCTGCTGCCCGATGATCTCGGCCCGCGCCTGCACGCCTTGTGGGAAGAGTTCGAGGCGCAGGACACGCCCGAAGCCCGCTTCGCCATGGGCTGCGACCGCTTGCAGGGCTTCGCCCAGCAGGTGGAATGCGGCGCGCCCGCCTGGACCGAGATCGGGCTGACGCGCACGCGCAGCCTCGTGCGCATGCAGCCCGCCATTGACCTTGGCCCGCCTTTCGCGCCGATGATCGAAGCTCTTTACGCCCGCGCCATGGCCGCAGGGCTGCTGCGCCCATGAGCATCACCATCTTCGGCTCGGCCATCGCCGACATCATCTTTCGGCTGCCAAACCTGCCGCGCCCGGGCGAGACCATCCTGGGTGCGGCCGAACCCCCACTGCCTGGCGGCAAGGGTTTGAACCAGGCGATCGCGGCCGCACGCGATGGCGCGGATGTGCGCTTCGTGGGTTGTGTGGGGCAGGATGCAGCTGGAAAGATGCTGCGCGCGGCCCTGATCGCAGCCGAGGTCAATGCCGCAGGCCTGCGAGCCGTGCCGGGCCAGAGCGGCATGGCCTGTGTTTGCGTGGATGCGGCCGGGCAGAATCAGATCGCGGTCTCCTTGGGCGCCAATGCCGCGGCGCAAGCCGACCAGGTCCCGGAGATCAGCCGGGGCCAGACGCTGCTGATGCAGATGGAAGTTCGGCCCGAGGAAAATGTCGCCTTGATCCTGCGCGGCCGGGCGGCGGGGGCGCGCGTCCTGCTCAACCTCGCCCCGGCCGGGGCCATGGACCGTTCGGTGCTGGGTGCCGTGGACCTCTTGATCGTGAACGCGAGCGAGGCGGCCTGGCTGGGTCAGCGCCTGGGGCGCGAGGGCGATGCGGTGGCGCTGCATGAAGCGCTGGGCATTGCAGTCGCGGTCACCAAGGGTGAACGTGGTGCCGCACTCGCCCTGCAGGGCCAGGTGATCCGCGTGCCGGCCTTTGCGGTTGATGTGGTGGACACGACCGGCGCGGGAGATGCTTGGTGTGGCGTGCTCGCGGCCTCGCTGGACCTGGGAATGCCGCCGGAACTCGCGCTGCGTCGGGCCAATGCGGCCGGGGCTTTGGCCTGCACCAAGCCCGGAGCGGCACCCTCCATGCCGCAATCATTCGAAATTGACGCCCTGATGAGCAAAGGGCCGTAGCTTCCAAAGCGGCAAGAGCAGCGCGACACCAAAGCCCAGATTCAGCAACGCGTTGGGCCAAAAGCCCGACCAGAGCGAAAACCCGACATCCAGGATGAGCCAGCCGGAGACGCTGAGGGTGATGGTGTTCCAGGCCCAGCGCTCCCCTCGCCGCAAAGCCCCTTGCGCGAGGCCGAGCAGGGCCAGGGCAAAACCCACCAACACCGCGCCAAGCACGCCGTAGAGAAAAACGATTTACGCCTGCGCCTCGGGGCTGAAACTCGCTGGCGGAGCCCATTGGCCGAAAAACAAGCCATTCCAGGCCATCTGCATGGGCGATGGAAAGAGGATCAGGGAAAACCCCAACAAAGCGGAGCAAACCAAGCCGATTTCCAGCACGCGCAGCCACACACCCATCACGTCACCTCTCGCGCCAGGCCACGTGGTGCCACCAGCACGTAGCTTCGGCGGATCAACGCCTCGATTTCTGCCCAATCGGGTGTTCGTGCGAGGTGAACGCCAACCCAGCCTTTGTGGCCCAGATAGGGTGGCCGGAAGAAGCGCTCCGGCGCGGCTTCCATCAGCAATTCCTGGCTGCCGTTTGGCGCCTTCACCCAGATCGCCGGCGGCTGCGCGAAAGCCATGCAGAAAATCTTGCCCCGGACGCGAAAGGTTGGCGTGGCCCAGGTTTCGCGCTCCTCCGCCTCGGCCAGGCCGAGGCACATGGTCCGAAGGCGCGCGAGCGGCTTCACTCCATCACGATCCGCGGCCCTGCGGCGGCGGGGGCTTCCACCTTCTCCCAGATGCGGGCCGCTATGCGCCGGTAGGTCGCCGCCTCATCGCTGTCAGGTGCTGCGAGCACGATGGGTGTGCCGGCATCGGCCATCTGGCGAATGGCCAGCTTCAGCGGCAATTCGCCCAGGAACTCCGCCCCCATGCGCTCGGCCTCGATCCGCGCGCCGCCATGGCCGAAGATCTCGGTGCGGTGGCCACATTCGGGGCAACAGAAATAGGACATGTTCTCGATCAGGCCGAGGACAGGGACATTCACCTTCTCGAACATCTTGATGCCGCGCCGCGCGTCCAGCAGCGCCACATCCTGCGGCGTGGAGACGATCACCGCACCCGCCAACGGCACCCGCTGGGACATGGTGAGCTGCGCATCGCCCGTGCCCGGCGGCATGTCCACCACCATGATATCCAGCGCGCCCCACTCCACCTGGCCCATCATCTGTTCCAAAGCACCCATCACCATGGGGCCTCGCCAGATCATTGCCGTCTCCTGCTCGACGAGGAAGCCGATGGACATGGCCTTCAGCCCCCAGCGCTGGATGGGGATGATGCGCTGGCCCACGGCGCGCGGCTTTTCCTGCGTGCCCAGCATCTGCGGCAGGGAGGGGCCATAGATGTCGGCGTCCAGCAGCCCCACGCGGAGTCCCTGCGCGGCGAGTGCCACGGCCAGGTTCACCGCGGTCGTGGATTTCCCCACACCGCCCTTGCCCGATGCGATGGCAACGATCCGCTTCACATCGGGCAGCAGCATCACGCCCTGGCCCGGTGGTGGGCGAGAGGAGCGCGCCGTCGCGCCCGGGGCTTCCGGCGTGGGTGCCGCAACCTCGCGATGTGCTGTCAGCACGACGGTGACGGACATCACGCCCGGCACTGCTGCTGCAGCTTTTTCGCAAGCAGCACGCACAGGCTCCATGCCGCGTGCCCTCTCGCGCGGGACGGCGAGGGTGAATTGCACCATGCCATCGCGGGCGGAAATGCCCTCGATCATGCCTGAACTCACCACATCCACGCCGGTCATGGGGTCCATGACGTTGGTTAAAGCGGCCCGAATGGCGGCTGAGAGGGCTTCTGACATGGGCGTGATCTTTCCTTGACCGGCAAGGCGGCACATATGCACATGCGGAAGGTGACGCGCACCCCTCCCCGAACGGCGCGGAACACCATATGTTGAAGAGAATTCAGATTTGGCCGAGGGGAAGTTCCCGCGGCACTACGGGAGATCTCGGTAAAGATGTCGTGGAACAATGGTGGACCGAGCCCCTGGGGCAATCCGCGTCCCCCCAGCGGTGGTGGGTCTGGTGGTGGTGGACCCGGTGGCGGTGGCCCAGGTGGTGGTGGCCCTTGGGGGGGACCGCCTTCCGGGCCGCCTGGCGGCGGAAATCGTGGCCAGGGCCCCGATATCGAGGAAATGATTCGCAACGCGCAGAACACGGTGCGGCGCTTGCTGCCACGTGGCGGCGCGGGCGGCGGAAAGGCGATCGCGCTCGCCGGCGTTGTGCTTGTTGGCCTCTGGGCCGCTTCGGGTTTCTACCGGGTGCAGCCGGATGAATTGGGCGTGGTCATGCGCTTTGGCGCCTTTGATCGCACAGCGCCGCCCGGCCTGAATTACCGCATTCCATGGCCGGTGGAAGCAGTGACCACGCCGCGCGTCACGCGCATCAACCGCGTTGATATCGGCTTTCGTGGAGCGCCGGACGTGACGCCGGGCGGCCGCGTCGTCGCGAATCGCGATGTTCTGGCCGAGTCGCTGATGCTGACAGGCGATGAGAACATCATTGATATTGATTTCGCGGTCTTCTGGCGCATTCGTGACGCGGCTGAATTCCTCTTCAACACACGCAATCCTGAGGAGACGGTAAAATCCGTCGCCGAATCCGTGATGCGCGAAGTGATTGGCCGCACGCCCATCCAGGCGGCCCTGACTGAGGCGCGTGCTCAGACCGAACAGGATGTCCGCCGCGGCACCCAGGCCATCATGGACCAATATCGTTCCGGCGTGGAAGTGACGCAGGTTCAGCTTCAGAAGGTTGATCCGCCGTCCGCCGTGGTGGAATCCTTCCGCGACGTGCAGCGCGCCAATGCCGACCGCGAACGTGTCCGCAACGAGGCCGAGAGCTTCCGCAACGACATCATCCCGCGTGCGCGTGGTGAGGCCGAGCGAATGGTCCAGGAGGCCCAGGGCTTCCGTGACAGCCAGATTGCCCGAGCCCGAGGCGAGGCCGGCCGCTTCACGGCCGTTCTATCCGCCTATACCCAGGCGCGGGACGTCACCATACGCCGCATCTATTTGGAAACCATGGAAGAAATCTTCAAGCGCAACGGGATGACGTTGGTGGATGACCGCCTGCAAGGCCTCGTGCCCTTCTTGCCGCTCGGCGATGGGGGCCGCAACAACGCCGCCATCGGCGGTGCGGTTGGTGGCGCGCAGACGCGGCCGGCCCAGCCCGCCCCTGCACCCACAGCGCCGATCCAGCGTGGAGGGATTACCCGATGAACAAGCTAGCTATCGCTGGCGGCGTATTCGTCGCCGCCCTTTTTGTCGCCGCATCCAGCTTCTTCGCCGTGCAACAGACGCAGCAGGTGTTGATCACTCAGTTCGGCCAGCCCATCCGGGTGATCGTCGAGCCAGGGCTGAATGTGAAGTTGCCCTTCATCCAGACCCTGATTGTCTTCGACCGCCGCCTGCTCGATTTCGAGGCGCCAGGCGAGGAGGTCATCCTGGGCGATCAGCGCCGGCTGATCGTGGACAGCTTCACCCGCTACAGCATCACCAATCCGTTGCTGTTCTTCCAGACAGTGGGCGCGACCGAGGCCGGAATTCGCGGACGGCTCAACTCCATCGTCACCTCTTCGCTGCGCCGCGTTTTGGGCAGCGAGAGCCTCGTGGCCGTGCTGAGCAATGACCGTACGCGGATCATGGGTGAGATCGGACGACAGGTGAACGAGGAAGCCCGACGCTTTGGCATCGAGGTGACGGATGTGCGCATCCGCCGCGCCGATCTGCCCGACGAAAACACGCAAGCCATTCTCTCGCGCATGCAGTCCGAGCGTGAGCGTGTTGCCCGCGAGGCCCGCGCCGAGGGTGCGGAAGTTGCCACCCGCATCCGTGCCCAGGCCGAGCGAGAACGCACCGTGTTGCTGGCGGAGGCGGAAGCCACCGCCGCCATCCAGCGTGGTACTGGCGAGCAGGAAGCCATCCGGCTTTTTGCTGAAGCCTTTGAGAAGGACCCGGAGTTCTTCCAGTTCTGGCGTACCATGCAGGCCTACCGGGATGTCTTCTCCACCGGCGAATCCCGCATGGTCCTGACCCCGGAGAGTGATTTTTTCCGTTATTTCCGGGAAATGCCAACGCGTGCTGCCGTGCCGCGTTAGGCAGGGCGTTGATACACTTCGCGACTGGCGTGCTTGGCAGGCCAGCGTTAGTTTCCATGTGATAACATTCGAGGTGGCGTTCTGCTGCCTCGGACCCTTCTCTTTTTCGAGGTGACTTTGATGCGCCTTGTCGCAACCGCGCTGCTCCTGGCCTTTTCACTTCCTGCATTCGCGCAGCCTGCGCCCAACCTGACGCCACCTGGCTTCGTGGCACCCGAGACCTTCGCGCCGCTGGTTCGCAGCCTGTTGCCTGCGGTGGTGAACATCTCCACCACGCAGAACCTCGCACCCCGCCCCGGTCGCCCCGACGCGCCAGAGACGCCGCAGGCGCCGCCCGGCTCACCCTTTGAAGACTTCTTTCGCGACTTCTTCAACCGCAACCGCCCGCCCGGGGCGCCCGGCCAACAGGGTGAAGCCCCGCCTGGCCCCAACGCACCTGGGGCGCCCAACCGGCCCGCGCCGCGCCGTGCGCAATCGCTCGGTTCGGGCTTTATCGTGGATGCCTCGGGCATCGTCATCACCAACAATCACGTGATTGACGGCGCGGACGAAATCAACGTCATCCTCCAGGACAACACAACGCTGCGCGCGACGCTGATCGGCACCGATCCGCGCACCGATCTTGCGGTGCTGCGCGTGAGCCACACCGCACCGCTGCCCTTCGTCCCCTGGGGCGACTCGGATACCGCGCTGGTGGGCGACTGGGTGGTGGCCATCGGCAACCCCTTCGGCCTCGGCGGTACCGTGACTGCCGGCATTGTCTCGGCCCGCGGGCGTGACATCCGCCAGGGACCCTTTGACGACTTCATTCAGACGGACGCTGCCATCAACCGCGGCAACTCAGGCGGCCCGCTCTTTAACATGCGGGGTGAGGTGGTGGGCATAAACACCGCCATCTATTCGCCAACCGGCGGCTCCATCGGCATCGGCTTCTCGATCCCCTCCAATCTCGCGCGGGGAGTGGCTACGCAATTGGCCGATGGCGGCCGCGTGCGGCGCGGTTGGTTGGGCGTGAACATTCAGCAGGTGACCGAAGACATCGCCGAGAGCCTGGGCCTGCGGGGCGGGACACGTGGCGCGCTGATCGCCCGTGCGCAGGAAGGCGCGCCAGCTGCGGCGGCGGGCATTCGCAACGGCGACGTGGTGCTGCGCTTCAACAACCAGGATGTGCGCGAAATGCGCAGCCTTCCGCGTATCGTGGCCGAAACTGCGGTAGGCGCGCAGGTGCCGGTAGTGGTATGGCGTGATGGCCGCGAGGAGACCCTGACCGTCACACTTGGCGAATTGCCGAATGAGGCGACACCAGCCGCTACCGCTCCGACACAAACGCCCCGAAACGATCGGCCAATCGAACTTTCCGGCCTGGGCCTGCGGGTCACCGCGCTGACGGCCGAGTTGCGTGAGCGCTATCGCCTGCGGACAGAGGCGCGTGGCGTGGTCGTGACCGAAGTCCTGCCCAACACGCCTGGTGCGGAGCGTGAAATCCGCCCGGGCGACCTCATCCTGGAAGTGCAGCAGGAGCGCGTAACCACACCGCAGGAATTGCAGGAGCGGATTGAGCGCCTGCGCCGCCAGGGCCGCGCCACGGCGCTATTCCTGATCGAAAGCCAGCAGCAGGGGCAGCGGTTTGTGCCGTTGCGCCTCGCACCGCCCCGCGCCGCGCCGGGATAATCGGGCGCGCCGCGTCGGGGTTAATCGGGCGCGCCGCGCCGGGTTAATTGGGCGCGCCGCGCCGGGGTTAATCGGGCGCGCCGCGCCGGGATAATCGGGCGCGCCGCGCCGGGATCACCCTCACTCGTCAGCTATCGAGGCTGATGCGGTTTTCACGGATCAGCGTGCCAACCCGCGCGCGCTGATCCGCCAGAAAGGCCGCGAAATCGGCGGGGCCAAATGCCATGATCTCCATACCAAGCAGCGCATGGCGCTCGCGCACGGTGGGGTCGGCCAGGCCCGTCTGTGCGGCTTCCGCATGGCGCGAAATGGCGCCCGCTGGCGTGCCGGTCGGCGCGAACAGCGCGATCCATTCATTCAGCGAAAAACCATCATAGCCAAGTTCCAACATGGTGGGCGTGTCTGGCAGGCTGGGGATGCGGCGCGGAGTGGCGACGGCGAGCGCACGCAAGCGATTATCGCGGATCAGGGGCAGCACCAGCGGCGTGGTGTTGAAGGTGAAAAGCGTCTCGCCACCCAAAAGGCCAGGAATGGATTGCGAGCTGGCGCGGTAGGGCACATGCGTGACCTCAAGGCGCTCCCGTTGGGTGAACATCACGGCCGCCAGGTGTGAGGCAAGCCCAATGCCCGTGCTGGCATAGGGCTGGTTTGGATTGGCGCGCAGATACGCGACAAGCTCCGGCACGGAGCGCACCGGGGTTTCGGCCCGCACGCAAAGCACGTTGGGCAGCAGGGCAAAGAGGCACACGGGCGTGAAAGCGGTCAGGTAATCGAAGGAGAGTCCGCGCAGCAAAAGCGGATTGCTGACTTGCCCCGCCGCATCAAACAGCAGCGTGAGGCCATCAGACGGCGCGCTGGCGACGACGCCCGCGCCAATTGAGCCCGAAGCTCCGCCGCGATTTTCGATGACCACGGATTGCCCCAACACGGTTTGCATATGCGGCGCGACAAGGCGCAGCGAGGCATCGGCCGAGCCGCCGGCGGGCCATCCGGCCACAATCCGCACCGGGCGGGTCGGTGCCCAGCCTTGCGCGAGGGCAGGGGTGGCCAAGGGCAGGGCAAGTAGGGCGCGGCGGTCCATGAGCGATCTCCTTATTGACCCACCCGTCATGCCCCTTCACGGCCTATCCGTCGAGCCGGATTCCTTCAGCGGCGATGAGCGCGCCCATGGCCTCGCGTTCGGCAGCCAGGAAGCGGGCCAGTGCTTCCGGGCCCTCGGCGGCCGGTCTCAGGCCGAGATCGGCGAGGCGCGATTGCAGCGCGGGCTGGTTCACAGCATCGGCCGCGGCGGCGGCAATCCGAGCGATGCTGGCCGGCGGCGTGCCGGCGGGTGCGAGCATCGCCAGCCAGTCGCCAATGGCAAAGCCGGGAAAGCCCTGCTCGGCGATGCTGGGCGTCCGGTCCGGCAGGGAATAGCCCAGCGCGATCAGCCGTCCCTCGCGCAGCAGGGGTGCCGCCAGGGCGATGGAGGTGAAGCCCAGGGCCACATCGCCACGCAGCAGCCCCGAGACTTGGTCGGCGCCGCCGCGATAGGGGATGTGCTCGCCGGCGAGGCCAGCACGGCGCAGCAGGGCCGCCATGGCCAGGTGCGTGCGCGCGCCAATGCCAACACTGCCATAGGCGGCCAGACGCGGCTCAGCGCGCAGCCGGGCCAGAAGCGCGGGCAGGGTGGCGATGCCGAGTTCGGCCCGGACCACCAGAACCAACGGCAGGGTGGCCAGCAAGGTCACGGGGGCGAAAGCGGTCACGTAGTCGAAGCCCAGGCCGCGCATCAGGAAGGGATTGACCGCCTGGCCGCCGGAATCCAGCAAGAGTGTGGAGCCATCCGGCGCGGCCTGGGCCACGAAGCCGGCGCCTACTGCGCCTGAAGCACCGCTGCGATTTTCCGGCGTGACGGTGGTGCCCAGCAACTCGCTCATGCGGGGCGCGATCAGCCTGCCGAGGATGTCGGTGCTCCCGCCTGGGGGAAAGGCGATGACGAGCCGGACCGGCCGCTCCTGCGCGAGAGCCGGGGTGGCGAGAAGCAGCGGGAGGAAGCGGCGAAGCATGACATGGCCTCGCGCGTGCTGGCAGCCGCGTCAAGCGAAGGTTGCGTTACCCTTCGATGCGAATGCCTTCGTCGCGGATCAGTGCGCCCATGCGTTCGCGCTGCGTGGCCACGAAGGTGGCCATTGCGGCCGGGCCATGCGCGTTGGGTTCCAGGCCCAGAAGGTCGAATCGGGGCCGCATGTCGGGGTCGGTCATAGCCAGGCGCACGGCTTCCGCCATGCGGTTCACGGCGTCTGGCGGGGTTCCGGCTGGGGCATACATGGCGTGGAAATCGAATACGCCAAAGCCGGGAAAGCCACTCTCGGCCACACTCGGCACGGCGGGATAGGCCTGGGCGCGGGTCGGCGTGGACGCTGCCAGCGGCCGCAATGCGCCATCACGGATCAGCGGCGCAATGAGCGGGATGGTCGAGAAGGTGAACAGCGTGTCGCCACGCCGCAACGCCGTGATCTGGTCCGCCCCACCACGAAAGGGGACGTGCTGGCCGTCCAAAGCCGCACGGCGCATCAGCAGCGCGCTTGCCAGATGTGAGTTGGTGCCCACGCCGGAGGAACCGAAGCTCTCGCGGCCCGGATTGCTGCGCATATGGGCGAGGAAAGCGTTGAAGTCGGCGATGGGCGCTTCGGTCCGCACCACCAGGATGCCCGGCAGCAGCGTCACCTGGGTCACGGGCGTGAAGGCAGCTGCATAGTCGAAGCCCAGGCCACGCATCAGATGGGGGTTGGTGGCGGCCCCACCGGCATCCAGCGCGAAGGTCAGCCCGTCGGGCGTGGCCTGGGCGGCGGCGGCCATGCCGATGGCGCCATTCGCACCGCCGCGATTCTCGATGACGAGGGTGGTGCCGAGATGCCGCTCCAGCAGCGGCTGCATCAGGCGCGCCAGCACATCCGTGCTGCCCCCTGGTGGAAAGCTGACAATGAGCCGAACGGAACGCGTCTGGGCAATGGCGGGCGTGGCAAGGAGAGAGGCCAAGATGGCTCTGCGTGTGGTCATGGGTTTCCTCCGGTTTTGCGGCTAGTTTGCACGCATGGCCCGCTCCCGTCAGCCGGATTCTTCCGAAGATCTTTTCGGCCCGCCCGAACAGGCGCCGGCTGCCGCCCCAGCCGAGGGCGCACCACTCGCTGATCGGCTGCGCCCGCGCGCGCTTTCCGAAGTGGTGGGTCAGGATCATCTGCTGGGCGAGGCGGGCAGCATTTCGCGCATGCTGGCGCGCGGTTCGCTCGCTTCGATGATCCTGTGGGGGCCGCCGGGCGTGGGCAAGACCACGATCGCGCGGCTGCTGGCCGAGGCGGCGGACCTCGCCTTCGTCTCGCTCTCGGCGGTGTTTTCTGGCGTGGCCGACCTCAAACGGGCCTTTGATGACGCACGGCAGCGCCGCCGCATCGGGCGGCGTACACTCCTTTTTGTGGATGAGATTCACCGCTTCAACCGCGCCCAGCAGGATGGGTTTCTGCCAGTGGTGGAGGACGGCACTGTGGTGCTGATCGGCGCCACCACCGAGAACCCCAGCTTCGCGCTGAATGGCGCGCTGCTTTCGCGCTGCCAAGTGATGGTGCTCAAGCGGCTCGACTCGGCGGGGCTGGAATCGCTGCTGGCCCGCGCCGAGGCCGAAGCGGGGCGCACGCTGCCGCTTGATCCCGCCGCGCGCGAGGTGCTGCTGGCCATGGCCGATGGCGATGGGCGCTATTTGCTCAACCTCGCCGAGCAATTGCAGGCGTTGGGCGATGCCCCGCCGCTGGACCCGAACGGGCTGTCGCAGCTTCTGGCCAAGCGTGCCGCCCTCTACGACCGCGACCGTGAGGAGCATTACAACCTCATCTCCGCGCTGCATAAATCCTTGCGCGGGAGTGATCCGGATGCGGCGCTCTATTGGTTCGCGCGGATGATCCTGGGCGGCGAGGACGCCCGCTATATCGCCCGCCGCCTGACGCGCTTCGCGGCCGAGGATGTGGGCCTGGCCGACCCCTCCGCGCTGCCGGCCGCGCTCTCCGCGTGGGAGAGCTATGAGCGCCTCGGCTCGCCCGAGGGAGAATTGGCTTTGGCGCAGCTCGTCGTTCACTTGGCGACCGCGCCGAAATCCAACGCTGTCTATGTCGCCTGGAAACAGGCCCAGGCGGCGGCGCGCGAGACGGGCAGCTTGGCCCCGCCCGCGCATATCCTCAACGCGCCGACGAAGATGATGCGTGAGCTGGGCTATGGCGCTGGCTATGAATATGATCACGACACGGAGGAAGGCTTCTCGGGCCAGAACTACTTCCCCGATGACATGGTGCGCCCGCGGTTTTACTCGCCCAAGGGGCGGGGCGCAGAAGCGGTCATCGCCGAACGTCTCTCCGCATGGAGGAAGCTGCGCCAATGAGTTTTCTGATGGTGGCGATAGGCGGCGCGCTTGGTTCCACGCTTCGGTACGTGGTCTCGCTGTTTTTCATCGGCGCCACCTGGCCCCTGGCGACGCTGCTGGTGAATGTCATCGGCAGCCTGGCGATCGGCGCTTTGGCCGGCTCGGCACTGAGCCCGCAGATGCGACTTTTCTGGATGACGGGCGTGCTGGGCGGCTTCACGACCTTCTCGGCCTTCAGCCTGGAAGCCGTGGCCTTGTGGGAGCGCGCGGTTTGGCAGGGTGTGGCTTATGCTGTCGCGAGCGTGGTGCTGGGTTTGGGCGCCTTTGGGCTGGGCTGGGTGTTGGCGCGGGGGTGATCAGCCGGCCAGCGTGATCTCGGTCGCCTTGCGGCCCTGCATCCAGGCGCGCATGCCCGCCGCCCGCCCGGCCCATTTGGTGCGCCGCGCGTCGCTGCGCCGCAGTGACGCTTTCAGTGCAAGCGCCGGCCATTCCGCAAGCGCGAGCTTCCACGCGGCCCAATGACCGCGATGCTTGGCCTCAAGATGCAGGCGCGACCAGCCCTGGTGAAACGCCTTCCAACGATCCAACGCGGGCGAGGGGGCGGAGCTTGAACCGCCTTCATGGCGCACGCGCACGCCGGCCACATGGACCAGCGCATGGCCTGCTTCACGCATCCGCATGCAGAGATCGTCATCTTCGAAATAGAGGAAGATGTCCGGGTCAAAGCCGCCAATCCCGCGCAGCGCCGAGATGCGCAGGAACATGGCCGAGCCGCCCACATACCAGCAGCAGGCATCGCCCACGGGCTCCACCACGGCACCCCGCAAGCGCCGGAAGGGCAGGTCATGGCCGAACTGCATATGGCCTTCGTCGGCGATCACTTCGGGCGCGAGAATTCCCGCCCCGGGGTAGCGGCGCGCCGCGGAGAGCAGGCCGACGATGGTGTCGGGCTCCAGCGTCGCATCGGCGTTGAGAAGCAGGCCGAACTCGGTGCTGACGGCACCAAAGCCCAGATTGGCGCCTGGCCCGAAGCCCAGATTCTTGCCCGCACGTATCACCCGCGCGCCGGGCCGTGCAGCAAGCGCGACCTCCGCGCTGTCATCGGGGCTTGCATTATCCACCACGATGACAGGGCAGGCAGAAGGGATCGCCGCGAGGCAGGCGGGAAGTTTCGTTGCCGAGTGATAGGCGACGATGAGCACCGTGCAGGCCGCCTCCGGCAGCGCCGTGCAAGCGGCCTCCTCGTTCATCGCGGCGGCGGAGCGATCTCGGTGAGGGCGGCAAGGAAAGCGGCGACCGAAGCCTCCTCCGTCATCGCTGCATCAAAGCCCGTCTTGGATTGAGCACTGCCCACGGTGGTCAGACCGCCGGCCCAGAAGGCTTCGCCACCTTCGGGCGGCACGGCGTATTGCAGCATCGCGATGCCGCCCGGCGCCCGGTAGGAGATATAGGGGCAACGCTTGAACTTCTTCGTGCGCACGCCACCGCCCGTCTTGGGTGCGCCGCTGGCCGCCAGCAGCGCATGGGGCGTGGTCACGCCCTGCTTGCGCGCCGTCTCGGGCGAGAGATCGAAGCGGGCAATGGCCTCGGCCGCAACGGCTTTGATCCGCGCCACGGCCGCTTCCAACTCGGGGTTGGGCTCGGCCCGGCCACCCACGGGCAGCACGCGACGCTCGGAGAGGGCCAGCTTCGCCGCTTCGCGGAACTCAGTCGCCTTGGCGTGCAGCTTCGTGTTGACGCCAGCGAGGATCGCTTCTGCATTCGCGACCATCGCCTTCAACTCGGCCGGGGTCTTCCCGCTGAGGTCGAGGCTCATGCCATGTTGACCATGATGGTCTTCTTGTGGGTGAAATGTTCGAGCATGGCTTCGAGCGATGCCTCCTTGCCGAGGCCGCTGCTCTTCACGCCGCCATAGGACAGGTTCGCCTGGACGACCAGATTCTGATTGATCTGGACAAGCCCCGCTTCCAGCCGATGCGCGAGGTCGAGCCCGACCTTCAGATTGTTCGTCCAAAGCGATGCCGCCAGGCCGTATTCACTGTCATTCGCCTCGGCCAGCACGGCCTCAGCGTCGTCAAAGGCCTGGATCACGGTGACGGGGCCAAAGATTTCCTCGCGCACCAGGCGCGAATTGCCATCGAGGCCGGTGAAGATCACGGGGCGCAGGAACAGCCCCTTCTTCAGCGCGGGGTCCTGCGGCATGGCGCTGCATTCCAGCGCGGTGGCGCCCGGTGTGGCCTTGCCCTCGGCGATGAAGGCCTGGACCTTCTCGAACTGACCCTGGCTGATGATGGTGCCGATATCGGTCTTCTCATCCAGCGGGTCGCCCATGACCATGTTGTTCACGGCCTTTTCCATCTCGGCCACGAAGGCTTCGAAGATGGGGCGCTCCACATAGATGCGGCTGGCCGCTGTGCAGCTCTGGCCCTGGCGGGTGAAGCGCATGGAGGTGAGGGCACCGCTGACAGTCTTGGCGAAATCGCAATCGGCGAAGACGATCATGGGTGACTTGCCGCCCAGTTCCAGCGTGACCGGGATCAGCTTCTGGGAAGCAGCCTTGGCCACGATCTTGCCCGTCTCGACCGAGCCGGTGAAGGTCACCTTGCGAACCAGCGGGTGCTCCACCAACGGCGCGCCGCATTCGGGGCCCATGCCGCTGACCATGTTGAAGCAGCCCGGCGGGAGGATGCGGTTCATCAACTCGCAAATGCGCAGCACGGCCAGCGGCGCTTCCTCGGCCGATTTCACGACGACGGCGTTGCCGGCCACCAACGCAGGCGCGATTTTCAGCGCCATCAGCAGCATCGGCACGTTCCAGGGGATGATGGCGCCCACCACACCAAGCGGCTCACGCACCGTCACGGACAGCACGTTGGGCGCGAAAGGCACGCTTTCGCCCTTGAGTTCGCCGCCCAACCCGCCGAAGAACTCGAAGACATCAGCAACGACGCTGGCCTCCACGCGGCTTTCCGTGCGCAGCGCCTTGCCGGTTTCCAGCGCGATGAGGCGTGCCAGTTCCTCCTGGTGTTCCTTGATCAGGGCCGCACACTGATAAACCAGCGCACCGCGCTTGCGGGCAGGGACCTTGGCCCAGTCCTTCTGCGCTCGGGCCGCGTCACGAACGGCGGCGTCCACATCCCGCCCATCGCCCTCGGCGGCGCGGGCCACTTCGATGCCCGTGGCCGGATTCACCACCGCAAAGCTCTGGCCGCTGATGGCAGGCACATACCGCCCGCCAATGAAATGCAAGCCAGACAACGCCTTGGCGAGGGATTTCTCGTCCAGGCTGGGGCCAGCGGGGGTGGGGTGCGGCGTGTCGAGCATTCGGGAGCGTTCCTCAAGGCGTCAGGCGGCGGACCATGCGCCGGATGGGGCTATTGGGGCAACCCTTGCGCCCTTCAACGGTTGAGGAGGCTTACAGAAGGACGGTTCCCGTGACCCATGGACTGAACGATGACGAAGCCCGCATCAAGGTGCGCGAACTGATCGAGGGCATCCGCGTTGTCATGCTCGTGACCAGCGACGCCGATGACGATATGAATGCCCGGCCGATGAGCGTGCTGAGTGTGGAGGATGACACGGTTTGGTTCTTCACCCACATCAACAGCCCCAAGGCCATGCAGATTGGCCAGGATCACCAGGTGCTGCTGGCTTGTGCCAATCCTTCGGGAAATGACTATGTCTCCGTACGGGGTGTTGCGCGGGTGTTCCAGGACCAGGCCAAGCAGGCGGAGCTATGGACCGAGGCGGCTCGGATCTGGATCCCCGGTGGCGCGGCCAGTCCCAACCTCGGGCTGATCAGCGTGAAAATGATCAGCGCCGAGTATTGGGATGAGCCAACATCCACGGCGCGCTTCGCCTTGAGCTACGCCAAGGCGCTGCTGGGAAAGAAGCCGGCCGATTTGGGCGAGAACGCGAAGGTGGATTTCCACAACCGCTGATCAGGCCGCGGGCAGGCTTACGCACCGGCTTGCCCGCGCGACGCGTGGGGCATAATCACGAAGGCCTCACCGGAGCCTTGCCATGTCCCAGCCTTCCGGCCCGCTCAAGGGCCTTCGCGTTCTCGACCTCACCCGCGTTCTGGCAGGGCCTACCTGCACTCAGATGCTGGGTGATCTCGGCGCTGAGATCATCAAGATCGAGAAGCCCGATTCCGGAGATGACACGCGCGGCTTCGCGCCCCCCTTCTGGCCCGAAACGAAGGAGAGCGCCTATTTCCTCGGCGTGAACCGCAACAAGCAGTCCGTCACGGTGGATATCAGCAAGCCCGAGGGGCAGGCCATCATCCACAAGCTGCTGGAACATTGCGACATCCTGGCCGAGAACTTCAAGGTCGGCGCCCTGGCCAAGTACGGCCTGGGCTATGAGCAGCTGGCCCAAAAACATCCGCGCCTGATCTATTGCTCCATCACCGGCTTCGGCCAGACCGGCCCTTATGCGCCGCGCCCGGGTTATGACGCGCTGATCCAGGCCATGGGTGGCATCATGTCGCTGACGGGCGAGCCGAACGGCGCGCCGCAAAAGGCCGGCGTGCCGGTGGCCGATCTCTTTGCCGGATTGTATGGCTGCATCGGCATCCTGGCAGCCTTGAACCATCGGCACGCCTCGGGGCAGGGCCAGCAGATTGATATCGGCATGCTGGATACGCATGTCGCCTGGCTCGCCAACCAGGGGATGAATTACCTGGCCACGGGCGAAAACCCGCCGCGCCTGGGCAATCAGCACCCCAATATCTCGCCCTATCAGGAATATCCGACGAAGGATGGCTACCTCATCCTCGCCGTCGGCAATGACCCGACCTTCGAGCGTTTTTGCCGGAATGTCGGCCTGGAACACATGCTGAGCGACGAACGCTTCGCCACCAACCCGCAGCGCGTGGCCCATCGTGACCTGGTGACACAGACGCTGACGCCCGTGATGAAATCCCGGACCACCGCCGAATGGGTGGAGGCGCTGGAGGCGTTGAAGATCGGCTGCGGGCCGATCAACACCCTCAAGGAAGTCTTCGCCGACCCGCACGTGATCGCGCGCGAGATGGTGGTGAAGATGCAGCATGCTTCGGGCGCCGAGATCGAGGTCATCGCCAATCCCGTCAAGCTCTCCGCGACCCCCCCCGATTACCGCTCTCCCCCGCCAGTGCTGGGCGAGCATAGCGATCATGTCCTGGGTGGGCTGCTGGGCATGTCCGGCGCCGAGATCGCCGCACTGCGCGAGAAGGGGATCGTCTGACCATGCCATTGCCCCGTTTCGGCGCCCTTCGCAGCACATTGGAAGGCGGCGCGGTCTTCCTGCGCTGGACCGAATGGGGGCCGGCTCGCGGCAAGCCCGTGGTCTGTGTGCATGGGCTCACCCGCAACAGCCGTGATTTCGACGCACTCGGCCAGGCATTGGCCGAGCAGGGCAGGCGGGTCATCTGCCCCGACATCCCCGGCCGTGGCATGTCGAGCTGGCTGCCCTCCGGCGCGCTTTACAACGTGCCGACCTATATCGCGGCGTTGACGCCACTGCTGGCCGAATTGGGCGAATTTGACTGGGTCGGCACCTCCATGGGCGGCATGATCGGCATGGGGCTGGCCGCAATTCCCGGCGTTGCGATGCGCCGGATGGTGGTGAATGATATCGGCCCCTTCATCCCACAGGCCTCGTTGGAGCGCATTCGCGACTATCTACAGGTCCGGCCGGTGTTTGCCGAAATGGCCGCGGTGGAGGCATATCTGCGCCGAATCCATGCGCCCTTCGGCCAGCTTTCCGACGCCGAATGGGGGCACCTCGCCGCGCACAGCGCGCGGATGATGCCCAACGGCCAGCTTTGTCTGCATTACGACCCCGCGATCGTGGAGCCCATGGCCGGGCCGCTGGCCGATGTGGATCTCTGGCCGCTCTGGGCGCTGTGCGTGCAGCGCCCGGTTTTGGTGCTGCGCGGCGAGGCCTCGGACCTGCTGCTGGCCGAAACGGCAGCACAAATGGCCGAGCACCCCAACGTCACGCTGGCCACCATCCCCGGCTGCGGTCATGCACCCGCACTGATGGACCCCGCGCAGATCGCCCTGATCCGCGACTTCCTCGCCTGACGCCGGAAGTCCCCCCGCCGTGCTGGAATGGAGCAGGCGGGGTCGCGCGGGTCAGGGATTTCAGCGATTTCGCCTCAACCCATCCCGTTCTACTCCGCCTGGACGCCAGCGGCGCGCAGGATGGCCGTCTGCCGTTCCACGCTCGTGCGGAGCAGGCCCATCACCTGCTCGGGCGTCTCAAAGCCGGCGCGCGGCGCAACGCCGGCCAGATCCCCGAGGCGCGACGCCGTCTGCTGGATCGCGGCGCGAAACGCCTCGCTCAGCGCCGCCACGATGGGCGCGGGTGTCTGGGCCGGCGCCAGGATCGGGAAATACTCCTCCAGGATCACCCCAGGCAGTCCGGCTTGCAGGGCGCTGGGCACCTCGGGCAGGACTGGGGTGCGGCTTTCGGCCAGCACGGCCAGCGCGCGAAGGGTGCCGCCGCGAATCTGACCGATGGAGGAGGCCATGGTCGGTGTGCCGACCTGCACCTCGCCCGACACCAGTGCCGCCACGCTCGGCCCGCCACCGCGATAATGCACCAGTTCGGACTCGACGCGCATCGCGGAGCGGAACAACTCAGCCGCGACATGCACGCCGCTCCCGCTGCCCGTCGCCGCGATGTTGAAGCGCTGAGGGTTGGCGCGCATCAGGGCCACCAATTCCTGCGCGGTGCGGGCTGGCACCTGCGGATTGACCACGAGCACATAGGGCGAGAAGCCGGCTACCGCGATGCCCGTAAAATCATCGATCGTGCTGTAGGGCACGCGCGCGACGATGGCCGGCACTGTAGGGTGGGAGCTGTTGATCAGCAGCGTCAGCCCATCCGGCGCGGCGCGCGCAACCGCCTCCGCGCCGATCATGCTTCCAGCGCCGGCGCGATTTTCGATCACGACGGGCTGTCCCAGGATCTGGCCCGCAGCCTCGGCCACGATGCGCCCGACAATGTCGTTCGATCCACCAGGGGCGAAGGGCACGATGAGGCGGATGGGCCGCGTTGGCCGCCAAGGTTGAGCCCGCAGCGGTTGCGGCGCTAAAGTGATGGCAAGGCCGGCGGCCATGGCTTGGCGACGTGTTAGCACGGATTTTCCCCCTGGTTCGGGCCGTTGCGCCGGGCCCTGCATGTTATGGGGCGAGGATGCCAGCCCTGCCCGTCCAAGGGAAGCAGAGCTTGAGGGGGAGCGCCCTCTCAGCCCGCCCTGAGCAGCCTGGCCGCCTTCACTGCGAAATAGGTGAGGATGCCGTTCGCGCCCGCACGCTTGAAGCACATCAGCGCCTCCATCATCGCGCGGTCATGGTCAAGCCAGCCGCGTTCAATCGCGGCCATCAGCATCGAGTACTCGCCGCTCACCTGATAGGCAAAGGTGGGCACGCCGAATTCAGTCCGTACGCGGTGCAGCACGTCGAGGTAAGGCAGGCCGGGCTTGACCATCACCATATCCGCGCCCTCGGCGAGATCGAGTGCGACTTCGCGCAGCGCCTCATCCGAATTGGCGGGGTCCATCTGGTAGGTCTTCTTGTCGGACAGCACCGGGCGGTTGGCATTGGTGGGGGAGCCCACCGCATCGCGGAAGGGCGCGTAGAAGCCCGATGCGTATTTCGCCGCATAGCTCATGATGCGCGTGTGGATCAGCCCTTCGGCATCGAGTGCTGCGCGGATGGTGCCGATGCGCCCATCCATCATGTCCGAGGGTGCCACCACATCCACGCCCGCGCGCGCCATGTTGACCGCCTGGATGATGAGGCGCTCCACCGTCTCCTCATTATGGACCTGGCCATCACGCAGCACGCCGTCATGGCCGTGGGTGGTGTAGGTGTCGAGCGCCACGTCGCCGATCAGCCCAAGGCCCGGATGCGCTGCCTTGAGCAGGCGTGCGGCGCGGCAGGTGATGTTGTCGGGCTCCAGCGCGCCGGTGCCGTCCTCGTCGCGATGTTCCATTGCCGTGTAGGGGAACAGCGCCACGGCGGGGATGCCGAGCGAGACGGCCTCGGCCACGTGTTCCGCCGCCATGTCGGGGCTGACGCGGAAGACGCCCGGCATGGAATGGACCTCATCCTTCTGGCCGGTGCCTTCGGTGAGGAAGATCGGCCAGATGAGGTCGCTCGGTGTCAGCACGTTTTCCGCAACCAGCGCGCGGTTCCATCCATCGCGGCGGTTGCGGCGCAGCCGCGTGGAGGGGAAGGAGCCGAAGACGCTCATCAGGCCAGCGCTTGCTCAAGATCGGCCAGGATGTCGTCAATATGCTCGATGCCGATGGACAGGCGGATATAGCCGGGCGTGAC
>JBBRVI010000020.1:0-21093 GCA_038247025.1 Acetobacterales bacterium
GAGAACTTTACCATGCGCGGCGTGAAGCGCGAGGAGGAGGAGCGCCGCTCGGTGTTCACTCGCCGCGCGCTGCTGCTCGGCGGCACCCAACTCGGGCTGTTCGGCCTCCTGGGCTACCGTCTGCATTCGCTCCAGGTGGAGCAGGGCGAACGCTACGCCACCCTCGCCGAGGAAAATCGCCTCTCGGCCCGCCTCATCTCCCCCCCGCGCGGGCGGGTGCTGGACCGCAATGAGCGCGTCGTCGCCGGCAATCGCCTGAATTGGCGGGCACTTCTGGTTGCCGAGCACACGGCGGACGTCACCGCAACGCTGGAGACCTTCAGCCGCATCGTCCCATTGGCCGATCATGAGCGCGCGCGCATCGAGCGCGATGTCCGTCGCCGCCGGCGCTTCGTGCCCGTGATCGTGCGTGAATTCCTCACCTGGGAGGAGATGGCCCGCATCGAGGTAAATGCGCCCGATCTGCCTGGGATTCTCACCGATGTCGGCACCACGCGCATCTACCCCGAGGGCGAGCATCTCGCCCATATCGTCGGTTATGTGGCCCCCCCTGCGGAGCGCGACATGGACGGAGACCCCCTGCTGCAACTGCCCGGCATCCGCGTGGGCCGCGCCGGGATCGAGCGCCATCACGACCAGGTGATGCGCGGCCGTGCGGGCGCCGTGCAGCTTGAGGTCAACGCCGTGGGCCGCGTCATCCGTGAGTTGGACCGGCGCGAGGGCGTGCCCGGCCAGGATATCGAGATCAGCGTGGATGCCGAGTTGCAAAAGGCGCTGCGCGGCAAGATCGAGGAGGGCACCTCGATCGTCGTCATGAATGCCCGCAATGGCGAAGTCCTTGCCATGGCCAGCCAGCCGAGCTTCGACCCCAATGTGTTCAACTCGGGCGTCAGCGGCGCGCAATGGCGGCAATGGACATCGAACCGTGCGACGCCACTGATCAACAAGGCGACGAACGGGCTGTATGCGCCGGGCTCGACTTTCAAGATGGTGGTGGCGCTGGCCGGCCTGGAGGCGCGCGTCATCTCCACCGGTGAGCGTATCAGCTGCCCAGGGCATTTTGACCTCGGCGATAGCCGCTTCCATTGCTGGAACCGCAATGGCCATGGCGGCATGGATATGCGCGCGGCGCTCAAGCAGAGTTGCGACGTCTATTTCTACGAACTGGCCAAGCGGCTCGGCATCAACCGCATCGCCGCCATGTCGCGCCGCTTCGGGCTGGGCGTGGATCTGGACATCGAGCTGCCTGGTACGCGGCGTGGCCTGGTGCCGACACGCGAATGGCGCGAGGCCCAGGGGCGCGGCTGGGCGTTGGGCGATACGGTGGTTCACGGCATCGGGCAGGGCTTCTACCAGCTCACGCCACTCAGCCTGTGTACCATGACGGCGCGGCTGGCGACCGGGCGCGCCGTGCACCCGCATCTCACGCGCAGCATCGGCGGCCGGCCCGTGCGCGGTGGACGGCCTGAGGATTGGCCCAGCATGAACATCCCCGACCGCGACATGCGCCTCATGCGCGAGGCGATGTGGGCTGTGGTGAATGAGCCGGGGGGCACAGCACTCGCATCGCGCCTGCCGGGCGGTTACGGCATGATGTCGGGCAAGACGGGCACCACCCAGGTGCGCCGCGTGACGCGTGAGCAGCGAGAGCGCGGGTTCAACGTCTCGCAACTGCCGCGCGAATGGCGCCCGCACGCTCTGTTCGTGGGTTATGCACCGCATGACAACCCGCTCTACGCGGTGAGCGTGATCGTGGAGCACGGAACCTCAGGCTCCGGCGCGGCAGCCCCCCTGGCGCGCGATGCGCTGGTGGAGACCTTCAATCGCTTCCGCGCGGTACCGCCCGGGCCGCGTGTGGCAGATGTGGGGCGCGGGACGTGAGCGAGACCAGCACCAACCGGCCAAAGGCACGCTTGCGGCATGCCATGTCGCGTGCACACCTCCGGCGTGACCCCCTGAGGGCACATTAATGTCAACTGTCTTTGAGAAGCGGCTGTTGACCGGCGATCGCGGCGCCGGGGTGTTGCAGAAACTTTGGCAGATTCCCTGGTTTTTCGTGCTGCTGCTCTGCGCCGTGGCGGCGGTGGGCTATGTCGCACTGTATTCGGCGGGGAGCGGCAATCCGGACCTTTACGCCACCAAGCACGCGCTGCGCTTTGGCTTCTGCCTTGTACTCATGCTCTGCATCGGGTTCGTGGACATCCGGCTGATCGCCAGGCTTGCCCCGCTGGGCTATCTCGGCGGCATAGGTCTGCTGGTCATGGTTGCGCTGCATGGCGAGGTGGGCAAGGGCGCCCAGCGTTGGGTGGATCTCGGGCCGCTGCAGTTGCAGCCGTCGGAGCTCATGAAGATCGTGCTGGTGCTCACGCTTGCCGCCTGGTTTCACCGCGCCAGCTGGGAGCGCGTGGGCAACCCCTTCTTCCTGGTGATACCGGCCGTGCTCGTAGTGGTCCCGGTGGCGCTGATCTTCAAGCAGCCCAACCTCGGCACTGCCCTGATCACCCTGGCACTTGGCGGTGCCATGTTCTGGGCGGCGGGGGTGCGGTGGTGGAAATTCGCGGCCATCATCGGCGCGGCGGTGGCTGCTGCGCCCATCGTCTATGAAAACCTGCGCGAGTATCAGCGCGCGCGGATCACCACCTTCCTGGACCCGGAATCGGACCCACTGGGGGCCGGCTACAACATCATTCAGTCCAAGATCGCACTGGGCTCGGGTGGACTTTGGGGCAAGGGCTTCCTGCAGGGCACGCAAGGCCACCTCAATTTTTTGCCCGAAAAACAGACTGATTTCATCTTCACCATGATCGCCGAGGAGTTTGGCCTCGTGGGGGCGATGGGCACGCTCATCCTGCTGATGAGTGTGGTGGCGTTCTGTTTCCTGGTGGCGGTGCGATGCAAGCATCAGTTCGGCCGGCTGCTCGCCATCGGCCTGGGGATGAATTATTTTCTGTATGTCTTCGTCAACGTCGCCATGGTCACGGGCAGTATTCCCGTGGGCGGCGTGCCGCTGCCTCTGATCAGCCATGGTGGAAGTGCGATGCTGACCACCATGATCGGCTTTGGGCTGCTCATCAGCGCCTGGGTGCACCGTGACGCTGAGTTCGGCCCGGCGCAGGACTGACCTGCGCCGGGTGAGCCCTTACTGCGCCGCGCTGGCGCGCTGCAGATAGGCCAGCAGATCGTTCAACTGTTGTTCGTTGCGGACCCCGGCGAAGGCCATGGAACCGCCCGGCACTACCGCCTTGGGGTCAGCCAGGTAGGCGCGCATGTTCTCAGACGTCCAAACCAGCCCCTCAGTCGCCTTGGCCCGCATCGGTGCCGAGTAGCGGAAGCCCTCGACTGCGCCGGCCGCGCGGCCCCAGACGCCGTAGAGAGCCGGCCCAACGCCATTGCGACCGCCCTGATTGATGTTGTGGCAGGCGCGGCAAGTGTTAAAAACGCGCTGGCCGGCATCTGCGTCCTGTGCAATTGCGCTTCCAAGGGGGGCGAGTGCCAGGGCCGCCGCCGCCATCATCCAAACCCGCATCATTAAATCCTCCGTTATGTTCTCATTGTCACTGCTTTAATGGGCATTCCTGGGCTTCCTGCAATACCCCTGGAGGGCGCTCAGAACCCAACAGGTCGAGGAATTTGAGAGGCTGGAGCTTGGCGCGAACCATGACCGAATGACCTCAATCCGGCCGCGACTGCTGCCTGGAGCGTTCGGGCTCTGGTTTCAGCATGGCCATGCGCGGCAGGGCCTGCAACACATTGCCGCGCTACCGTTTCCTGCCGCCGGAGCAGCTCGCGTGCTCAGCCTTGACGCAGCGCTGATGGGAGTTCGCTCGCTCCCGATCGCGGCGCCGATACTGGGCGTCCTCTCGCCGCGCGATGGCTGCGATAAAATCCTGGACTACTGCCCGCCGACCGAGCGCAGATACGCAATCACATCACTGATGTTCTGCGCATTGTCGCGAAAGCCCGCGAAGGACATGGAGCCGCCGGGAATAATGGCCTTGGGGTCGGCAAGATAGGCGCGCAGGTTCGCATTGTTCCAGGCCAGCCCTTCCGCCGCCTTGGCACGCATCGGCGCCGAGTAGCGGAAGCCCTCGATGGAGGCCGCGGGGCGATCATAGACGCGATACAGGTTGGGCCCCACGCCACTACGACCGCCCTCATTGGCGTTGTGGCAGGCGCGGCACTGGTTGAAGAGGCGCTGGCCATTCTCGACAACCCCGGCCGGGGCTTCCTGCGCCATGACGGCGAAGGGGGAGAGGGCGGCGAAGGCTGCAGCGAAGACGATGGAACGCATGCGGAAAATCTCCTGATCATGTGCAGGCAACGATAAGCTTGCCTGGCCTTGGGAATAAGGCTGTCTCCGCCCGTGTCGCAACTTTCGAAGGGATGACGTTTGCGCAACGCCCGTGGGTGCCAACGGGTTGCCTCAGCGCCAGGCGCGGCGCAGGCGCAGGAAGCCGCCGTAACCAAGCTCCAGGATCGGCGCGACAACGGGCAGGGCCGCGATCCGCCCCAGCCAGGCCCAGCCGGGCAGGGCGCTCCAAAGTGCAGCGAAGGCAGCCGCGCCGCTGGCCATGCTGCCATCTGGCCGGCGCACATGCATCCGCGCCATCGCCGCTTCTCGCGAGAGCCCCGGGGCGAGGGCCGCATCGGGCTGGGTCACATCCACGAAACACACGCCCTCCGCCCCTTTCGCGCGGCGATAGGTCGCGATTTCGCGCGAACAGACGGGGCAGCCGCCGTCGAAATAGATTTGGGTGCGGGTGTCTGGGGCCATGGTTGAGATGTGGTGGGCTTGCCCTCCCCGGCAAGCGGGCGATATCCCGCCTCATGCAGCAATACCCAGACTGGCTTGTGGCCGAACTCCGCTCCGACCATGCGGGCGAGACGGGGGCGGTGATGATTTATCGCGGCATCCTCGCCTTCTGCCGCGACGCCACGCTGCGCGATTTCTGCGAACGTCACATGGCCACCGAACAGGGCCATCTGCGCCTGATCGAGGAGGTTCTGCCCCGCGCACAACATTCGCGCCTGCTGCCCATCTGGCGCGTGGCCGGCTGGGTGACGGGGGCGGTGCCGGCCATCTTCGGGCCGCGCGCGGTCTATGCCACGATTGACGCAGTCGAGACCTTCGTGGACCACCACTACCAGCAGCAGCTCGACCGCCTCGATGCCGAGCAGATCTTCCCCGAATTGCGTGCCATGCTCGCCCGCTGCCAGGAGGAGGAGGTGCATCACCGCGACGAAGCGCGGGAGATGCATGCCGGGTTGATCGGCGGCCTGGTGCGGCTCTGGGGCCGGATGGTGGGCTTTGGCAGCGAGGCCGCCGTGCATGCGGCGCGCCGCATCTGACTGGTGGGCTCGCTGGCCGCCTACCTGACGCTGGCCATCGCCGCCTTTGTGGCGGCCACCATTTTTCCCTTTCAGTCCGAGGCGGTGCTGGTGGGCCTGATGTTGACCGGCGACCATACCGTCTGGGCGCTGGTGCTGGTGGCGAGTGTGGCAAACACGGCCGGCTCCGTGGTGAATTGGGGCCTGGGGCGCCTGATCCATCGCTACCGGGACCGCCGCTGGTTCCCCGCCTCACCGCAGGCGCTGGCCCGGGCCGAGGGCTGGTATGCGCGCTGGGGCCATTGGTCCTTGCTGATGAGCTGGGCGCCCTTGATCGGCGATCCTCTGACGGTGGTGGCAGGCGTCCTGCGCGAGCCACTCTGGCGCTTCACCCTGCTGGTCGCGATGGCCAAGACGGGCCGCTACGTGACACTGGCGCTGATTACGCTGGGGCTCAGCGGGTGAGGTTGTCAGAGCGGGATTGCGTGTCACATGATGCCATCATGCTCGAACGCGCTCCTGACCTCCGCCCTCCCGCCCTCGTCATCGGCTCCGGCTTTGGGGGGCTGGCTGGCGCCATTCGCCTGGCCGTGCGCGGCTATCGCGTGACGGTACTGGAAAAGCTCGATGGGCCTGGCGGGCGCGCCTATGTGTACCGGCAGGACGGCTTCACCTTCGATGCAGGGCCGACCATCATCACCGCGCCCTATCTGCTGGAGGAATTGTGGGCACTGTGCGGCCGCAAATTCTCCGACGATGTTGACCTGCGCGCGATTGATCCCTTCTACAAGATCCGTTTCGACGATGGCGAAACCATCTCCTGCACGGCAGATCTGGGCTCCATGCGCGCCGAGGTGGCCCGGATTTCGCCACAGGATGTGGCCGGCTTCGACCGCTTCATCCGTGACAGCGAGGCCATCTACAAGGTCGCCTTCGAGGAACTGGCCGACCAGCCCTTCCACCGCTTTACCACCATGCTGCGCGCCATCCCCAATATGATCCGCCTGGGCGGGTATCTGACAGTGCATCAGAAGGTCTCCACCTACTTCAAGAACGACAAGCTGCGCGTGGCCTTCAGCTTTCACCCGCTGCTGATCGGCGGAAACCCCTTCACCACCACGGCCTATTACTGCCTGATCGCGCATCTGGAACGCTCGCACCGGGTGCATTACGCCATGGGCGGCACAGGGGCGATTGTGCGGGGGCTGGTGAATTTGCTGGAGAGCGTCGGTGGGTCCATCCGATACGAGACGGAGGTTTCGCAGATCACCACGCAGGATGGGCGGGTGACGGGTGTGCGGCTCGCTTCGGGTGAGCAGATTGCCTCGGAGGTTGTGGTGTCCAACGCCGATGTCGCCTGGACCTACAGCAAGCTCCTGTCCGAGACGCCGCGCAAGCGCTGGACGGACCGCAAGCTCGGCCGGGCAAGGTATTCGATGAGCCTGTTCGTCTGGTATTTCGGCACCAATCGCCGCTTCGATGACGTGTATCACCACACCATGGTGCTGGGGCCGCGCTATCGGGAATTGCTGAAGGACATCTTCACCACCAAGCGGTTGGCGAAGGATTTCAGCCTGTATTTGCACCGGCCGACAGCGAATGACCCGTCACTCGCCCCGCCCGGCTGCGATGCCTTCTATGTTCTCGCCCCCGTCCCTCACCTGGGCAGCGGTACCGACTGGGCGGAGCGCGCTGAACCCTATCGCGCTGCGGTCCAGAAGCGGCTGGAGGAAACTGTCATGCCGGGCCTGGGCGAAAGCATTGTCACGTCTCGGATGCTCACCCCGCAGGATTTTCAGGACCGGCTGAGTTCCGTGAATGGCGCCGCCTTCTCACTGGAGCCACAGTTGCTGCAAAGCGCCTGGTTCCGCCCGCACAACAAGAGCGAGGAGGTGGAGGGGCTCTATCTTGTGGGTGCGGGCACGCATCCGGGGGCGGGTGTGCCGGGCGTGATTTCCTCGGCGCAGGTGCTGGATGAGATCGTGGCTGATCCCGTTCCGCTTCGGGTCGGCTAGGTTCGAGGATTGCCATTTTTGTTCGTTGAACGACCATGAATGAAGGGCATCCAGCATCAGGCGAGAAGGCTTCGGGTGTTTCCCGGCTCGATGTCATATCCGCGTATCGGCTCCTGCTCGGGCGTTTGCCCGAAAGCGAAACTGTTATCGCCGGGCACAGGCAGCATGCTGACATCGAAACCCTTGGACGGCTGATTCTTCGAAGTGATGAGTTCCAAAACATCGTCAGGAAGAATCTGGAATCGGCCCTTCAGTTTCAGCTGTTCAAAGGCTGTAGTGCCGAAGATGAACAGCTACTGAGAAGTTTTGTCCCAGCCATACCCCGGTCCGCCGATGGCCAAGAAGGATTTATTATTGATTTTCTGGGATGCAAAACTCGCATAGACTATTCGAAAGCCACGCATTCATTGTCGGGCCGGGTCTTTGGCTACCCCATCCCGCAAGATTGGTTTTCCGAAACGATCGAGTGGATGGGCCTGATCAAAAGCGTGCTCCATGCGAGGGGCAGCTACCGCATCCTGGAGCTGGGCGCTGGCTGGGCGCCATGGCTGGTTGCCGGCGGGACCTTGGCGCGCAGGCAAGGCATCAGCGACCTTGTCCTTTACGGCGTTGAGGCGGACCCGATGCGATGCGAGTACGCCCGGACGCATCTTCGTGACAACGGATTCGAACCTGATGCGCATCATCTCGTCGAGGCTGCGGTCGGTACCGCCGCTGGAGAAGCATTCTGGCCGGACGATTCTGATCTGGGCGCCGACTATGGGGCAAGGCCCCTCGATGCGTCCGGAAAAGACTATCTCGGCCGGGAATTCCTCAAAACCCGCACGGTTCCAGTCGTCAGTATCGCTGACTTGCTGAGGTCCGAGCCTGCCTGGGACCTCGTTCATGTGGATGTCCAGGGCTCGGAAGCCGATCTGTGCCGGTTTGGCCTGGAGTTGTTGACGCAGCGGGTTCGCTGGCTGGTCGTTGGGACTCATTCCCGAAAACAGGATGGCGATCTGCTGGATTTATTCTGGCAGGCCGGCTGGAGTCTGGAACATGAAAAACCGAGCCACATGCTGTTCAACGCACAAAAACCCACCCTGGAAGGGATGGTCGTGCATGACGGAACGCAAGTCTGGCGCAACCCTCGGCTGGTCAGATGAAGAACGGGACCGCGCTGAACCAAGCGCCGCTTTGGTGCCACCAGCAGCAGCACCCCAGTACACCGTGGCAAGAGACACGCCCGCATTGGCCAGGCCCAGGATTGGAACGACCACGAAGGCCACCCAGGGGTGAAGCGCATGCTCCAGGATATGCAGCGGCGACTTCGCGTCATCAGGCTTGAAGGCGGTATAGATTCGGATCATTGCGCAAAAGATACTTTCGTCACGCAGGCAGGGCGGCGGCGCGAGCAAAACCGCCAGCTATGGAGGCATCCTCATCGCCCGATGGGGTTGCGGTCCTGCTTCGCCTTCGCCTGCATCCCGTCAAGATACCCGAGCACCAGCGCACCAAACACAAAGGCCATATGAATGCCGACAGCCCAGCCGAGCTCGCGGTCGGTCAGGCTGGCGACGTTCATGAAGTTCTGCAGCAGATGGATCGAGCTGATCGCGATAATGGCCAGCGCAACCTTGAGCTTCAGATTGCCAGGATCGAGATTGGTCACCCAGCTGATCTCCTTGGACGACTTCTCATCGGTCAGCTTGGAGACCAGGCTGTCATAGGAGGAGATCGCCACCATCGCGACGAGCGACGCGACAAGCGCGCTATCCACCAGATAAAGCATCCCCAGCAGGATCTCGTTGTCGTTCTGCTCCTCCAGGATGGTGGTGGCGAATTTCCACACCTTGAAGGCGAACTTCACGGCATAGGCGGCCAGCGCCACGGCCAGGCCCAGGTAGAACACCGCCAGAATATAGCGGCTGCCGATCATCGCGCGGTCGAGAAGCTTGTCCATGGCTGCCCATGTGAGGCAAACCGGCGCAACCGAAAAGGGGTAAAATCATGATCACTCGAATCGCCGAGGAAGCGCGGCTTTCAGGCGCTGTGGTTTACGGGGGCCTGGTTTACCTGGCCGGGCAGGTGGCCGATGACGCAACGCTCGACGCCGAGGGCCAGACCGCCGATATCCTCGCCCAGATTGATGCCCTGCTGGCGCAGGCCGGCTCCGGCAAGGCGCGGCTGCTGAGCGTGCAGATCATCCTCGCCGATATCGCGGACGCGCCGGCCATGAACCGCGCATGGGACGCCTGGCTGGAACCGGGCCACAAGCCCGCGCGCATGACCATCCAGGCCGCCCTGGTGGACCCCTCCTGGCGCGTCGAGATCACCGGTATCGCGGCGCTCGGCTGATGCTTGTCCCCTCGACCCGGCGTCGGGCGGCGCTGGCGACGGGACTGACGCTCGGCTTCATGCTGCTGGTGGCCATGGGCGTCGCTGATGAGGGCTGGGGCTTCGCGATGGCGGCGCCGCTGATCGCCAGCCTGGCCCTTGGCGGGCTGCACCTGATCTTTCCCCATGGGTTGCTTTTTGCGCTTGGGGCGGCCAATGGGCTGGCCGTCTATATGGGGCTGTTCGTCGTGATCGGCCGCGCGTCCTTCCCTGAGGCCGCGGAATGGTCCCGCCCGGTTGCGTTCCTGCTGCCGGTGCTGGCCTTCGTGCTGGCCTGCTGGGCGAATCGCCGCCCGCTAGCTGCGGCGGCCGCGGCGCAGGGTGGTGCGGACCTGCGCCATTTCCCTCGCTTCGTGCGCTGGTTGCTGCCCACGGGCCTCATCGGCATCATCTCACTCTCCGTGCCCATCAACCGCGCGCCCCCCGAATGGCAAACCCTGGCGCTGCTGCTCGCCATGGCGGCCATCGCCGTGATCGGCGCGCTGGCGGTCGGTCATATTGTGCGGCTGTTGGTGGATATCTCGGCCATCCTGCGACGGGTGAGCTACCGGCTGCGGCATCTCGCCGTGCCCATCGCCACCTATGTGAGCCTGTTCGCGCTGCTCTCGGTGGCCTTCGCCTGCTTCTACCGCATCGCGGACGGGCTTTCGCGCAGCCCGGTCTTCATGCTGATGGGCGAGCCGGGGCGGCTCTCCTTCTCGGATGCGCTGCATTTCAGCATCGTCACCCTCTCCACCGTGGGCTACGGCGATATCCAGCCGGCGGATGATGGAATCCGGCTTCTGGCCGCTATCCAGATGATCATGGGGCAACTTCTGCTGCTGTTCGGCTTTGCAGAGATCATGCGCAACCATGGTGGCACTCGCGAAGTGGATAAATAAGGCCATGTGTCAGGCGTGATTCCGCCGCATTGCGGGCCAAGATGCAGAGGGTGAACAACAGGGTGACCGAAGTGACTGCGATGTTGGGTGATCGGGGCTTCTGGCGCCGGAAGCGGGTTCTGGTGACGGGGGGTGCGGGCTTCCTGGGCAGCAATCTCTGCCATGCGCTGGCGGCATTGGGCGCGCGCGTCACTGCGCTGGACGCGATGCTGCCCGATGGCGGCGCCAATCCCGCCAATCTGGAAGGGGCGGGCGTGATGCTGGTGCGCGGCGACGTGCGCGACACCGAACTCAATACGTTTTGCCAAGGCGTGGATGTGCTCTTCAACATGGCGGCGCAAACCAGCCATATGGGCGGCCAGAAGGACCCCGTCTTTGACATCGCGATCAATGCCGTGGCCCAGGTGCGGCTGATCCAGGTCATGCGCCAGGCAGCCCCCAAGGCCGTTGTGATCCACGCCTCCACGCGGCAGTTCTACGGCCGCCCGATCAGCCTGCCCGTGAATGAAATGCACCCGGTCAACCCGCCCGATGCCAATGGCGTGTCCAAATGGGCGGGTGAGCAATACTGGATGCTGGAAAACCGGGTGCGGCACCGCCCCGTCATCTCGCTGCGGCTCACCAATTGCTACGGGCCGCGGCTGCGCATCGCAGATGCGCGTCAGACCTTCCTGGGCATCTGGATGCGCCGGCTGCTGGAGAACGAACCTTTCGAGGTCTGGGGCGGCGACCAGCTGCGTGACCTCGCCTTCGTGGATGACGTGACCCGCGCCTTCCTCATGGCCGCCGAACAGGCCGGCAATCCCGAGGTGGCGGGCCATGTCTTCAACCTGGGCGGTGCGCCACCGGTCTCGCTGCGCGACCTGGCCGGGCTCGTCATCGCCGCGAATGACGGGCAGGGCAGCTTCACGACCCGCGAATTCCCTGCCGACCGCGCGCCGATTGATATCGGCAGCTATCACGCCGATGATCAGGCCTTTCGCTCTGCCTCCGGATGGGCCCCGCTGACCACGCTGGAGGACGGGTTGCGCCTGAGCCTGGACTGGTATCGGGACCGCATGGGCGACTATATTTTCACCGACGCGCCGAACTGAACGAGAATCGCCATGAACGCTTCACTTCCTGTTCTCCCCTTTGCCGACCCTGGTGCCGGGTATCGCGCGCTTCAGCCCGAGATTGATGCGGCCGTCGCGCGCGCGCTCGCTTCTGGCTGGTACATCCTCGGCCGCGAGGGCGAGGCTTTCGAGGCCGAATTCGCCGCCTGGCTGGGCAACAAGCCCGCGGCACCGAAAATGCACGCGGTGGCCTGCGCCAATGGCACGGATGCCATCATGCTCATCCTGCGCGGAATGGGCATTGGCGAGGGCAGCACGGTCGTCACCGTCAGCCACACGGCGGTCGCGACAGTCGCTGCCATCGAGATGGTGGGTGCGACGCCTTTGTTGCTCGACATTGATCCCGACACCTACACAATGGACCCCGACGAGCTGGCCTCCGTGCTGGCGGACCCTCCGCCGGGCCTGCCGCCCATCCGCGCCGTGATCCCGGTGCATATCTACGGCCAGGCGGTGGATCTTCTGCCCATCAAGGCCGCCTGCGACGAAGCGGGCGTGGCGCTGATCGAGGATTGCGCGCAATGCCATGGGGCGGAGCTGGGCGGCGTGAAGCTCGGGACCATCGGCCATGCGGCGGCGTTCAGCCTTTATCCCACCAAGAATCTCGGTGCGCTGGGCGATGGGGGCATCCTGGCCACGCCAGATGCCGAACTGGCCAGCCGCATCTCGGCCATCCGCCAATATGGCTGGAAGCGGCGCTACATCAGTGATCTTCCCGGCGTGAATTCCCGCCTGGATGAGCTGCAGGCCGCCATCCTGCGCGTGAAATTACAGCATCTGGACCGGCAGAATGACCGCCGCCGCGAAATCGCCGAGGCGTATGATTTGGCGCTCTCCCACTCCGACCTGTTGACAGCGCCCATCCGCCGCCCGGGCGCGCATCATGTGTTTCACCTCTACGTATTGAGGCACGCGAAGCGCGACGAGTTGATGTTCTCGCTCAAGGCGCGCGGAATCGGCACGGGCATCCACTATCCCATGCCGGTGCATACCCAGCCCGCCTATGCAGGGCGCGTGGCCCTGGGCCCGGCCGCCTGCACCGAGACAGCGCGCGCCGCGCAGGAGGTGTTCAGCCTTCCCATGTATCCCGAACTCACCGAGGGGCAGGTGGCGCGGGTCTGTGCCACGCTGCGCAGCCTCTGACCACCGCACTCGTCTTTGCCGTGGCCGCGGTGGCGGAGATTGCCGGCTGCTTTGCCGTCTGGGCGGTGCTGCGCCAGGGGGCTTCGGTTTTCTGGCTGGTCCCGGGCGCAGCCAGCCTGGGCCTTTTCGCCTGGCTGCTGACCCTGGCCCCGGTCGAGGCTGCGGGGAGGGCTTTCGCGGCCTATGGCGGGGTTTATGTCGCGGCCTCGCTGGCCTGGCTCGTCATGGTCGAAGGCGTGCGGCCCAATCCGTGGGACTGGGCTGGGGTCATGCTGTGTCTCGCCGGTACCGCCGCGATCCTGATCGGCGCCACTCGGCAGGTTTAACCTGAGTGTCTCTGGCGGGCGGCGCAGGAAGTATTAAATGGCGTACACGCAACCAGGAAGCTCGCCATGAATCGCCGCCAGATCTTTGCCTCCACCGCCGCCCTGGCCCTCGCCGCCCAGCTTCCCGCCGTTGCGCAGGAGCGGCCCGGCAACGTGATCTTCTTCCACCCCGACGGCTTTGGCGTAAATCACTGGGGCGCGGTCCGCATGGTCGCGGTCGGCCCCGATGGGCGGACGGAGTGGGACCGCCTGCCGCATACGGCCGTTTATCTCGGCCACATGAAGGACGGTCTGACCGGTACCTCGCATGGCGGCGCCACGATCCATGCCTTTGGCCAGCGTGTTCAGGCCGACAGCTTCGGCATGGATGGCGCAACCCCCATCCGCAGCCTTTCGGGCTTTGAGGGCTCCATCGCGCGTGAGGCGATGGCGCGCGGCAAATGGGTGGGCCTGGTCAATTCCGGCGCAGCCTACGAGCCGGGCACGGCGGCCTTCGTCGCCAGCACCGAGCGCCGCAACAGCCTGGCCGAGATCACCCGTCTTGTGACGCAATCGGGCGTGCAGGTGCACCTGGCGGGCGGCGAGCGCTGGTATCTGCCGCGCGGCACCCAGGGCCGCCATGGCGAAGGCACCCGCGAGGACGGGCTGAACCTGATCGAGGCGTTGCGCGCTGCGGGCTACACCATCGTTTTCGACAAGCAGGAACTGGCCGCGGTGCCTGCGGGCACGGACAAGCTCTGGGGCATCTTCGCCCATGAGCACACTTTCCATGACCGCAATGAGGAGACGCTCGCCCGCGAGAACCGGCCGCATTACCTCGCCTCAGCGCCCAGCATCGCGGAGATGAGCGAAGCGGCTTTGGCCATCCTTTCCCGCGCGCCGCAGGGCTTCCTCCTGGTTGCCGAAGAAGAGGGGACGGATAATTTCGGCAATGTGAACAACGCACCCGGCAGCATCGAGGCAGGCATCCGCGCCGACGCCGCGGTCGGCGTCTTTCGCCGCTTCGTGGCCGCCAACCCCAATACGCTGATGCTCACCACCGCCGATTCCGATGCGGGCGGCATGCAGGTGGTCGGGCCGGGGCGCCAGCAGACCATCATCCGTGAGGGCGTGAACCTGCCCGAGCGCGATCGCAACGGCGCCCCGGCTGATGGCCAGACCGGGACCGGGACCGCGGCCTGGCTTTCCGCTCCCGACCGCAACGGCGTGCGACACCCCTTCGCCATCGTCTGGTCCACCTTGACGGATGTTTCGGGTGGTATCCTGGTGCGCGGCGTGGGGCTGAATGCCGAACTGATCAGTCAGGCGGGCACCATGGACAATGTGGATGTTTACCGGGTGATGTATCGCACGCTGTTGGCCGCGAAGCGAGCTGAGATCGGTTGGCGGCACATGTTCCTGGGGACCGCCACGGTCCCCAGCGGAGCGCAAGGCAGAGCCTTGCACCCCTCGCCAATCCTCAACCCGCCAACGACATCCCAATCGGCGGCACAGCGTCCGCCGGCAGCGGGGACACATAAGCCCCACCCGCCCGCGCCGCGTGGTCGGCCTTCGCCGCCGCGATCACCTCCGGCCTGAGCAGCGCATCCACCGCCGTCCCCGCCATCACCTTGGCCACATGCACCAGGCCCTTATGCGCATGCGGCAGCTTGCCTTGCGCCGTGGCCTGCCAGGAATGCAGTGGCGTGCCGATGGCATGCGTCGCCCCGCGCGCCTGCACGGTCGGCACCACCCAGCTCACATCGCCCACATCCGTGCTGCCCACCATCGGCGCGCGCTTGGAATCCAGCGGCACGATGCTGGTCGTCAGTGGGTCGGTGCTTTGCGGCAGCCCCACCTTGCGGAAGGCCGAGGAGATATCCTCCTCCGAGAGCGTGGCCTGGAATTCGGCCGCGCGCGCGCGGTCCGCGGCATCGAAGGGCGGCGGGCCCAGGCGGTCCAGGCTGTCCTGCATCAGGCGTTCCAGCGGCGTATTGCCCAGCAGGTTGGACACGGCTGAGATCACCTGCGTCTCCACGCGGGTTTCCGTCATCAGCGCCGCGCCATCGGCGATCTTGCGCACGCGCGCCACCAGGGCGTTCAGGTTCTTCACATCGGCCGCGCGGACCAAATACCGCACCTTCGCGCGCGCCTGCACCACATTGGGCGCGACACCCCCGGCATCGAGATAGGCGTAATGGATGCGGCTTTCCTGCGGGATATGCTCGCGCAGGTAATTCACGCCCACGGACATCAACTCCACCGCATCCAGCGCCGAGCGCCCCAGATGCGGCGAGGCTGCGGCATGGGCAGCGCGGCCATGGAAGGTGAAATCAATGCGCGTATTGGCCAGCGAGAGCGGCTCATTCACCCCAGCAAAGGCCGAGGGATGCCAGGAAATCGCGATATCCACATCATCGAACAGCCCCGCACGCGCCATGAAGCCCTTGGCCGCGCCGCCTTCCTCGGCCGGGCAGCCATAATAGCGCACGCGCCCCGCAATGCCGTTGGCCTTGAGATAATCCTTCACCGCCGTCGCCGCCAGAAGCGAGGCCGCGCCCAGCAGGTTATGCCCGCAGGCATGGCCATACCCATCGCCGGGGATGGGCCGGTGCTCGGCCACATCCGCCTCGTTGGACAGGCCCGGCAGCGCGTCGAACTCGCCCAGGATGGCGATGACCGGCCCGCCTTCACCCGCCTCGCCCATCATCGCCGTCGGAATGCCGGCGAGTTGCCCCGTGACGCGAAACCCCTCGGCATGCAGATAGGCCGTGTGTTCAGCGGCCGAGCGGTGCTCATTATAGGCCAGCTCCGGCATGCCCCAGACGCGGTCGCTCAGCTCAATGGCGGGCGGGGCCTTTTCATCCACATGGCGCCAGACGGGTTCGATGTTCTGCATGGTCATATTCCAGAAAAAGGAGGAGTTGTTTCGTGAAAGGCCGGGCGGTCCACCGCCGCGTCATACCAGGCAGCCAGTTTGTCCCGCCCGATGCGCCATTGGAAGACGGTGTGGCGCCTTTCGCAGTAGCCCAGTGCACAGGCGAGTGCCACGCCCTCCACACTGAAAGGGTCATGCGCGGTCAGGTCCAGCGCATCCAGGATGCGGCCAGCGCGCATCTGTTCCAGCGCCTGGAATCCCGGGGAGCGTTCATGCTCCAGCCGCCGCAGATCGCGATTCCACACGGCGATGCCATCCATCAAAGCCAGCGCTTGCCCCAGCCGCGAGAGGGCGGTCGCCTCACGCGGCAGCCAGCCCAGATAAGCCAGGATCAACGCCGTCTCGGCAATCAGCACTTCGCCGTCCCACAGGGCGGGTACGCGCCCTGCGGGGTTATGCGCAAGTTGTGGCGCGGAGGGATCGCGCAGCGGCGTTTGCACCTCGGTCAGAAGTGGCCCGCGCTCGCGCGAGAGGATGCGGAGAATGCGCGCAAAGGGGCTGCCCGGCGCGGTATGGAGCCGCATCAGCGCAGCGAGAGCAGATAGCCCACGACCGCATCCAATTCGCCCCGGCTGAGCTGGTAATCGGGCATCCTCCCATGCGGGGTTTGCAGGAAGACGCGCAGCCCCGTCTCCGTGGTGGTGGACATGGCTGCCAAAGCGGGGAAGCTCGGCGCCACGTCATTGGCGGGCGGGGGCATGTCGCGGCTGACCAGGTGGCAGTGGGCGCACCATTGCCGGGCAACGCGCGAACCTTCGCCCGCCCATGGCTGAGCCTGTGCCGCAGCGAGCCCCGGCAATGCAAGCAGGGTCAGAAGCAGAAGGCTTTTCATAACGTTGGTCCTCCGGTGCGATTCTGCGCCCGGTCACCCTGCCACGGCAACATCAATCCAGCCTGAGTGCCGCGCGGCGTTCCACAAGTCCAGCAGGGTCGGTCAGTCCAGCGAGGCGCGTGGCGGCAATATTCGCGAAACGGTGGAGCAGCGCGCGGCGGCGTGCAGGGGCCAGGGGATGTGCTGAGGCGTCTCGGATGGGGATGGCGTCATAGCCGTCGCAGATCAGAAGGCCGGTCTCCTCGGGCAGCAGGCTGTGCGGGAAATCGAGGTCCACGGCGAAGTGCAATTCATCGGAAAATGCCCGGTAATCGGGCCATTTCGTGTCTGAGAGAAAGTCGCGCGCGCAGGATTTCACCTCAATGATGACGAAGCCACCATCGGGCCGCAGGGCGAGGATATCGGCGCGCCGCCCATCGGGCAGCGGCACCTCGGCCAGCGGCGACCAGGCCCGCGCCAGGCAGAATCGCATGGCCGAGCGTGTCACGGAGAGGGTGCGTTGCGCCGCGACCAGCACACTCACAACAGCAGCGCATCAATCGCGTGCGCGAGGCGCAGGTCGCGCTCGGACAGACCGCCGGCATCATGGGTGGTCAGTGTGATTTCCACGCGGTTGTAAACATTGAACCATTCGGGGTGATGGTCCTGCGCTTCGGCCAGCAGGGCCACGCGGGACATGAAGCCCCAGGCTGCGCTGAAGTCCTTGAAGCGAAAGGTGCGGGAGATCGCATCCCGCCCCTCCACCAGAAGCCATTGCGCGGGCAAAGCCGCGCGGGCTGCCTCATCCAGTCGTTCCACCATCCGCCCCTCCCTTTGATGCGCGGATCATGGCATGAAAGCGCGATGCGCCCCACCACGCCCCCCAGCCTTGAAGACCTCATGGAGATGGCCGAGGATGCGCTCGACGCAATCCCCAAGGCGATGCGCGACATGGTCCGAGGGACTGCCATCATCGTCGAGGAAGTGCCCGAGGATGATGTGGTGTCAGCCCTCGGCCTGGACAGTCCCTGGGAGTTGACGGGCCTGTATCGCGGCACGCCGCTCACCCAGAAATCCACGATGGATACGCCGGGCGAGCCCGATACCATCCTTCTTTACCGCGAGCCCATCCTGCTGGAATGGATCGAGACGGGGGAGGATTTGTTCCGCCTGGTCCGCAATGTGCTGATCCATGAGATCGGCCATCATTTCGGCCTCTCGGACGAGGATATCGAAAGGCTCGAGAGCGAGGATTAGACGCGCATGATCGCATGGGCGAGATCGCATGGGCGTGATCGCCCCACCCGGCCACCACGAACCCCTGCTGAGTTGGATGCAGGGGTTCGACCCTCCGTCTACTCCAGCCGCGCGCCCGAGACCTGCACCAGGCGCTGCCAAACCGGCGTCTCCTGCTCGATCAACTGCCCCAGGGCCGCCGGCGTTTCGCTCGTCACCGTGCCATAGCCCAGCGGCTTCAAACGCTCGATGAATTCGGGCTGTGCCGCCACGGTGCGGAAGGCGGTGTGCAGGCGGTTCACATGCTCGGGGGGCGTGCCACCGGGGGCCATGATGGCGTTCCAGGTCAGCATATTGTGTTGCCCCAGTCCGATATCGGCGAAATCCCCCATCCCCGGCACGTTCGGCAGAATTGCCAGCCGCGCATTGGAACTGACGGCCATCGGCACGAAGCGGCCCGAAGCCACATGCGGCATGAGGGCGGGCATCACGTCGAACATGATGTCAATCGTGCCTGAGAGGATGTCCGTGATGGCCGGCCCGCCGCCGCGATAGGGCACATGCAGGATGCGCGCGCCGGTCGCGGCGTTGATGGCCTCGATATTGATGTGGCTGTTCGAGCCGGTGCCGCTGCTGCCCATCTTGAGTTGCTCGGGGTTGGCGCGGCTCCAGGCGATCATCCGGCGGAAATCGGTCCAGCCGTTGCGGCGGGCATTGTCGGCATTGGCGACGCAGAGCAGCGCGCCGTCCGAGATCTGCGTCACGGGGGCGAAATCCGTGCGCGGATTGAACGGCAGGCGCGAGGTCATGAAGGGGAAGGCGCACAGCACGGTCACGCTGATGATGCCCACCACCGTCCCGTCCTTGTCGCCCTTTGCCAGCGCATCAGCGCCGATCATGCCGCCCGCGCCGCCGCGATTTTCGATGACGACGCCGGTGCCGAGCACGGGGGGCAGACGTTCGGCCAGGATGCGGCCCAGCAGGTCCACCGCGCCGCCGGGCGGAAACGGGACGATGATGCGCAAAGGCCTTCCCTGCGCGAAGGCAGGGGCGGCAAGCGGCAGGGCGGCCGCGCCAAGCAGAAGGTTGCGTCGCAAGGTCATCAAGCGCGTCTCCGGAGTTGCCCTTCTATTGTGGGCTTCAAAGGGCCGCTTCCGCAAGGCGTTTGCGCGCGAGGGCAATCACGGCCATCGCTTCGCGTGTGAGCGCATAGCGGTCCAGCTCCTCAGGCCGCGCCCAGGCGACATGGAACACGTCATCGCCGGCAATGGCCGTGCCCGCAGCCCATTCGGCGCAGTAATCCACAATGGTGTAGTGATAGCGCACGGCGCCATCTTCGTCGCGCGTGACGGCATCAATCACATCGGCCAGCAGCAAGGGGCCGGTCGTGATGCCGGTTTCCTCCAGCAATTCGCGCCGCCCGGCTTCCTGCGCGCCCTCGCCCAGATGCTGCGCGCCGCCAGGCAACGACCACGAACCCAGGCGTGGCGCCTTGCCGCGTTGGACGAGAAGGACTTCCTCGCCGCGAAACACGATCATGCCGATGCCGATCCAGGGACGGTCCGGGTATTCGCGGGTCACGTGGGGAGAAGGTCTTCAAGCTTCGGAATCATCGCCTTCTCCTTCCAGAGACCCAGCTGATAGGCCCAGCCATCGAAGCGCGCCTGCAAGGCCCGCGCCTCCGGCCCCCCCTCGGCACGCAGCCGCACCCAGAGCAAATCGCCATCGCGCGAGGGCCAGGCGGTGATGGTCACGTCATCGGTGTAGTGGAAGCGGGTTTCACCCAAGGCGGTGCCGGGGGTGCCCTCGGCACGGCGGACTTCGATGAAGCTCAGCATGTCAAAGGCGCGGGTGATTTCATCAATGGCGATCTGGTCGGCCACGGGCGGGTCGGTGGGGGTGACGATGACCAGCGGCGCATCCACCTCGCCAGCCCGGGCCAGGGCCAAAGCGGGTTCCCCGGCGCGGGCGATGTCCACGCGGCGCAGGCGCGCGGGGGCGAGGTTGGCGATATCGCGGTCCAGCCAAAGCCCGGGGTCGGCATCGGCGACGAGGCGGCCCTCGGCCAGCCAGGCGCGGTTCTCGCCGGGGCGGCGCAGATAGATGGATTCCGGTACATTGCCCTGGGTGCGCACACGCCGCCGGCCGAGGATGAGTTCCGCGATGACCACACCCTGCCCATCGCGCACGCGAAGCAGCGTGGCGGTGCTGCCCGGCGCTGTAGGGTCCTCCACGCCCAGGCGCGACCATTGCGCGGGGTCGCTGGTGCGTTCCTCCGTGAGGCGCAACTCCGTCAGGCCGGTGAGCAATTCGCGCAGCCGCTCAGGGCGGGCGGGGTAGCCGGAGGCCTCGGTGATGCCCCAGCGCTCGCCGGCGCGGACCAGGCTGGTGCTTTGCCCCCCGCGGCGGATTTCCACATGGATGGCCTGGGCCAGACGCGGCGTCAGGTCCGGGAAGGCCAGCGTGCCGGGTGTGAATTGCCCCTGGACCTCCCCCTCCGGGCGCAGCAGCAGTGCCGCAGCCAGGCTGGCTGCGGCCGCCCCGCCCAGCGCTATCAGGCCGCGCTTGCCGATCATGCGCGGGACGCCGCGCGGCGGCGGCTGCGCAGCACGCCGATGCCCAGCGCAAACAGCGTCAGCATCACCGGAACCAGGGCGATGTTGCCGATGCGCAGCCAGGTTTCCAGCGTCTCGATATCCTGGCGCAGTTCCAGCTGCACGACGCGAAGCTGACGGCGCGTATTCGCGATTTCCTCACGCGCGCGGTCAATTTCGGCGCGCTGCTCGGCGGTGATGACGGCCTGGTTGGTGTTGCGCGCGCCTTCCCCGGCGGTGCCTTGGCGCAATTCGCGCAACCGCCGCTCGGTGGCTTGCAGGCGTTCGGTGAGTTGTTGTTCGCTTTGGCGGAACTGGGCATCGGCCTGGCGGCGGATATCCTCCACCAGA
>JBBRVI010000021.1:0-21020 GCA_038247025.1 Acetobacterales bacterium
CCCATCCCAATCGGGTGGAAACAGCTTGGCGGAACGCTCGGTGATCTCCTGGATCGCCTTCAGCCGCGCCGCGATACGCTCGTCGTCCCGCAATTCCTGCGCCTCCACCGCCTGGCGCAGCACCTCGATCATCGTGGTCTGCTTTCGCTCGGCGATACGGCGCACCCGCTCGATCAGCGCTGCGTCCTTGATGTTGAACTGGCCCATGGTAGAACCTCCTCCGGCCTTCTACGCTAAGCCGATCCGGCCATCCAGCTTTCGCAGCAGGCCTTCGCGAGGTTCCGCACCCGGCCGATATAGGCAGCCCGCTCGGTCACGCTGATGGCGCCGCGGGCATCCAGCAGGTTGAAGCGGTGGCTCGCCTTGATGCAGTGGTCATAGGCTGGCAACGCCAAGTCCTTGGCAACCAGGGCGCGGCATTCCTGCTCGGCTTCCTCGAATTGGCGCTTGAGCAGCGCTACATCGGCAAATTCAAAGTTGTGCGCGCTGTATTCGCGCTCGGCGCGAAGAAATACGTCGCCGTAGCTCACGCCCGCATCGTTGAAGCGCAGGTCGTACACATTCTCCACGCCCTGGATGTACATGGCCAGCCGCTCCAGCCCATAGGTCAATTCGCATGAAGGCACTTCGCAAGCGATACCCCCCACTTGCTGGAAATAGGTGAATTGCGTCACCTCCATCCCGTCGCACCAGACCTCCCAACCCAGGCCCCAGGCGCCGAGGGTGGGGCTTTCCCAGTCATCCTCGACGAAGCGGATATCGTGCAGCGCGGGGTCCAGCCCCAACTCGCGATAACTGCCCAGCAGCAGCGCCTGCGGATCGCGCGGGGAAGGCTTCATGATGACCTGATACTGGTAGTAATGCTGCAACCGGTTCGGGTTTGCGCCATAGCGTCCATCGGAAGGCCGGCGCGAGGGCTGCACATAGGCCGCACTCCAGGGCTTCGGGCCCAGGGCGCGCAAGGTCGTCGCCGGATGGAAGGTGCCGGCACCCATCTCCATGTCATAGGGCTGAAGGATGAGGCAGCCCTGCGCCGACCAGTAGCGGTGCAGGGTCAGGATCATGTCCTGGAAGGAGAGCGAATTCGTCATGCCGGGCCTTCTAGCCCGGCCGGGGCGCATCCGGGAAGAAGCGCACGCCCCCCCGCGCCGGCCCGCCACCAATGCCAATCGGCGTGCCATCCGCCCGCCAGCAGGCCGCCCCCTCCATCATGCCATCGGCGTGGAAGCGGATAGCCGCCATGCCTCCGGCCACATGCGGCAAGGCCAGCGGTTCATGCCCCATAGCTGCCAGGGAAGTGCGGGTTTCTTCGGCAAAGGCGGGCTCCATTTCCAGGGGGCCGCCCATGGTCCAGGCGCGCGGCGCCTCCACCGCCTCCTGCACGGCCATGCCGTGATCCACCAGGTTCATCACCGCCTGGAAGGTTGAGGCAAAGATGCGCAAGCCCCCCGGCAGCCCCAGCGCCGCATAGGGCTTGCCATCCCGCCGAAGGATGAGTGGCGACATGGAGGTGGTCACGCGCTTGCCCGGTTCCACCGATTGCGCAAGGCCGGGGTTGGGGTCGAACAGCGCCATGTAGTTGTTGGGGATCAGCCCGCTTTCGCGCAGCAGGATGCGCGCGCCGAACAGGCTGTTGATCGTGTGCGTGCAGCAGGCGATCCGCCCCTCATGGTCGGCCACGGTGATGTGCGTCGTGTTCGCACTCTCCCGCCCGGCAATGCCGGCGGACCACATCTTGGCGCGCGCGAGATCAAGGAGAACCCGCCGCTCGGCCGCGTATTCCTTGCTGATCAGCTTGGCCACCGGCACCGCCAGAAAGGCCGGATCGGCGGTGGCCACGGCGCGGTCGGCGAAGGCCATCTTCAGCGCCTCGGCAATCAGATGCAGTGTGGCTGGCGTGCCAAAGCCGCTGCCGGCGATGTCATAGGCCTCCAGCAGGTTCAGCATCTGGATGACATGCACCCCCCCGGCCGAGGGCGGCGGCGGGCCGAACACCTCCACGCCGCGATACGTGCCGCACACCGCCTCGCGCCGGATCATCTTGGCCGCGGCCAGATCATCGGTCGTGATGATGCCGCCCTTGCGCGCCAGGTCATGAGTCGCCGAACTGCCGAGGTCCCCCTGGTGCAGCGCATCCGCTCCCTCGGCCGCGATGGCGCGTAAACTTGCGCCAAGCGCCGCGTTGGTCAGGCGCGCACCCACCGGCAGCGGCGCGTCATTGGGCATGAACAAGCCCGCCATACCGGAATCCAGACGCAGATCAGGTGCCGCCTGCTGGATGCATTCGTTCAGATAGCCGCTCACCGCAAAACCACGCTCGGCGAGGCGAATGGCGGGCGCAATCACATCGGCCATGGAGAACCTGCCGTGACGCTTCAGTGCTGCCTCCCAGGCGAGAAGGTTGGCCGGCACAGCGACCGAAAGCCCGCCCGCGCTTTGTTTGCGTGGCTCCCGTGCCTCGAACATCTCGGGCCGTGAGGCGAAGGGCGCGCAGGCCATCCCGTCCAGGATGTCGTGGCTGCCATCGGGATGCGCGAGGTGCATGAGCCCGCCGCCGAAGAGGCCGACCATCATCGGCTCACACACCGAGAGGGCGAGGATGGCGGCCACGGCCGCATCCACCGCAGTCCCGCCTTCGGCCAGCATTTGCGCCCCGGCAGCGCTGGCGGCGGGGTGGTTGGTGACCACCATGCCACGCGCGCCAAAGGCGGGCTGTTTCTGGGGGGTGAAACGCGTTCCCGCGCGGCTTCGCCAATCGCTCATGAGGCCAAGGCTCGCGCGATGTTGGGCCTATTGCAAGGGCAAGGATTTCGCATCTGCAAAAGGGCGGCGTCAACCCATGCGTGACATTCGTGGCCACTTCTCCATCGGAGTTCGCCATGTCCCGTGAACCACGGGCGCATGCGCGAGAGCACACAATCAGCGAACGGCGCGCTGGAGGAAGTGCGCGGCACGCTGGTGCGCACCATGCGCCAATGCAGCGAGGCATTGGAGCGCCGCAAGTCCCCCCGCTTCCCGCTGAGCCTCACTGCGCGACTGGAATTCCAGGGGCGCACCCAGCACGTCAGCTTGCTGGATCTCTCGGAGGGCGGCGCAGGCATGCAGGCGGTGCCGGGGCTCGCGCGCGGGGCGGCGGTTACGCTGAACCCTGCAGGCTTGGCGGGCGGGCTTGCGGGCCAGGTTGTGGATGCGAACGAGAAGCGCGCGGGCATGGTCTTCAGTCTGAGCCCCTCGCAGAAGCAGGGGCCAGAAAACTTCCTGGCCGCCACCTTGAAGGCGGCGTGACGGTGCGGAAATCGAAAAGCATCCGACGGGGGCCAGAAGGGTGGCTTCCGCCAGGCTGACGGCCGAACTAGGACCAGTTTCCTTTTTTTGCTTGCTTTTTAGAACAAAATAAGAACATATTGGCCTCCCAGCGCGGAGGCCTCCCAAATTGCCCAGTTTTCTCATCCCCCCCCTGAAAATCCTCCTGATCGGCCTGGCTGGAGTTGCCGTCCTTCTCGCCGCGCGCCTCGCAGGGCTTGGCCTCGGCCCGCTATTCGCCGCGCCCAGCAACCTGGCCGCCGTTCTGGTCTTCTTCGTCGGTCTGGGCTTCGCCGCCTTCCTCTGGTGGCTCGCCTCGCGCTGCTTCGCCCTGCTGCGTGACCCCGCGACCACCCCTGAGCAATTGGCCGCCCTGCGCGAATTGCCGCTCGCCTTGCCCGAAGGCACGGTGCGCGCGCTGCTCGCATTGATCGTGGGCGTGATCGGCCTGCCGCTGCTTCTGTTCAGCCAAAGTCTTGCGTTGAACGACGCGGTGGCGGGCTATGTGAACGGCATCATCGCCGGCGTGTTCGGGTATTATTTCGGTGCGCGTTCCACCACACCCGAGGCTCAGGCAGCTCGCCGGCTCGGCGATGCGCTCGAGGTCCAGAACAGGGCCAATGAAGCCTTGCGGACCAGCGAGGCCGCAGCCCGCGCCACCGCCGAATCTGCACAGCACCCCAACCAGGTGGCCGATGCCATGGCGCGGCTGGAACGGCATCTGGCCGTGGCCCGCATCCTTGTTCAGCGCCTGGGTCCAGCCCTTCCCGCCGGCCTGATCCCTCCCCAGGCCGGCGCCCTGCTGGAGCAGGCCGCGAAAGTGCTGACCGAGGCGCGCTCACTGCCGGATCTCGGCGCGCTCCAGGCCGTGACCTCGGTTCTGACAGGCCGCGATGGTCCCTTCTCCGCCTTGCTGCGTGCGGCAGCCCCCCTGCTACCCGCTGTTACGGGCGGCCCACTGGGCGGCGTGGCCCTTCTGTTGGGTGTGGGCTGGAGCCTGGGTGCGGCCGCCTGGACCCGCTTCCGCGCCCGGCTGCTCGATGCCCCGCATAATCCAAACCTGTTCGAGCCCGGCTCGATCAGCCCTGCCTCGGCGGAGCTGCGCCTCGCTGAAGCGCCCATATTCGCGCGCCTGTTCACGGTTCGCGCGGTGGAGCCCGGATTCCTGGCCAGCCTGCTGGATGCCTGCCTGCGCCCCGATGCCGCCGAACGCCTCTGGGCCCGTTTCCCCGGCTTCGCCAGCCCCGCCGAAGCCGAAGAAGGCCTGACCGAATTCCGCCGTGCCCTCCTCGACGAACGGGTGGAGGCTGACCTGACGCCGGATCTGATAGCCCGCGTCAGCCAATCGCTGAACGGCGCGGCGCCGGCCCTGCGCCCAGACATTCAACCGCGCGCGGTTCTGCCCCAACAAGGTTCCGATGAGGCCCGCGCGGCCCTCCAGGCCCTGACCCTCCTACTCGGCGAGATGCGGGAGCATCGCACCGACCCAGGGCTCATCCTGACGGAGTTGGCACCATGAGGGCGGCCCTTTTCCTGCTGCTGGCCGGCTGCATGCCGGTTGCCGCCTTGCTGGACCCACCATTGTCGCAACTCGCCCGGTGGGAGAGCGCGAGCCCGGCTGCTATCGCGGCCGAGCCCGTCGCCTGCCCCCCCGGCCATGTTGCCTGCGCCCGGCTCCACACACGCCGCGCCGAAGCCTGCATGGGCCTCGCCATGGCCAGCCGCGCGCCCGGCGCTGCCTGCCCCGCCGCGCACGAGCACCTGCCCTGCGCGGCTGAGGCCTACGCCGCCGCCCGTACACTGTCGTCCAGCCCAGTCCTGGCCGCGAACGAGGCGCAGGCGCGGCTCTGTCTGGCCGAGCTCATGCCACCCCCCGCCGGCGCTGCGGAAGCCGCCCGCGCCGCGCCCGCAATTGCCGCCGCGCCACCCCAGCGGATGCCCCTTCTGGCTGCCCGTGCCGCCCTGATCGCAGCCCGTCCCGGCGCAGGAACTAATTCCCAACGCTGCGCAGCCACCCTTGCCGGCCTGCGCCTCGCCCCGCCTGGCTCGCGCGAGGCAGCGGACCTGGCCCGGCGCCAATCCTCCATCCCCGATTGCGGAGAAACATCATGACGCCCGACCGCTCGCTCGCCTTTCGGCTTCCCCTGTTGCATGGCGAGGATGTCCGCATTGCCCAGTTGGCGCTGCTGCGCGCGGGTGCCCTTCGCGCCGATCCCGATGGGGTTTTTGGCCCCGCCACGCGCGATGCCGTGGCGGGATATCAGCGCCGCGAAGGGCTGGCCGCCGATGGCGTGATCGGCCCGGCAACCTGGTCGCGCCTGCTCGGCCAGCCCGAATTGCGGCGTGAGCGTCCCTGGCAGGAGGGGCTCAGGCCCTTCCTGCCGGTGCTGCTGGCCTGGCACGGCCCGCCCCTGGGCTCAGGGCGCAACCGTTGGCGGCTGAGCCGGCGCGGCCTGGAGATCGAGGGCGAGGAAGGTTTGCGCCGCAGCGCCGTCCCGCGTACCGCTGCCGCCTGCTGGGCCACCCATCGCGCGCCGCTGGAAGCTGCCGCGCGCCGCTTCGCCGTCCCAGTGGAATTGCTGCTCGCCACCGCCTGCACCGAAAGCGGCGGCCGCGCCGATGCCATTCGAGAGGAGCCCGGGTTCACCACCGACGCGCAGACCCCACACCGCGTCTCGCCTGGGCTGATGCAGACGCTGATCGCCACCGCACGCGAGGCCCTGGCCGACCCCAAGCTCGACCGCGTGAAGCTGCTCGACCCCGCCATCTCGGCCGCGGCCGGTGCCGCCTTCATTTCGCGCCAGGCCCGCGCCGGGCGCCAGCCCACGGGGTTTGATCCGCCGCTGGTGGCCATCGCCTACAATGCCGGCAGCCTGCGCAGCGCACGCGATCCGCTCGACCCTTGGGGCCTGGTGCAAACCCAGCGCGGGCGGGGCCATTGGCATGCGGATGCCTTCTGCGCCTTCCTCAACGACGCCTTCGCCGTCTTCGTCGCGGGCGATGCGCCGGGGGATGATGTGCCCAGCTTCCGGACGTTGCTGCCATGAGCAACACGGCGTCAGGCATTGGCATCCAGCAGCGCCAGCAACCCTTCCAGAATCTGCTCGGGCGCGGGCGGGCAACCGGGGATGACCAGATCCACCGGCAGCGCAGCCTCCACTCCGCCCAGCACGGCATAGCTGCCGCGAAACACGCCGCCATCCACCGCGCAATCGCCCAGCGCCACCACCCAGCAGGGCTCGGGTGTCGCTGCGCGTGCGCGGGTCAGCGCCTCCGCCATGTTGGACGTGAGCGGGCCGGTGACGAGGAGGATATCCGCGTGGCGTGGGCTCGCGACGAAACGCAGGCCGAATCGCTCCAGATCATACGCCACATTCTGCAGCGCGGTGATCTCCAGCTCGCAGCCATTGCAGCTTCCCGCATCCACCTGCCGGATGGAAAGCGAGCGCCCAAGCCGCGCTTGCGAAGCCTCCTCCAGCCGCGCGCGCAACTCGCTGACGATCTCGGGCGCGGTGGCTGGCGGCGCGGCATCGGTCAGCGGGCGGGAGACGAGGTTGCGCAACAGCCGGGGGATCAGCATCACAAATCCACCCCGCTGTAGCTGCCATTGATGCTTTTGTTGATGAGCGGGAAATCCGCGACGATATTGCCGATCACTGCGGCCTCCAGCAGTGGCCAATGCAACCAGGAGGGGTCACGCAGCATGCAGGCCTCGATCACGCCCCCGCCATCCAGCCGCATCCAGGCCAGGCATTCTCCGCGGAAGCCCTCCACCAGCGCGATACCCTCCCCGCCCTGGGGCGGCAGGGTCACGCTCAGCTCGCCCTCGGGCAGGGCGGGCAGGAGTGTCTGGAGGAATTCGACGGATTGCAGCGCCTCGGCATGGCGCTGGCGCCAGCGCGCATCCACATCGCCGCCCGGTTGCAGGATCAAAGCGTCGGGAGCGAGTTCGCCCGTCAGCAGGCGTGCATCGAAGCTGCGCCCGGCCGCGCGCCCGACGACGCCGCCGGGTGCGAAGTCCTGAACCATATCAGCCGTCATGACGCCTGTCCCAATTACGCGATCCTGCAGGCTCGCGTGGCTTTCATAGAGCGCCATCAGCGCGGGCAATTCGGTGGCGATCTGCGCGAGCGCGGCGAGCAGTCCGGGAATGGCGGCAATCTCCTGTGCAACGCCGCCTGGCAGCACGCGGTCCATCATCAGCCGATGTCCGAAAGCCTGTGCGATGGCGCGCAACAGCCCCTCGCGCAGCCAGCCGCAGCGGGCATGGATCACAGCGAAACCTGCATCATTGGTGATGAAGCCGAGGTCGTTCAGGTGATTATGGAGCCGCTCCAGCTCCAGCATTGCGGCGCGCAGCGCAAAGGCCCGCGCTGGTACTTCGACCCCCAGGGCCGCCTCGGCCGCACGGGCGAAAGCCAGGGAATGCGCGACTGTACTGTCGCCGGAGAGACGGGCTGCGAAGCGCGCTGCAGCCCGAGGCGGCTTGCCCTGGATCAGCGAAAGCGTCCCCTTGTGGGTGTAGCCGAGGCGCACCTCCAGCCGGACGATGATCTCGCCCTGGACGTGGAAGCGGAAATGCCCCGGCTCGATCACGCCGGCATGGATGGGACCTACGGGGATGATGTGCACGCCCTCACCCGTGGCGGGCAGGAATTCCATGGGCGTCACGCCGGGCGGCTGCGGCGCTGGCCGGCCCGAGAGCGGCCCCAGCAGCGGCCAGCGCCCATGATCCAGGAAGGGGCGCGCATCGGTGCCGCCCTCGGAGGTGATGGCCCAGAGATCGGCCACGGCGCGCTCGAACAGGGCAGCCGAGGGCCAGCGCGGCGAGAGCGCGGGGATGCGCCCTTCCTGAGCAGGGACGGAGGCCAGCAGCACTTCCATTCGCGGCTGATCCAAGAAGGCTGCGTGTGCGAAGCCCGCCTCACCCCAGAGGCCGAGCAGTGAAAGCCCGTCGCCGGGGGCGAGTGCCTGCCAGCGATCCGAATCCAGCAAGAACCGCGGCCAGGGGCGGCAGCCCATTTCCAGCCCGGCTTCAAGAATGGTGCGCGCGCTCATGCCAGCAACCTCGACGCATCCAGCAGCATGCGCGCGAGCGGCGCCGGCAGCGCGAGCGCCACGATCACGGCCAGCACCAAATGCGCCCAGAGCGGCAGCAGCGTGGCCAGCCCGGCCCGCATGGGCGCGGGTTCGTTGGTGGGCAGGCCGAAGCACAGGCGCTGCATCGCGTGCAGCAGGGCTGTCCCCGCCACAAGCAGACCAAAGATGAGCAACGGCAGCAACCAGGGCGATGCGCGCCCCATTGCAGAGGCGAGCAGTACCTCCGAGGCAAAGAGACTGAAGGGCGGCAGCCCCGCCAGCGCCACCATGGCCAGAGCGAGGCCCCAACCCAGAGCAGGGTGCGACGTGGCCAATCCGCCGATCGCCGCCATGTGCTGCCCACCCTTGATCCGCGCGGCACGGCCCACTGCGAAGAAGGCGGCCGATTTGATGAGCGAGTGCCCCCAAAGATGAAGCAGACCCGCCATGTTCCCCGCCGCACCGCCCAGGCCGAAAGCAATGGCCACGATGCCCATATGCTCAATGCTGCTCCAGCCAAACAGGCGCTTCACATCGCGCCGCCGCCAAAGCGAGAAAGCTGCCAGCAGCAGCGTGGCAAAGCCGATGACCAGCAGGAAAGTGCCAGGCGGAATGGTCTCCGGATGGGCGCCAACAACCGTTTTTCCGCGCAGGATGGCCAGCATGGCGGAGTTCAACAGCAGGCCGGAGAGCACGGCGGCGATGGGGGTCGGCCCTTCGGCATGGGCGTCGGGCAGCCAGGAATGCAGCGGCACCAGCCCCGCCTTGGTGCCAAAGCCAACCAGCAGGAACACGAAGGCGAGGTTCAGCAGATCAGGGTCGGCGCGCGCCGCGATGGAGCGCAGCACGGTGAAGGAGAGTTGCCCCTCCCCCTGCGGCATCAAGGGTTGTGCCGCGAGTGCAAGGACGATCAGCCCGAACAGCGCGAGTGCGATGCCAACCCCGCACAGGATGAAGAACTTCCACGCGGCCTCTATGGCCGCAGGCGTTCGGTGCAGCGCCACCATCAACACGCAGGACAGCGTGCCCGCCTCGATCGCCACCCACATCACGCCCAGATTGTCGGCGAGCAATGCCAGGAAATGCGCTGCCATGAAGCCCTGAAAGGCCGCGTGGTAGGAGCGCGCGTCGAACTCCTCATGCGCCATGTCCTGCGCCGAGAAGATCGCCGTGCTGAAGCCCACAATCGCCGCGATGAGAACCAGCGGCGTGTTCAGCGCATCAGCGCGCAACCAGCCGGTGCCGGTCGGCTCACCCAGCAGCATGACGGCCAGCACCAGCGCCGCGCCGGAAGCGAGGATGTTCAGTCGCGCCGCCTGGGCCGGCAGCGCCGCGCAAAGCCCCGCCCCCAGCAGCGGCACCAGAATCAGGAGCAGCGCGATGCTCATCGCCCCTCCCCCCGATGCGGGTCGAGCAGGGAGGTGTCGGTGCTGTCAAAACGCTCCTGCATCACCCGGGAGAAGACGCCTGCGAGCAGCGCGATGACCAGCACCAGCCCTGCGGCGGAGAGTTCGATCACCAGCGGCATCCCCGCCACACCGACCGCGGCCAGAACCAGGCCATTCTCAAGCGTCATCAGCCCCGCGATCTGCGCGAGCGCCGTGCGCCTTGTCACCATCATCAGCATCCCCAGCAGGATGATGGAAAGCGCGATGGCCAGATCCTCCCGCGCCAGCGCCCGTGCGCCGGTGGTGGCGGGCAGCACGACCATGATGCTCAGCCCCACCAGCAGAAAGCCGGCCAGCATGCTGATGCCGACGCCCGACGCCGCTTCGGCGCGCTGCGCGGGAGCGAGGCGCATCACCAGGCGCCGCAGATAGATCGGGATCAGCACGCCCTTCGCCGCAAGCGCGATGACCGCCGTGACGTAGAGCTGCGGCGCAGACTGGACATAGCCTTGCCAAAGCGCCGCCAGCGCCAGAAGCGCGCCTTGGAGCGCCAATGCATTCACCAACGCGACAATGCGGCGCTGATACAGCAGCACGAAGGAGACGAGGAGCATGGCCCCGCCCAGCACATGCGCCACATCATAGGAGAGGTCCCCAAAGCCCATTACGCCCCCGATTGTCGCAGCGGCGAAAGCAGCGGAGATCTGAATCGGCAGCCCATCACGCCAACCCCGTCGAGACAAAGATCAGCGCTGCGGCCAACAAGGCGAGCATCAGCGCGCCGCCGAGAAACTCCGGCACGCGAAAGACGCGCATCTTCGCGATCGCGCTTTCGAACACGGCCAGCGCCAGCGCCAGCAGGCCGATCTTACCGGCCCAAAGCGCTAGTCCAAGCCCCCAGGCAAAGGGACCGCTCCCCGCCGCCGCCGTGCCGAAAGGCAGGAACAGCGCGGCCAGCAGCGCAAGCCACAGCAACAGTTTCAGCGCGGCCTGCATCTCCCACACGGCGAGGTGCCGGCCAGAGGCCTCAAGCAGCATCGCCTCATGCACCATGGTGAGTTCCAGATGCGTCGTTGGATTGTCCACCGGGATGCGCGCATTCTCGGCCAGCGCAACAGCCAACAGCGCCAGGGCGGCGAACAGCAGCGAGACGCGCAGCCCCACCAACCCATCGCTGAACCCAAGCCCGATGGCGTTGAGGTTGGTGTTGCCGATCAGCACGGCGAAGACCATCACGCAGACCAGAAGCGCGGGTTCGGCGAAGACGGCGAAAGTCATTTCCCGCGCGGCACCCATCCCACCGAAGGGCGTGCCGGCATCGTGGCCGTTCAGCGCGAGCGCAACCCGCGCCAGCGCCAGAAGGCCGCCGATCAACAGCAAATCGGCCATGGGGGCGAGCAGCATCCCGAAGGCAAAGCTTGGCACCAGAAGGGCAGCGAACACCGTGGCGCCGAGCGCGAGGTAGGGCGTGGTGCGGGAGACGATGCTGGCCCCATCGGCCAGCACAGGGCGCTTGCGCAACAGCTTGAGGATGTCCCGCCAGGGCTGGAGGGGATGCGCGCCCCGACGGCCCATCAATCGCGATTTCAGCCAGCGCACGACGCCCACCAGCAGCGGCGCCGCCGCCAGCACCAGCGCCAGGTGCGAAAGCTGCGTGACCAGGGCGCCCAGGAGAGCCATCAGCCGCGCTCCAGCCAGGCGATCAGCGCCAGCAGGAAGATCAGGGTTGCGAAGCTCAGCGCGAGGTAGGTGCGCAAACTCAGGCCGCGCAGCAACTCTGCCTGCCGCGACAGTGATCGGCGCGCGCGCGCCAGGGGGTAGAGCATCTGGGTGTGGGCTCGATCTCGCCCCACCACTTTCAGCGTGGCTGTAAGCGGCGCACCGGGCGGTTGCGCCACGTGCCGCTCATGCAGCGCAATCGCCACGCCGCCCAGGCTGCGGCGGATGGGCTGGGCGAGGCCGGAAGCGCTCACCTGGCTCAGCGGGTCCCCAAAGGGCGGATGCGGGGGGGGCGGCGTGAAGCCACAATCCCAGGCAGGCCCGCGCGCGGGTTCCTCGCGCGAGCGCTGCCGCACGGCCAGGAAGATCCCCACCACCATGACCGCCAGCAGCAGCGCAACGAGGCCGGGCATGTAGCGCGAGCCGGCCACATCCAGGGCAGGCGCGGCGACCTGGCTGCCGAGCAGCAGGCGAACCGGCGCATCCAACGCGCCCAAGGACAGCGCGGCCAGGGGGCCGAGCAGCAGAGTCAGCGCGGCCGGCAGAAGCAGCGCCACGCGCATCAACCCGGCCGCATCCGGCGCCCCGGCCCCACGGGGCGTCCGCGGCCGGCCCAGAAACACCATCCCGATCAGGCGCACCATCGCCGCCGCCGCCAGCCCAACCGCCATGCCGACCACCGCCAGCGATGCCGCCGTGATCAACTGCACGGCCATGTCGGACACGCGAAACCCCTGGATCAGGGCCTGCACCAGCAGCCACTCGCTGCCGAAGCCCGAAAGCGGCGGCAGGGCGGCGGCAGAGAGGGCGCCGAGAATGGCACAACCCGCCACCCACGGCATGCGATGGATCAGCCCGCCCAGCCGGTCCGGATCGCGGCTGCCCGCCAGATTGTAGACCGCGCCCATGCAAAGGAAGAGAAGCGCCTTGAACCCGGCATGGTTGAGCGCGTGCAGCAACACGGCGGCCAAGGCCACAGCAGCCAGCGGCAGGAGGTCTGCGCCGCGATACACCAGCACGAGGCCGAGCGCTGCGACCATCAGCCCCATATTCTCCAGCGTGGAGCACGCCAGGATGGACTTCGTGTCGCGCTCCAGATTAGCCCGCAGCGCGCCCAGCAGCGCGGTGGCGACACCCAGCGCCACCAGCGGCAGTCCCCACCAAAGTGGCTGCGCCGGGCCGCTCAAGTCCAACAGCACCCGCAGCATTACGTAAAGCGCCACCTTCACCATCGCGCCCGACATCAGGGCCGAGACGGGTGTGGCGGCCGCCGGATGCGCCAGCGGCAACCAGATATGGAAGGGCGCGAGACCCGCTTTCGAGCCCGCGCCCAACAGCACCAGGATCAATACACCCACCGCGCGCAAGCCTTCGGGCGGTGCTGCGCGCATGGCGGCGAAACCCAGGCCGGCGCTGGCCATGAGCCCAAAGGCGCCAATCAGGCACAGGCCGGAAAATGCCGCGAAGCCGAAATAGAGGCGCGCCGCCCGTCGCCCGGTGCCCGTCTTGTGCCGGGCCGCGATCAAGGCCCAGGACGCGAGCGACATCAGCTCGAAGCCCAGCAAAAGGGTGAATCCATCAGCCGCGATCAGGGTCAGCGCCATGCCGGCCAGGAATAACGGGAAGGCCGCGCCCTCCGCGCGCGGCGGCGGGGGTGAGGCAGCGGCAAAGAGGCAGGCCGGCAGGCCCACCAGGCCAAGGATCAGCAGGAACCAGGCGCTCAGCGGATCGAGGGCGATCATGGCTGGTGCCCAGGGTGGACCGACAGGCAGCGAAATCGGCCCGAGGGTCGCACCCAGCCCCAGCGCGATGAAACCCGCCATCGCCAGGGCACAACCGAGGAAAACTGCCTTCGCAGCCCGGCCCGTGGCCCCCAGCACTGCCAGCGCCGTGAGCAGCAGGAAGCAGAGCCCCAGCAGCGTCAGCACGCCGCAAACCCAGTCCAGTGATCCGCGAGTCGCGTGCCCATGCTGGTTATCTTACCAGCCCCGACGCGTACGGCGAGGGCCGCAAAAGGCTGGACAAGCCCTAGGTTATGTTTACCCATCCTGTTTCGATTTTTGCGGGAGGGTCGCGATGGGTCCGCTTCTGGCCTTCAGCCGGGGCGTGGATGCGGTGAACGAGAGGTTCGGCCGGGTGGCCGATTGGTGCATCCTGCTTGCCTGCGTCATCAGCGCGGCGAACGCCCTCAGCCGTTACGGGTTGAACGTCTCCTCCAACGCCTGGCTTGAGGTGCAATGGTACCTCTTTGCCGCCGTGGTGATGCTTGGCGCCAGCTACACGCTATTCCGCAACGAGCATGTGCGTGTGGACCTGTTCTATGGCTGGATGACCGAGCGCGGCCGCCTTTGGGTGGACGTGTTCGGGATAATCGTTTTCCTCCTGCCAGCCATGATCCTGCTCGCCTGGATGACCTGGCCCTTCTTCCTCGACAGCTTCCTGCGCAACGAAGGCTCGGCCAGCCCCGGCGGATTGCTGCGCTGGCCGGCCAAGCTGCTGCTGCCGCTGGGCTTCACCCTGCTGATCTTCCAGGGCCTGTCCGAGCTGATCAAGCGCGCGGCCCTGCTGCGCGGCCCCGTCGAGGGGATCGCCGCCATCACCGAATACCAACGCCCCGAGCAATAGAAACAATGAGCCTCGACTTTATGCCGCCCCTCATGTTTGGCGGCCTTCTCATCTTCCTGCTGGTGGGCTTTCCAGTGGCCTTCTCGCTTTGTGCGGTGGGGCTGTTCTTCGGCTTCCTCTCCATTGAGCTCGGCTTTTTTGCCACCGCCTATCTCGGCAACCTGCCAATTCGCGTCTTTGGCATTCTCTCCAATGACCTCCTGCTGGCCATCCCTTTCTTCACCCTGATGGGCGCGATCCTGGAACGCTGCGGCCTGGCCGAGGATCTCCTGGAAGGCACGGGCCAGCTCTTTGGCAAAATCCCTGGCGGCCTTGCCTATGCGGTCATCCTGGTGGGCGCGGTGCTGGGCGCCATCACGGGCACTGTCGCGGCCTCGGTCATCGCGATGGGGATGATCTCCCTGCCGATCATGATCAAATACGGCTATGACATGCGTATCGCCACCGGCGTGATTGCGGCCTCGGGCACCATCACCCAGCTGATCCCGCCCTCGCTCGTGCTGATCGTGCTGGGTGACCAGCTGGGGGTGAGCGTCGGCGAAATGTACGCCGGCGCCATCGGCCCCTCCTTCCTGCAAATTCTGCTCTTTCTCGGCTTCATCGCGGTGGTGAGCATCGTCGCGCCACACAAGATACCGCCCTTGCCGCCCGAGGCGCTGATGCCGCGCGGCTGGCCTCTTTACTGGCGCGTCATCAAGGGCATGGTGCCCTGTCTCGCGCTGATCTTCCTGGTGCTCGGCACCATCTTCATGGGGCTGGCGACGCCCACGGAAGCGGGTGCGATGGGCGCCGTCGGCGCGATACTCCTGTCCATGCTCAATGGCAGCTTCTCCTGGAAGCTGCTGCGCGAGGCAATGGGCAACGCCATGCGCATCACCGCCATGGTCATCTACATCCTGATCGGCGCCACGGTGTTCAGCCTGGTGTTCCAGGGCGTGGATGGCTCGCACTGGGTGGAGGGCCTGCTGACGGACCTGCCGGGCGGGCAGATCGGCTTCCTGCTTTTTGTGAACCTGTTCATCTTCGTGCTGGGCTTCTTTCTCGATTTTTTCGAGATCGCCTTCATCGTGGTGCCCCTGCTGGCGCCGGTGGCCATGAAGCTGGACATTGATCTGGTGTGGTTTGGCGTCCTGCTGTGCATCAACCTCCAGAGCAGCTTCATGACGCCCCCCTTCGGCTTCGCGCTGTTCTACCTGCGCTCCATCGCGCCGAAATTCGTGCAGACGAAGGACATCTATCTGGGAGCCATCCCCTGGCTCGTCCTGCAGATGATCCTGGTGGGTATCGTGATCTTCTGGCCCGAAAGCGTGACCTTCCTGCTTGATCGCGGTACCGGGGTGGACCCGGCCTCAGTGATCATCGAGGTGCCACCTCCGCAGCCCGTGGATGACGACGCCGTGCCTGTGTTCCGGTAGGGGGGCTCGCCCCTACTGGCTTGCCCAAAGGATGCGATGCATCCAGGCAACATCGGGCAGTTCGAAGCTGTAATCCGGATGGGCGGGGTTGAGGCTCGACAGTTCGATTCGCTTGGCACTCTGGCGCTTGAGTTCCTTGGCCATGACCTCACCCAGGCGCGTGCGGATCACCACACGATCCCCCCGGCGGACAGGTGCGGCGGGCGAGACGATCACCACATCGCCATCACGAAAGACCGGCTCCATCGAATCGCCTGAGATTTCGAGTGCATAGGCGTTGGCGTCAGGGATTTCCGGCAGGCTGATCTCGTCCCAGCTGCCGCCCACGGGAAAGCCGCCATCATCGAAGAATCCCTCGCCCCCAGCCTGCGCCAGGCCGATCAGAGGAACGCGGCGCGAAGGGCGCGGGCCTCGGGCCATGCTGGGCAGCGCCATCTGGCCCGAGACCAGCGCAGCGAAGGCGTCAATGCCTGCACCTGTGGCGTTCAGCACCTTGGCCACGCTCTCGGTGGAAGGCCAACGGGCGCGCCCGTCCGGCCCGATTCGCTTGGATGGGTTGAATGCCGTCGGGTCCAGGCCAGCCTTGCGGGCCAGGCCTGAAGCGGAGAGGCCGTTCTCGGCCGCGAGCGAGTCGATGGCCCGCCAGATGTCGTCATGTCGCATAGGGACGGGACCATCATAGGTGTTGCGTCATGTTGCAATAGGAAAAAGTTACTCTAACCGCTTGCCTTTCGTACAACCCAGGGTTTATGTTCGCTAAATGTTCTCATTTACCGACTGAAAGGAACACCACGCTTCATGTCTCTCTCCCCCCGCTCCGCCTCAGCGCAGATCTTCTCTCCCCTCGCCCGAACCGAAGCCTTCGCATCCGCCGAGGAAGCGTGGTTCTGGACCATGGCCGCCCTCACCGCGCGGCGCGATGGCGCGCGAATCAGCGCCGGCAAGGGTTCCGTCCAACGCCCTTGCGAGCCGGATGATATTATCAAATGTCTGGATCGGCTTTATCGGCAGCGCCGCGTGGATCTCACGCATGCCCGCATCCTGCGCATCTGGGGTGAACGCGGCACTCCACCCTGCCCGCGCCAGCCGCGCGAGCGTGGCGATCACCGCCTCTGGCGTGAGGCGCTCACCCGGCTGGAATGGCCGCTGCGCGTCAAGGGCATCGTGGCCGGCGCCCCAGCAATCAATCGAGAGAGCGCTGAAGTCATTGCGTTTCCTGGCTCCTCAGCGTGAGCGCACGGCTTGTGCGCGCGGGGGCAAGCCATCGGCGTGACATGCCGGCACAAGGCGTGTGGATCGTCTTTGGTGGACGTGCGGATCATGCCTGGCAGCGCCTCCTGCGGCCAGGGTTCCGGCACTGCTTTGCCGCCATCGAGGATCGTGAGGGATGGAGTGTTCTGGACCCGCTGACGGGCCGGCTGCTGCTGGCCCGCCTGGCGCTTCCAGCGGGCTATGACTTGCCCCGCTTCTATCGCCGCGCCGGGCTGGTGCCGGTCGGTCCTTTCCCTTTGTCGGAGGATGTGAAGGGGGCACCGCTTTGGGGGGCGCCCCTGAATTGCGTCTCGATATGCCGCGCGATCCTGGGGCCGCACGCCCCCTTCGCATTGACACCGGTGGGGCTTTATCGGGCGCTTTCGAAGCGAATTGAATCTAGGAAAAAAAACTTGACAACAGTCCTAACAGCTGCGTAAAACACTTGGGCCAAGGGGCGAATTGCGTCCCACGGCTCTCCTCTCTTTCCCGACTGGCCAAATGCAGGGCCGGCGCCACCCGCAAAGGGAGGCGCCGGCCCTTCGCGCATCCATGGCCGCTGGGAACAACCGGGAGGAGCCCCGACCCACATTCCCAGGAGATCACCGCGCATGGCAGGCCTGTTCCGCGCCCCGAAGCCTCAGGTGGTTCCGCCCGCCCAACCCGCCGCTCCCTTGGCAGCCGCGCCAGAGCCGGTGGTCGCCAGCGCGCAGGCCGCGGAGACGGCGCGCACGGAAAACCGCGCCGCTGCCCGGGGCGGCATCGCCGGCACCATCGCCACCTCAGCCCGCGGGGTCCTCACGCCGCTGCCCATCGCACTGACCCGTAAATCCCTTCTTGGCGAGTGAATCATCCCATGACCCCCACTCAGATTCTCGCCCGCCACGACGCGGCCATCACCCGCCGCCGCCCACATGAATCCAATTGGCGCGACGCCTACGCCCATGTGCTGCCCCAACCCCACGAAGCGGCGAACCTGTTCGACGCCACCGCCGCTGACGCCGCCGAGCAACTGGCCGCCTCGCTCCTAGCCGAGTTGACGCCCCCCTGGTCACGCTGGTTCGGCCTTGCCCCGGCCTTGGCTGACCAGGCCGAGGCCCTCGCCCTGGAAGCCACGGCCGAGACACTTCAGGCGCATTTCGACCGCTCCAATTTCGTAGTCGAAATGCACCAGGCCTTCCTGGACCTCGTTATCACCGGCACCGGCATCATGCTGGTGGAGGAAGCCCCGCCCGGCGAAAGCTCGGCGTTGCGCTTCACCGCCGTGCCCGTCCGCACCGCCATCCTGGAGGAAGGACCGAGCGGGCGACTGGACACCGTCTTCCGCGAATTGCGTGTGCCCACCGGCGAAATGCTGCGCCGCTTCCCCTTCGCCGAAATCCCCGAGGCGATGCGCCGCGAAGCGAAAGACGAGGCCAATACCGCAGACCCGGTGAAGCACCGCCTGATCGAGGCAGTCTGGCCCGATGGTTCGGGCTATCGCTACGCTGCCGTGTTTGATGCGGATGGCCTGGCCCAGCCGGTGTTTGTCGCGCAGGGCCGCTTTGCCGATGCGCCCTTCATTGCCTTCCGCTGGTTGAAGGCGCCCGGCGAAATTTATGGCCGCGGCCCCGTCATCAAGGCTCTGCCCGATATCCGCGTGGCCAATCGCGTGGTGGAATTGGTGTTGAAGAACGCCTCCATCGCGGTCACTGGCATCTGGCAGGCCGAGGATGATGGCGTGCTCAACCCGGCCACGGTCCAGCTGATCCCCGGTGCCATCATCCCCAAGGCACCGGGCAGTGCTGGCCTTACGCCACTTGCAGCACCCGGCAATTTCGACGTCTCGCAACTGGTGTTGAACGACTTGCGCGCACGCATCCGCACCGCCCTGCTGGCTGATCGTCTGGGTGTGGAGCGTGACCAACGCATGACCGCGACCGAGGTGCTGGAACGCAGCGCGCAAACCGCCCGGCTGCTGGGTGCCACCTATGGGCGGCTGCAGACGGAACTGCTGACACCGCTCGTTGCGCGCAGCCTGGCGATCCTGTCGCGGCGGGGTGAGATCGCGCCGGTGCTGCTTGATCAGGGCCGGGTGAAGCTGCGCTACGAAAGCCCGTTGGCCCGCGTCCAGGGCCGGGCAGATGCAGCCAATACGCTGCTCTTTCTTGATGCCGTCTCGAAGATGGGCGAGGCAGCCGTCGCGCAGGTGGATGCGTCCGCGGCCGCCCGCTGGCTCGCCCGCACGCTCGGCGCGCCGGCCGAAATTCTTATTCCCGTCACCAATCAGGAGTGATCCCCAACATGCCCGAAGACCTGCTCGATACCGCCATCACCAGCCCCGGCACACGACCCTCGGAGGTGCCGGAGAAGTTCTGGGATACCGAGCGCGGCGAACTGCGCATTGACGCTTTGCTCAAAAGCTACCGCGAGCTGGAGCGCCGCATGTCCCAGCGCATGGGCCGCCCCTCCACCGACGCCGACCCCGAGGATCAGCGCCGCTGGCGGGAGATGATGAACATCCCCGAATCAGCCGAGGGCTACACGGTCGAGCCCAAGAACGATCTTTGCGGCCCTGACGCGGAGATCAACCAGAAGCTGCACGAGGCAGGCTTCTCCTGCGAGCAGGTGCAGCTCGTCTATGACCTGGCCGCCGAGCGCCTTCTGCCCCTGGTGGCCGAAGCCGCGCAGCAATTCGAGGCCGATCGCCAAGCGGAAAAGCTGCGCGCGCATTTCGGCGGGGAGGAGCGCTTCCGCCGCATCGCCGGCCAACTCAAGGCCTGGGGTGCAGCCAACCTCCCGCCCGGTGTGCTGGAGGCGCTCTCCACGACGGAAGAAGGTGTGCTGGCGCTGGAGCGCATGATGCGCGGCAATGAGCCAAGCATGGAGCGCGAAAGCGCACCACCCGAAATGCTCGACGAGAATGAGCTGCGCAAGCTCATGCGCGACCCACGCTACTGGCGGGCGCGTGAGCCGGAATTCGTGAAGCGTGTGACGGAAGGCTTCCGCAAGCTCGTCGGAAGCTGAGCGTCTGAGATCAGGGCGGTTGCGGCGCGAATTCGCGCGCCCGCCCTGTTTGGCCGTCGGTCCGCCCCCTCCCCGGACTGACGGCCGCGCCCGCCGCTGGCAGCCCGGCCCTGACTGAGCGCCGCGGCGGGCGCCCCCTTTTTCCTCCGCGCAAAACCCGCCCCGGCGGGCGCGCGGATGCGGCCACGCCATGCGGCCCGTTTGGCCAACCGCGCGGCAAGGCTTTCCCCCACCCCCCATTGGAGATTCTCCATGTCCGGTTCGATTGACCAGGCCTTCGCCACCCAGTTCCAGGCCGAGGTTCACCTCGCCTACCAACGCCAGGGCAGCAAGCTGCGCCCCAGCATCCGCAGCAAGTCCAACATCAAGGGTGCAAGCACCATCTTCCAGCGCGTCGGGCGTGGCACAGCCACATCAAAGGCACGCAACAACGTGGTTCCCGTGATGAACCTCGAATACTCCGCCGTCTCGTGCTTCCTGCAGGACCATTACGCCGGCGACTGGATCGACAAGCTCGATGATCTCAAGACCAATGCTGACGAGATCGGCGTGCTCGCGGCTTCGGGGGCCCATGCACTCGGCCGCAAGACGGATGAGTTGATCATCACCGCACTCGACCTCGGGACGCGCGAGGCCATCGGCACCCAGGCCGGTCAGACCGACAATGACGGGCTGACCCGCGCGAAGGTGCTGCTCGCCTTCGAAATGCTCGGCGCGATGGACGTGCCAGATGACGGCAACCGCTACGCGGTGGTCGGCTGGAAGCAATGGAGCGACCTGCTGACGCTGCAGGAATTCTCCAACGCCGAATACGTGGGCGATGCCGATCTGCCCTGGAAGGGCACGCAGGCGAAGCGCTGGCTGGGTGCGACCTGGATTCCGCACACCGGCCTGACAAGGACGGGCCTCATCCGCTCCTGTTATTTCTACCACAAGACGGCCATCGGCCATGCGGCGGCGTCGGAGATCGTGACGGACGTGACCTGGCATGGCGACCGCGCGGCGCATTTCGTCAACAGCATGATGAGCCAGGGCGCCTGCCTGATCGATGATTCCGGCGTGGTCCGGATGCGCTGCAAGGAATAAGCGCGGCCGGCTTGTCGCGGGGCGGCCCGAAGTGATTTCGGGCCGCCCACCCTTCCCTTCCTCCCCGGAGAATTCGCCATGGCGCTTACCGCGCTTGAACTCTGCTCGCGCGCCTTGCTGCGCATCGGCGCGCAGGCCATCGCCTCTC
>JBBRVI010000022.1:0-20656 GCA_038247025.1 Acetobacterales bacterium
GCCCTGCCGGTGTTGGCCGTCGCGGGCTTTCTCGCCTTTTTCGACGCCGATGCCTTCCGCCCCCGTCTCGCGGAGGCCGTGCAGCGCGCCACGGGGCGGGAGTTCCGCATCGAAGGCCCGTTGCGGCTCACGCCGGCGCTGACCCCCACCATCGCCGCCGATGGCCTGGTGCTGGCGAACAGCGAAGGCGGCAGCGCGCCGGACATGCTGCGCATCGCCCATGCCGAACTGCGCCTCGCCTTGCTGCCACTGATCTCCGGCCGCATCGAAGTGGCGAGCCTGCGTCTCGACGGTGGTCGCCTCCTCCTGGAGCGAGACAATTGGCGCTTTACGCGCCAGTCAGCGCCGCCCAGCACGGCCCCAGCAGCCGTTGCCACGCCGCCCCGCGCGCTCATGTTGGACCTGCGCGCGGTGACGCTGAACGACTGGCGCGTGAGCGCCATTGGCGAAGAATTTCACCTGGCCCAGCTGCGCCTTACCGGCACGGGCCATGACCAGCCTATGGACCTCACCGCCACCTTGATCGCGCGCGGCACGCAAGCGCTGATCGAGGGGCGTGTGGGCGCGCCGATGGCCTTCACCAGCGGCCCCTGGCCCTTCCGCCTGGGCGCCGTGCTTCCGGGGATGCGCCTCACCGCCGAGGGCACCCGCAGCGGCACGGCGGTGCAAGCCACGGTCGGCGCAGAAATCCCGCGCCTGGAGGCGCTGAACACATTGACGGGCCGAAGCCTGCCCGCACTTACCGGCATTTCTCTACGCGCCGCAGCATCGCTGAATGACGGCGTGCCCAGCCTTTCCGCCCTGGAAGGCCGCGTCGCCGGCGGCCAAATCCAGGGCCTGACGCTGACCAGCGCACGCATCACAGCCTCCGGGCTGGAGGCCGCCGGCAATTTTCGCGGTGTGCCGCTGACCCTCACCGCCGAGGCCGCGCCGCTGGCGCTGATCGCTGGCACGCCCACGCCTGTTGCGCTGCGGCTTGCGGCCGCGCAGGCCAATGCCAGCCTGACCGGCATTTGGCCAGGCGCGCTGCGGCTGGAGGGCAGCGCTCCGGAGCTGGAGCGCCTCTCGCCCCTGGCCGGCCGTCCACTTCCGCCGCTCCGCGCCGCCACGCTCTCAGCCAGCCTGACGGCGATCGGGCGCGAGGGGGTGGGCATCGCTGATCTGGCGGTTGCGTCCTCTGCGGGGGATTTGGCTGGTGCGCTGGAGGCCCGCTGGTCACCGCGCCCGGCGCTGAGCGGCAGGATTGGCGGCACGCGGCTTGATCTGGGCGCGCTGACGCTGCCGCCTGTGCCTGTCGCGCCGCCTCTGCCTCTCGCGACGCTCGCCCCGCCTGCTCCCGTCGCCCCGCCTGCTCCAGCGCCCGAGCCCGCCTCGGCACCCCCCCCTGCACCGGCCCCGGCCGCGCAGTCTGGCCGCGTCATCCCCGACACCCCGCTCGACCTCACCGCTCTGCGTGGCTTTGACGCCGATCTCGCCTTCACCTGGGGCGAACTCATCCAAGGCGAGATCGAGCTGCGCGAAGTCGCGGGCCGGTTTGTGAACCAGGCGGGCCTCGCCCGCCTGGATCCGTTCACGGCAAACTTGCCGGGCGGAAGACTTGATCTGCGGCTCGCCGCCGATGCCACGGGCGTTGTGCCCATCATGCAGGTTCGCGGCGGGGGGCAGGGGCTTGCACCAGTGTTCCTTATCGGCCCTTCGGCGCCGCTGACGGGCCGCACCGATCTGGATCTCGATCTGCGCGGTCAGGGGGCGAATTGGCGCGCGCGGGCTGCCAGCGCGAGCGGGCATTTCGGCATTGCCGTGATTGACGGGCGTCTGGCCGGCCCAGCGGCGCGGGTTCTTTCGCAACTCCCCGGCTTTGCGGGCGGTGTGCCGGTGACCTGCCTGGCGCTGCGCGGAGAGGCGGATCAGGGCCTGGTGCGGTTTCGCGCCTTCTACCTTGATGGTGCCGCCGGCCGCCTGGGCGGCGAGGGCGGCATGAGCCTGCGCGATGAGGCGCTGAACATCCGCTTGCTGGCTGACCTGCGGCTGGCTGGGGTGCGGGTGCGCGCGCCGGTGCCTCTTGGCGGCACGCTTGCCACACCACGGCTGGAACTGGGCGCGCTGACGGGCAGCCTGCTCGGTGCGCCGCCCACCGAGCAGGCATTGCCCGATTGCCAAACGGCACTCCGCATTGCGCGCGGCGGGCGGGACGGCGCGCTGCCCAATTCAGCCCCAGCGCCGCAACCCAATTCGTCGCCGGTGCTCAACAACTTGCTGCGTGGATTGTTGGGGCGGTAGGGCATTTCATGAATTTGGCGATGCAGCCATCAGCCCCCTTGCATCACCGTCATTCCCAGGCGGGCCGAGAGGTAGCGCAATTCTGCCCTGGTGTCGGATTGTTCGCATAGCATCAGGCCGGTGAAGATGAATCGCGTGGGCCGCCCCTGATCAGGTGTTTCAGGGTGCGCTCCGGTGTCGAATTCAATCACGAGATCCCCCAATTCACAGGCTGGCACCTCGACGCGCACCAGCCGCGCCTGTCCTGCGGGCAAAGTCTCACTCAGCCAGGGCCCGGGTTGGGCACCGGCTCCAATGCATCGCAGGCGTAGGGTGGAAAGGCCGGGTGTTACGGCGGTGACCTCAAGGGTCAACGCAAGAGGCTCGGGCGAAGGTGCGGCGAGCGGCAGGCGCAGCCGGGTCGCCCCCCAGGAGGCGCCGATTCCCCACTTTTCCTGGGTGCCCCAGCCTTCGCCCTCGCATAGCAACTGATGCATCAGACTGCCGGCGGGCAGGAGGGAGGGTAGATCGGGGATATGCGGCGCTTCAAAGCCAATCCGCTCTCCCATGGGAAACCACAGCCGCCAGACAGGTTCGGGCAGGGGCGGCGTTTCAGCCGAGAGCGTGGTCACCAGCCCTTCGGCCACATCGCGCCAGCTGCGCAGGCTTACGCGCTCGGGGATCTGCGCTTCCAGGCGCGCGCGATGCTCGGGGTCACGAATGAGGCTCCAGGCGAGCTCCACCAGCTCGGGTTCGCTTTGCGGCGTGAAGTAGAGGGCTCCCGTTCCCCCAGCCTCGCGCAGGCTGGTATGGTCGGGGGCCAGCGCCAGCTTCCCGTGCGCCAGGGCTTCGGTGACCGGAAGCCCCCAGCCTTCGTAGAAGCTGTTGAAAATGGTGAAGAGGCAGCGATCATACAGCTCGCCCAGCAGCCCATCACTGATGTCCTGCAGGTGCGTCACACACCGGCGAAGCTCTGGTGACGCCTGGATCAGGCGCAATGCTGCCTCGCCCTCGAAGCCAGGCCGGCCAACGAGGACGAGGTCCGGGATGACCGCGTCCCCATGCCGGCGCAACAGGGTGAGCCAGGAGTGCAGCAGCAGAAGATGATTCTTGCGCCCCTCGATTGTCGCCACGCAAAGCACAAACGGGCGGCCTTCCTGGAGCAGCTTGGGCAATTGCGCGTCGGCTGCTTTCGCTGAGGCCGGGAATTGGGCATCCAGCGGCATCACGCCGACGGGGATATCCAGATGCGGGAGCATCCGCCGCTGCCAAAGTTGAAAATCCTGCGCCGCATGCCTGCTGATCGCCACCGCGCGATCAATTTGCAGGCACAGCGCGAGAAAATACTCAGAGAAGCTGCGCGACAGCGCCGGCGCGCAATGCTCAGGTGTGGCCAGGGGAATAGCGTCATAAAACAGCGCGCATATGACGACGTGATGCACCTGGCGAAGCTCGCGCAGGCGGCGCAGTTGCGCGGTGTCCGCAGCGCTGAGCCCAAGGGCCAGAACGCGGTCGCCTGGGCCGAAAGCCATGGGGGGGGCGCCCTTGCGGAGATGACCGGCGGCCTCCAGCAAAGCCACCCAGGAAGGAGCGTCATGGCGCCCGCCCTCGCGCGCGGACTGGATGAGGGCGAGCAGCAGTATTGCAGGAAATTCAATGAACCGCCCCTGCTCGGGCGAGAAGGCTGTCAGTTCGAAAAGCGGCGCCTCACCCGGCGTCAGCCCCGCTTCCAGCAGGGCCATCTGCACCCGCCCGATCCCCATGGGCGCCCGATGCAGCAGCATGAGACCCAGCAGAGCGGTAAGGTCGAAAATGAAGCGCGGCGGAGCGGACATGCGTCAGGCTCGACGTCGTGCGGGGGCCAGGTGGCCCCTGCTGCCATCATCTGCGCCCATAGGTGTCCTCGATGCGCACGATATCATCCTCACCGAGATAGGAGCCGACCTGCACCTCGATCAGCGCGAGCGGGATCATGCCGGGGTTTTCCAGCCGGTGGACGCAGCCCAGCGGCAGATAAACGCTCTGGTTCTCGGAGAGGAGCAGGCTCTCGGCATCGCGCTGCACACGCGCCGTGCCGCGCACCACCACCCAATGCTCGGCGCGGTGATGGTGCTTTTGCAGGGAAAGCCGGCCCCCGGGCATGACCACGATCTGCTTCACCTGGAAGCGGTCGCCCATGATCAGGCCTTCATAATGGCCCCAGGGGCGGTACATGCGCCGGTGTTCGGCCGCCTGCTTCACGCCACGCGCCTTCAGCCGTTCCACCACTTTCTTCACATCCTGCGCGCGGTCACGCGGGAGGGCGAGCACGGCATCATCCGTCACCACCACCACGACATCGCGCAGCCCCAGGACGGCTGTCAGCAGGCCTTCCGAACGAACGAAGCAGCCGCTGGAATCGAGCGCCTCCACCGGCCCTTGCAGCACGTTCTGATCCGCATCCTTGACCGAGGTTTCCCAAAGCGCGTCCCAGCTGCCCACATCGCTCCAGCCCAAATCGGCCGGGACCACGGCGGCCTGGCGTGTCCGTTCCATGACCGCATAGTCAATCGAGATGGCCGGCGCCTTGCGGAACTCCTCGGCGCCCAGACGGATGAAATCGAGGTCGCGCTGCGAAGAAGTGAGGGCCGCGCGCGCTGCTGCCAGAACCTCAGGCGCATGTTCGTGCAGCTCGGCGATGAGGATGCTTGCGGTGGCGACGAACATGCCGCTGTTCCAGACATGCTTTCCGTCGGCGTACAGCCGCTGGGCGGTGGCCAGGTCCGGCTTCTCGGTGAAGCGCACAACCTGCCGCACTCCAGGGACATCGGAAAGCGCCTCGCCCATCTCGATGTAGCCAAAGCCCGTCTGCGGGCGATCCGGCGTCACGCCGAATGTGACAATTCGCCCTGTCCGAGCGGCGGCGGCGGCCAATTCCAGCGCAGCATGCAGCGCTTGCGGATGCGCGATCGAGGCATCGGCGGCCATGATCCACAGCACGGCATCGGGATTGACCTCAGCCACCAGCAGCGCCGCGACGGCGATGGCGGGGCCGCTGTTGCGCCCCTCCGGCTCCAGCAGGATCTGCGGGTTCGCAACATCCGCGTCGCGCATCTGTTCGGCGACCAGAAAGCGGTGCGTCTCGCCCACGACAACGACCGGCGGCGCGAAACCTGCGCCCCTGGCCCGCCGCGCCGTCTCCTGCACCATCGTCCAGGAGGAAAGCAGCGGCCAGTACTGCTTGGGGTGCGACTCCCGAGACAACGGCCAAAGCCGGCTGCCGGTTCCCCCGGAGAGGATCACCGGCACGATGTCGGAAGCACTCATGGCAGGCCTTTCAGAAGGGACTGGCGTGGGGTGGCGGACAAAGCCGGTCATTTGGTGGCACGACTGTGTTGACGCGGAACACTTGTCGCGTTGCCGGCCGAAAGGCAAGGTGCCCGCATGACACGTGATGCGCCGCGGATTTGGATGGACGGGTTCCCCCTGACGCTCTCACACGGCACCGGGATCACAACCTACGCGCGGGGCCATTCCGCAACTTTGCGGGGCATGGGTGCCTCGCTGGGCATGCTTTATGGGCGTCCCCTTCCCACCGTGGCCGATGAGGCGGAGCGCGAGGTCCGCTTCTTTGACGCCCGCGTCCTGCCGGGACGGGCGCTGCATGAGAGGCTGCTCGCGCTGCTGCGCCATCCGCGCGGACCGATGGCGCAATCCATTCCAGTCTCACGCGTGGTGGATGTATCGGCCACTTCCGCCATCACTTATGAAACCTTCGCCACGGCCAACCTGCCGCTGCTGGACGAGCTGTGGAACGCGGATGACGCCTTCGGCCGCGCACAGCTGCATTTCGCCCTGCGACGCAGCCTCATGGCGATCCGCGCCCCCGGGCCCCCGCCTGCGTTGATGCATTGGATGCATATCCATCCGCTGCGCCTGGCCGGTGCGCGCAACATCTACACGATCCATGACCTGATCCCGCTGCGCCTGCCCTGGGCCACGCTCGACTTCAAGGCGAACTGGCTCAACACCGTGCGCAGCCTGGCGCAAAATGCGGAGCACATCGTCACCGTCTCCGAACACGCCCGGCAGGACATGATCTCGCTGATGGGGATTTCCCCAGAGCGCATCACCAACACCTACCAGGCGGTCTATCCCCCGCGCGAGGCGATGGACGAGGAAATGTCGGTGGCGCGGCTGCGGCGCGTGCACCAGTTGGAGCCGCGAGGCTTTTTCCTGTTTCTCTCGCGCGTTGAACCCCGCAAGAATCTCGCGCGAATGCTGGATGCCTACCTCGCCTCGGGCTCACAGACGCCTTTCATCATCGTCGGAGGCCTCGCTCATCACGGCAAGCAGGAGCTGCGTCTGCTGACCGAGGCGAACGGCACGCGCTCCACCGATGGGCGCATCCGCTATCTGGGCTATGTGCCGCAGCTTGATGTGGACATCCTGCTGCGGCACGCGCGCGCACTGTGCTTCCCTTCGCTGTATGAGGGCTTCGGCCTGCCGGCAGTCGAAGCGATGCAGGCCGGCACGGCGGTCCTCACCTCCAATACCTCCTGCCTGCCCGAGGTGGTGGGCGATGCCGCCCTGACCGTGACCCCCACTGATACGCGCGCCCTGGCCGAGGCCCTTCGCGCACTGGATCACGATGACGCGCTGCGGCACCGTCTGGAGGCTGGCGGGCCTGCGCGCGCCGCCCTGTTCAGCCCCGCACGCTATGCCGAGCGGCTCGGCGCGCTTTATGCGCGGCTTGGAGTGAACTTGCCGGGCGGCGCTCCATGATCACCCTCGGCGAATTGCTGCATGGTTCGGATGAGGATTTCCTCACCAATCTTTACTTGGCGGTGCTCGGCCGATGGCCTGATGAGGGGGGCTTCGCCCTGCATCTTCAGGCCCTCATGGCCGATCCGGGCCGGCGAGCAGCGACCTTCCAGGAATTCATGGAATCCGAGGAAGGGCAAAGGCGGCCGGGTGCGGTGGACGCTGATCCAGGCCCGGTGTCAGTCGAACAGGCGTGGGCCGCGCAGCTCGGGTTGCGCACGCAGGCCCTGCGCCGCGAGGTGGCCCAGCTGCGCGAGGCTCAGGCCACGGCGGCAGCGGGTGCGGCCATGCTGGGTGAGGTCGCGGCGCTCCGCTTTGCACTCACCGGCCTGGGCACTGAATTGCGAGAGCGCATGGCCGCGCTGGAGGCGGCCCTGGCAGGGCGTGTGCCGACATCGCCAAACCTCTCGCCCGCCATCTCGCTCGACTATGTGCAGGATCAGATCGAGGCTGCCCAGATGCCGCTCAATCAGCGCCTCAGGACGCTCGAAAAGCGACTGCTTGCTCCCGATTGAGCGCACAGCCCTCGCTGCATCCTCCCATTCGCCCGGCTGAGCCCCATATGGGGGGGCAGCAATTGGAGCTTGACGCATGACCGAATACACTCCTCCCGCGATCTGGACCTGGGATAAGGCCAACGGAGGGCGCTTCGCCAATGTCAACCGGCCCATCGCCGGCTCTACGCATGAGAAGGAGCTGCCGGTCGGGCGGCACCCGCTCCAGCTTTATTCGCTGGGCACCCCCAATGGCGTGAAGGTGACCGTGATGCTGGAGGAGCTTCTGGCACTGGGCCGCAGCGGCGCCGAATACGACGCCTGGCTGATCCGCATCAGCGAGGGCGACCAGTTCGGCAGCGGGTTTGTTGGCGTGAACCCCAATTCCAAGATTCCAGCGCTGCTGGACCGCAGCGGACCCACGCCCATTCGCGTTTTCGAATCGGGCGCCATCCTCATGCACCTGGCCGAGAAATTCGGCGCGTTCCTGCCGACCGAGACGGCTGCCCGCGCCGAATGCCTCTCCTGGCTGTTCTGGCAGATGGGAAGCGCGCCTTATCTTGGCGGCGGCTTCGGGCATTTCTATGCCTATGCGCCCAGCAAGATGGAATACCCGATTGACCGCTTCGCCATGGAGGTGAAGCGCCAGCTTGACGTGCTCGACCGCCGGCTGGGGGAGAGCGAGTATCTGGCCGGCCCCGACTACACCATCGCCGATATCGCCGTATTTCCCTGGTATGGCGGGCTGGTGAAGGGCTGGGCCTATGGCGCGGCCGAGTTCCTCCAGGTGCAGGAATACAAGAACGTGGTGCGCTGGGCGGACCAGGTCCATGCGCGCCCCGCCGTGCTGCGGGGGCGGATGGTGAACCGCATGATGGGCGAGCCCGAGGGCCAGCTGCGCGAGCGCCATGAGGCGAGCGATTTCGAGACGAAGACGCAGGACAAGCTGGAAGGCTGACTTTCCAAACCTGTCGCAGCGCGGCACACCGGGTTCTCACCTCTCAGCGAGTCCCGCCCTTGTCCGCGCTGCGCATTGTCACCTGGAACATCAACTCCGTCCGGTTGCGGCTGCCACTGCTGCGCGACCTTGACGCGGCGCTGCGCCCAGACGTGCTCTGCCTGCAGGAGACGAAATGCCCCGATGAGCACTTCCCGCATGAGGGCGTGCGCGAACTCGGCTTCGACCATGTCATGATGCGCGGGATGAAGGGCTACAACGGCGTGGCGATCCTTTCGCGCATCCCCTTCATCACCCGCGCCGAAGATCCTGATTGGTGCATGAAGGGCGATTGCCGGCACCTGGGCGTCACACTCGATGCCCCAGGCGGCCCGATTGACCTGCACGACTTCTATGTCCCCGCCGGCGGGGACATTGCCGACCGCGAGGTCAATCCGAAATTCGCCCATAAGCTCGATTTCATCGCCGAGGCCACCGCTTGGTTCGCCTCCCACGGCCCCGCACGCCGCTCCATCCTGGTCGGCGATCTCAACATCGCGCCGCTTGAGCATGATGTCTGGTCGCACAAGCAACTGCTCGATGTCGTTTCGCACACGCCCATTGAGGTGGAGGCGCTGGCCGCCTGGCAGAAGGCGGGCGACTGGCATGACGCGCTGCGCCACTTCGTGCCGGCCGACCAGAAGATGTACACTTGGTGGTCCTACCGCGCGAAGGATTGGGAAGCGGCGGATCGCGGCCGGCGGCTGGACCACATCTGGGTCAGTCAGGATTTGCGCGGCAATCTGGTGCGGCATGAAATTCTCAAGCCCGCCCGCGGATGGGAAAGGGCCAGCGATCACGTGCCCGTCATGGTGGAGTTGAAGCTGTGAAGCCGTGAGGATACGGCCCACTTTGCTCGATCAACCAAGGCGACGCTTTTCCTCGATCACATCCCAGATGGCACGTTCCAGGTGGATGCCATCGAAGCGCGCCAGCTCCTGCAGACCGGTGGGGGAGGTGACGTTGATTTCGGTCAGGTAGCCGCCGATCACGTCAATGCCCACGAAGATCAGTCCGCGCTCGCGCAGCGCTGGCCCGATGGTGGCGCAGATTTCCAGCTCCCGCTCCGTCAGCTTGGTGGGCTCGGGCCGGCCGCCCACGCGCAAGTTGCCGCGCGCATCGCCAGTGGGCGGAACGCGGTTGATGGCGCCCATCGCCACGCCATTCACCAGGATGATGCGCTTGTCGCCCTCGCGCACCGCCGGGAGGTATTGCTGGATCATCAGCGGCTCGCGCGAGCGTTCGGTGAACATCTCAATCAGGGAATACAGGTTGGAGTCAGTGGGCTGTAAATGAAACACGCCGACGCCACCATTGCCGAAAAGTGGCTTCACGATGATGTCGCCATGCTTCATGCGAAATTTTTGGATCTCGCGCATGTCGGCGCTGACCAGTGTATCGGGCATCAGCTCGGGGAAGTTCAGGACAAACAGCTTTTCCGGCGCGTTGCGCACGCTTGCGGGGTCATTCACCACCAGCGTCTTGGGATGGATAAACTCCAGCAGGTGGGTCGCGGTGATGTAAGCCATGTCAAATGGCGGGTTTTGCCGCATCAGGACCACATCCACATCCTTGGCGAGGTCCAGTTCCACAGGATCGCCGAAGGTGAAGTGGTTGCCCTTCTCGCGCCGCACCTTCACGGGGTAGCCATGGGCGATGACGCGCCCGGCCTGCATCGAGAGATGCTTCACTTGGTAGTGCCACAGCGCATGGCCGCGCGCCTGAGCTTCCAGCATCAGAACGAAGGTGCTGTCGCCATCTATGCCGATTCTTTCAATCGGGTCCATCTGGACCGCCACGCGCAAGGTCATATTTAAACTCCCTGGATCAAATTCTGGCCGGTCATGGCGGCGGGTTGCTGCAGGCCCATCAGCGCCAGCAATGTGGGTGCGATGTCGGCCAGGCGGCCATTGTGCAGGGCAACAGCGTGCGGCCCGCTCATCAGGAAGACCGGCACCACGTTGGTGGTGTGCGACGTGTGCGGGGCGCCCGTCACCGGGTCGCGCATCAGTTCTGCATTGCCGTGATCGGCGGTGACGAGAAGCGCGCCGCCCGCGGCCCGCACCGCATCGGCAATGGCGCCGAGCCCCGCATCCACCGCCTCCACTGCGCGGATCGCCGCTTCCAGGCAGCCGGTATGGCCCACCATGTCGGCATTGGCGAAGTTCGCGATGATGAGGTCCTGCTGACCCTCACGGATCGCGCCCACAGCGCGCGCGGTGAGTTCGGGCGCGCTCATCTCGGGCTGAAGATCATAGGTGGCGACCTTGGGGGAAGGGACCACGATGCGCGTCTCGCCAGGATAGGGCGCTTCCTCGCCGCCATTGAAGAAGAAGGTGACGTGTGGGTATTTCTCGGTCTCGGCCATGTGCAGTTGTCTGCGGCCAGCGGCACTCACCACGCCGCCCAGAAGATCGTGCATGGGTTGAGGCGCAAACAGCGCGGGGATCAGCGGGTCCAGTTCGCGTGAATACGTGACCATGCCGAGCGTGGCCGCGAAAGCCAGGCTGCGCTCCCGCGCGAAGCCGGTGAAGGCGGGATCGAGCAGGGCCGTGAGGATTTCGCGTGAACGGTCCGAGCGGAAGTTGAAGCAAAGCAGGCCATCGCCATCCGCCATGCCGGTATAGCCAGGCAACACGGTCGCGGGAATGAACTCATCCGTCGCATGCTCGGCATAGGCTTGTGCCACGACGGCTTGCGCGTCGGGTGCCGTCGCTTCGCCTTTCGCCAGCACCATGGCGGCCCAGGCCTTGCGTACGCGGTCCCAGCGATGGTCGCGGTCCATGGCCCAGTAGCGGCCGATCACCGTGCCGATGCGCACGTCGGCGGGCAGGGAGGCCAGCGCCGCACCGGCCGAGCATGGCGGCATGTCCCGCCCATCGGTCAGCGCATGAATGATCACCGGCAAGCCCGCATCGGTGAGGATTTTTGCCAATGCCACCGCATGGCGCTGATGGCTGTGAACGCCACCTGGTGAGACGAGGCCCAGCAGATGCGCCGTGCCACCGCTCGCGCGCAGCTTGGCAATGAACAGCGTCAGCGCCGGCTTTCGCGCAAGTGAACCGTCGGCGATGGCCGCATCAATCCGAGGTAGCTCCTGCATGACCACGCGCCCGGCACCGATGTTGAGATGCCCCACTTCGCTATTGCCCATCTGCCCTTCGGGAAGCCCGACATCGAGGCCCGAGGTGCGCAGGAAGGCGTGCGGGCATTCCGCCCAGAGCCTGTCGAAATTCGGCGTGTGGGCGAGGGCCACGGCATTGTCGCCGCGCTCCTCGCGATGGCCCCAGCCATCCAGGATCATCAGCATCACGGGACGGAGCGCAGAGTTCATGAGCGCGGTTTACCGCGCCAGCCCTCGCCCGCCTAGAGCACGTTGCTTTTGCAGGGACCTACGCCTTCTCCCCTAGCTCATTGTTTTTGGAGCATCTTTACCCGCTCAAGTGATTCCCCTTGAGCTTGGGATGCTTCAGCGCAGTTGGGGATTGTCGAAGACGGGCTCGCGGTAGCGGCGCAGGACGTCGGTCAGGCTTTGCGCCAGGTCCTCGCGCTCCTCAGGCGTCAGAAAGCGGCCGATTTCGATCACTCGGCTGCGATGGCCAACGAAAAGGCGCGTGTCCTCCCAGCGCAGCCTCGCCCAGAAGGGGTCGAAGCTGGCTTCCTCGCGCCGCTTGCCATCACGCCGGCGGATGGTGAGTTCCCCCTGGCTGAGGGTTACGGTCTCCAGGCTGCGGGCAGCGTGGCGGCGGTAGCCGGCCAACAGGCCGATGACCAACAAGGTTTCGACGCCTGCAAACACCAGAACGGGCCAGGCGCCCATGAGGGTGAAGACGGTGCCACTGAAGGTGAAACCCAGGATCAGCAGGCCCGACACAATCTGAAAGCCCCGGGTATCGAGGCTATTCAGTGGCGAGGAGCGTGCTTCGAACAGGGTGGGGCTTTGCGGCATCTCCCTATCAGATAGGATGATTTCCATGGTGAAAACCCCTATTCATGGCACCGCGACAGCGCCGCGTCGTGCGCGCCTCATGTCGCGCGGGCAAGCGGGTGAGTTCATCCGCTCCATTGCGTCCAGCAATCCCGAGCCGGAGACGGAGTTGCTTTACAGCGATGGCTTCACGCTTCTGGTGGCGGTGGTGTTGTCCGCGCAGACGACGGATGCGATGGTGAACAAGGTGACGCCAGCGCTGTTCGCCGCGGCCCCCACGCCCGCCGCCATGGTCGCCCTGGGGGCAGAGGGGATTGGCCAGCTGATCCGCCGGATCGGCCTCTGGCAGGCCAAGGCGAAGAACGTGGCTGCTCTGTCGCGGATGCTGGACGAGCGCCATGGCGGCGAGGTCCCGCAGGATCGTGCGGGGCTGGAGGCACTGCCGGGCGTTGGCCGCAAGACCGCCAATGTGGTGCTCAATGTGATGTTCGGCGAGGCGACCATGGCGGTGGACACGCATATCTTTCGCCTGGGCAACCGCACGGGCCTGGCGCCTGGCAAGACCACGCGTGTGGTGGAGGATGGCCTGGTCAAGCGTATCCCGCCGGAACTGCTACGGCATGCCCATCATTGGCTGATTTTGCACGGCCGGTATATCTGCAGGGCCCGCACGCCCGAATGCTGGCGTTGCCAGGCGGCGGCCCATTGCAACTACAAAAATAAAGTGAACCAGCCTGCTTGAAGGGGTTCCCCAAGGCCAATGGCCTTGGGCTGCGTCAAGGGGCAGCGCCCCTTGCCTCATCCCTAATTGCTCTGCCGGCGCAAAAAGGTAGGAATATCCAACCCCATCTCATCCGGTTGCGCCTGCTGGGCGGGCCGCATCGGCGCGGGGGGACGGGGCTGCTGCGAAGCCACGGGCTCGGTGCGCGCCAGGGTCGGTTCCTCGACGTTGCGGCGCATGAGGCCGGTGGCGTTGCGGAACAGCCCTCGCCAGCCCGCACCCTGGCCACCCTCCGGCAGGGAGGGTTGTTGCGGTGCTGCCTGATAGGGGGCCGATGCAGCGACAGGCGGCGGCGGCGCTTGCACTGGCACGGGTTGCGGCATCTCCTCAGCATAAACGACCTGCCGGGCCATGATCGGTGCAGAGGCAGCGGCGGGCTGGCGCAAAAGCCCGGCACCGCCACCAACCTGAACCGGCCGACGCGGCGTGGCGGGCACGATCGGCGCGCCGAGCGGGCCGGAGCCGCCACGCGCGGCGGCCGGCGCATGTGCCGAGGCAGATGTCGGGGCCGGAGCGTTGACCACGGCCAGGCGCGGGCCTGCTGCCTGTGGGCTTACGGCCGCGCTGGCGGCGTCAATGCCGGTGGCGACCACGGAGACGCGGATGCGGCCATTCATCGTCTCGTCAATCGCGGAACCAAAGATGATGTTCACATCCTCATCCACCTCGCGGCGAATGCGCGACATGGCCTCGTCCACCTCAAAGAGGGTCATGTCCAGGCCGCCGGTGATGTTGATCAGCACACCCTTCGCGCCGCGCATGGAGGTGTCTTCCAGCAGCGGGTTGTTGATGGCGGAATCGGCGGCTTGCGTTGCGCGGCCTTCGCCCTCGGCCTCGCCCGTGCCCATCATCGCCTTGCCCATTTCGGCCATGACGGTGCGGATATCGGCGAAATCGAGGTTCACAAGGCCTGGATTGACCATGAGGTCAGTCACGCCGCGCACGCCCATATAGAGGACATTGTCGGCCATCTTGAAGGCTTCGGCGAGGGTGGTGCGGTCATTCGCCAGCTTGAAGAGGTTCTGGTTGGGGATGATGATCAGCGTGTCCACGAATTGCTGAAGTTCCTCCAGGCCGAGATCTGCGCTGCGCTTGCGCTTTGGCCCTTCGAAATCAAAGGGCTTGGTGACGACGCCCACTGTGAGGATGCCGCGCTCGCGTGCCATGCGTGCGATGACGGGCGCCGCCCCTGTGCCTGTGCCGCCGCCCATGCCGGCGGTGACGAAGACCATGTGACAGCCTTCGAGATGGCGGGCCAGTTCGTCGGTGGCTTCTTCCGCTGCAGCGCGGCCGATTTCCGGCTTGGCGCCGGCGCCCAGGCCCTGCGTCAGGTGGGGTCCGAGCTGCACGCGGCGCTCGGCGCGGCTGCTGACCAGTGCCTGCGCGTCGGTGTTGGCCACGATGAACTCGACGCCATCCAGCCCGAGATTGATCATGTTGTTTACGGCATTCGTGCCACCGCCGCCCACGCCGATCACCGCGATGCGGGGCGAGAAATCCGTGTGCTGGGTTACCGGCAGAGTCAGATTCAATGTCATGGACGATTTCTCCTCAAGATAGCTTAAACCACCGCATTCGATTCGCGTCTGCCCGAAATCCTGTTCTGTCCCCGTTATCCACAGGGCAAATTTCCGATTTCCGTCATAATTTCTCCCGAACCCAGGCGAGGGCTCGGTGCATCATACCTGATCCGTGGGTGGTTGCCGGTGTGATGTCCAGTAAGGGCTTTCCTTCCCCTGCCGCCCAGGCCAGCAGGCCGATGGCGCCCGCGAAGCCAGGGCCGGACGCGGTTTCGGGCAGACCGCGCACCAGGCGCGGGCGGCCGGTGCGCACCGTAACCTCGCGGCCCAGAACGCGGCCGGCCAGTTCGCGCACGCCATTGAGCTGGCTGGCACCGCCCGTCAGCACGATGCGCCGGCGGAATTCGGCGGGCAGGCCGGAGCAATCCAGCCGGTCGCGAAGCAATTCGAAGCTTTCCTCCAGGCGCGGACGAATGATCTTTACGATCATCTCGCGTGGGATGCGGGCGATCTGGTCGTCATCTTCGCCCACCATGGGCACGGGCAGCATTTCGCCCCGGTCCTCGGCGGATTCCAGCACGCTGCCATGCATGGTCTTCAGCCGTTCAGCGTGGCCGATGGGCGTGGACAGAACGCGCGCCAAGTCATTGGTCACCTGCCAGCCACCCACGGGAAGCTGGGCGGTGTGCATCAACCGCCCCTCGGCGAAGGCGGCGAGGCTGGTGGTGCCGCCGCCCATATCCACGCAGACCGCGCCCAACTCGCGCTCATCATCCACGAGGGTGGCGAGGCCGGCGGCGAAGGGCGAAGCGACCAATTCCTCCACCGCAAGTTCGCAGCGTTGGAGGCATTGGCCGAGGTTGTAGAGCGCGTGGCTCGCCGCATCGAGCACATGCAGCCTGGCACCCAGGGTATCGCAGACCATGCCGCGGGGATCATCCACGCCGCCCGTCGCATCCACCGTGAAGCCGAGCGGGAAGCTGTGCACCGCCTCCCGCCCTTCTGCCTGGGTGCGCCGCACGCCCTCGGTCATGATGCCGGCGAGATCGGCCATGGTCGCCGCGCGGCCATTCACTTGCCAGAGGATGTTGTGCAGCCGGCTCTCCGGCTGCCCGCAGGAGAGGTTGACGATCACGCCCTTGAGCAGCGTGTCCGCCATCTCCTCGGCGGAAGCCACGGCGGCGCGAATGCTGCGCTCGGCCTCCTCCATATCCACGATGGAGCCGGCCTTCACCCCGCGCGATTTCTGCCAGCCAAAGCCGAGCGCGCGCGGCGTGCCGTCGCTCTCGATGCGGGCGATGATGCAGACCACCTTGGTGGAGCCGATGTCCAGCACGCCAAACACGCCGCTTCGTGCCCGGCCCATTCGGATGCCGCGTATGGGAAGCTCGGCGCGGGGTGGGGTGTAGCGAATGATTTCGTTCATCCGCGCTGGCTCCGAGCAGGGGTGGCAGTGGGGGCGGGCGTCGGGGTGGCGGGTGCCTGCATCCGGACCACCAGGCGGTCGGGCAGGCGCATATCCACGGCGGCGAGCGGACGGTCCAGCAGACGCTCGCGCGCCTGGAGCTCGGCGAGGCGGGTGATGGCCGCCTCCTCATGGCCTTCGGGCAGCATCACATCGGCGCCATTATGGAGGCGCAGATTCCACCGCCGGTCGGAGACGCGGATGATGGCCTGAACACGATCGGCGATTTCGGGTGCGCTGCGGAGCAGATCAATCATCTGCGCGGCCACGCGCTCGGCGCCCAGGCCCACCACCAGAGGAAGCGGACCGAAGGCTTCCAGCCGCTCGGTCGCCATCACACGGCCCTCGCGGTCAATGACCGAAAAGCGGCCCTCGCGCTGCCAGACGGCGAAGGCGCGGCGCTCGGTGATGCGGATGAGGATGGTCCCCGGCAGGCGGCGCTCCACATGCGCAGTTTCAACCCAGGCGATGTCCTCCAGGCGCTGCCTGGCGGCGGCGGGCTGGAAATCCAGCATGGCGTCGCCCGGCTTGATGCCAATGGCGGCAAGCAGGGCTTCGCGCGGGGCGAATTCGCGTCCCTCTATGCGAATTTCCTGGACGGAAAGCCCGGGGCCCCGGCCGAGGGCCGCGAGCCAGGAGGTGGTCTCACGCATGCGCGCCGCAGGGTCAACCGCGATCACGCCGAGCGCCACGGCAGCCAGCCCCCCCAGCGTCAGCGCGGCGAGGCCAAACCCGCGCAGCCAGGCGCGGCGCCTCTTGAACCAAAGGCGTGTCGCGGACGGTCGCTTCAGCGACTGCGCGGCGCGGGCGTTACGGGCCATGGCGTGCCTCCTCCACCATCCAGATGCAGAGCGCTGGGAAGCCGATACCGCGATGCGCCGCCTGCTCGGGCAGGAGCGAGGTGCGCGTCATCCCCGGCTGGGTGTTCACCTCCAGCAGGTAAAGCTGACCCGGCTCGCCCGCCGTATCGTCATAGCGAAAGTCGGATCGGCTGACGCCCCGGCAGCCCAGCGCCTGGTGGGCGGCCACGGCCACCCGCATCGCCTCGCGCGCCACATCAGGATGGATGGCAGCGGGCAGGATGTGGCGGCTGCCGCCATCGGCGTATTTCGCCTCGTAATCGTAGAAGACGTTGCCGGTCGCGATTTCGGTGACGGCCAAGGCCTCATCGCCCATCACTGCGACGGTGAGTTCGCGGCCGGGGATGTAGCTCTCGGTCATGATGCGTCGGCTGAATTTCCAGGTGCGCGCGATCTCCTGCCGGCGATTGTCGCCCTCGCGCAGGATGGTCACCCCCACGGAGGAGCCCTCATCCACCGGCTTCACCACATAGGGCAGGGGCAGCGGGTCCGCTTCTTCAAGTTCCTCGGGTGAGACGATGCGGTGTGCCGCAACCGGCAGGCCATGCGCGTGGAACACGGCCTTGGCCGCGGATTTATCCATCGCGACCGAGGAAGCGCGCACGCCAGAATGCGTATAGGGCAGGCCCATCCAGTCCAGCACGCCCTGGATGCAGCCATCCTCGCCAAAGCGGCCATGCAGCGCGTTGAAGACGGCATGGGGCCGCGCGGCGGCAAGGGCACCGATGGTGGCGGGCAGATCCTGCGTGACCTCGATGGACGAGACCTCGAAGCCCGCTTCACGGAGTGCTGCTATGACCTGGGCGCCGGTGGCCAGGCTGACCTCGCGCTCGGCTGAAATGCCGCCAAGAAGCACTGCCACGCGGGTTTGTGCAGGGCTGCGGCGAATGGACGTCATGGCGTTCATCCCGGCTCCCCGATGCGCTTGATTTCCCAGTGGAGATCAACGCTCGAATGGGCCAGCACGCGGGCGCGAACCTCTTCGCCCAGGTCTTCCAGATCGGCGGCGGTGGCGCCGCCCGTATTGAGCAGGAAATTGCAGTGCTTTTCGCTGACCTGCGCGCCGGCGCGCGAAAGGCCGCGGCAGCCGGCGGCGTCAATGAGCGCCCAGGCCTTGTGCCCTTCTGGGTTGCGGAAGGTGCTGCCGCCGGTGCGCGCGCGCAGGGGTTGTGTGGCCTCGCGCGCCGCGCGGATTTCGGCCATGCGGATGGCGATCTGCACGGCGTCACCGGGTGACGCGCGCAGCCTGACCCGCGTTACCACGCCACGCTCGGGCAGGCGCGCATGGCGGTAGGACAGTGCCAGCCCGGCCGCATCCAGCCGAACCAGACCCTGCGGCGTGGCAATTTCGGCCCAATCCAGAATATCCGCCATCTCGCGCCCATAGGCGCCGGCATTCATGGCGATGGCGCCACCGATGGTGCCGGGAATGCCGCTCAGAAACTCAAGCCCGGCCAGGCCCGCAGCCGCCGCATGCTCGGCCACGGTCACATCCAGTGCGCCGGCGCCTGCGATCACGCCATTCGCCTCGGCGGTCACGCCGCCGAACCCGCGCGCTAGGCGCAGCACCACGCCGGGCAGGCCGCCATCACGGATGATGATGTTGGAGGCCGCGCCCAGAACGTGCAGCGGCGTGGAAGGATCAAGCGCGGCGAGCAGGCCCAGCAGATCATCCGTATCCGCTGGGCGCGCGAGCCACTCCGCGTTGCCGCCGACGCGAAACCAGGTGAAGTGCGCCAGCGAAGCCTGCGCCTCCACACGGCCGCGGATCGCCGGCATCGCGTGGCGGAGGTCCATGGGCTTCATGCGCGCTTCAAGGGTGACACGCGGCCCCCGCCTTGGGACTGCAATTCAGCCAGCTGCCCCGGCAGCGCATGCGCCCAGGCGGTGATATTGCCCGCGCCGAGGCAGATCACGTAGTCGCCAGGTTTCGCCATGGCGTTGATCATCTCGGGCAGGCTGGCTGGTTCGGGAAGGGGGACCACACTGCGATGGCCCGCTGCGCGCAAGCCTTCGACCAGGGCATCCTTGTCCGCGCCCTCAATGGGCGCTTCGCCCGCCGCGAAGACATCGGCGATAATGACGGTGCCCGCGTCATTCATGCAGGTGCAGAATTCGGTGAAAAGCTGGTTCAGGCGGGAGTAGCGGTGCGGCTGCACCACCGCGATCACATCGCGTGCGCCGGCTTGGCGTGCTGCCTTGAGCACCGCGGCGATTTCGACCGGGTGGTGGCCGTAATCATCAATCACGGTAATGCCGCCCGTCTCGCCTACACGGGTGAAGCGGCGCTTCACGCCCTTGAAGCCGGCGAGTGCCGCGCGGATCACATCCTCCGGCACGTCCATCTCGACAGCGATGGCGATGGCGGCCAGCGCGTTCTGCACATTGTGATGGCCAAGCATGGGCAGGCGGAAGGGCTGCATGGTGCGCGCCCGTCCGGTCATGCGGTCCTGCACGGTCACTTCGAAGCTGGCCCCCATCCGGTTGGTGAGAACCTTTTCGGCGCGAACATCCGCCTGGGGCGAGAAGCCGTAGGTGACCAGCCGGCGATCCAGCTTGGGGATCATCGCCTGCACGGCCGGGTGGTCGGCGCAGAGCACGGCGAAACCATAGAAGGGAATGTTGCCAACGAATTGCGCATAGCCTTCGCGCATCGCTTCCTCGGTGCCCCAATGGTCGAGGTGCTCGGCGTCCATGTTGGTGACGACGGCCACCGTGCTGGGGAGCCTCAGAAAGCTGCCATCGGATTCATCAGCCTCCACCACCATCCATTCGCCCGTGCCCATGCGTGTGTTGGTGCCATAGGCGTTGATGATGCCGCCATTGATGACGGTGGGGTCCAGCTTGGCCTGTTCCAGCACACAGGCGATCAGGCTGGTGGTCGTCGTCTTGCCATGGGTGCCACCCACCGCGATGCCCCATTTGAGGCGCATGAGCTCCGCCAGCATCTCGGCGCGGCGCACCACCGGCAGAAGGCGCTTGCGGGCAGCCTGGATCTCGGGGTTGTCGCGCTTCACGGCAGTGCTGGTGACGATCACCTGAGCGCGGCCCAGGTTTTCCGCCGCATGTCCGATCATGACGTGGATGCCTGCCTCGCGCAGGCGCGTCACGTTGTAGCCCTCGGCGATATCGCTGCCCTGCACCGTATAGCCCAGATTATGGAGCACCTCCGCAATGCCCGACATGCCGATGCCGCCAATGCCGACGAAGTGAATGGTCCCGATGGATAGTGGCAGCGCGCGCATCAGCGGCCCTTTCCTTGTGCCGCGCCGCGGCGGGCAATGCCGACGAAGTGAATGGTCCCGATGGATAGTGGCAGCGCGCGCATCAGCGGCCCTTTCCTTGTGCCGCGCCGCGGCGGGCAATGCCGACAAAGTGAATGGTCCCGATGGATAGTGGCAGCGCGCGCATCAGCGGCCCTTTCCTTGTGCGCGCCGCGGCGGGCAATGCCGACGAAGTGAATGGTCCCGATGGATAGTGGCAGCGCGCGCATCAGCGTGGTTCCTGCAGCGAATTGGCCCGGGCAGCATGGGCGAGGACAAGGTCGGC